>JASGFV010000025.1:0-25717 GCA_047605365.1 Gordonia sp. (in: high G+C Gram-positive bacteria)
GCGGCGTCGTGTGGTGGTCACGCCTGGATCATAGCGGTTGACGATGTTATATGGGACTGAGCCACTCGGCGATGGGCGGAGTGCTTGATCTGGCCGACGCGATCATCCTGGTCAGCTCACCGGCGCTCGACGGTGCGCGCAGCGCCGGAGCCACCCTCGACTGGCTGGCCGGCCACGGACTGGGTCACCTGATCGGCCGCTGCGTGGTGGTGCTGAGCTCGGCGCGACCCGGATCGTCGACGATCGACGTCGACCAGCTGGCCCAGCACTTCCTGACGCGCTGCCGCGCAGTGCACACCGTCGCCTTCGACGATCACCTCTCCGAGGGAGCCGACATCGACTTGGACCTGCTGTCCAAGCGGACACGCAGGTCGTTCATGGAGTTGGCCGCCACCATCGCCGACGACTTCGGCGGGACCAGTCTGCGCAGGCAGGAGCCGTTCTGCCCGGATTGACCGGCATGTCGTCGACGACGCAGCGCTCACCTGGCGACGACGATGTCGCACCCCTGTGTCATCATCCTCAACGTGACCTACCCGCAGCAGCCCCAGAACAATCCGGCCTACGGCCAGCCCGCCTACGGGCAGCCGGCGCCGCTGCCGCCCGCCCAGCTCGGCGGGTCGCAGTACGGGGCACCGCAGTACGGGACGGCCTCAGCTCGGCGGCCAGGCTCCGTTCGGCGGACCGTCGCCGGCGGGTGAGATGCCGCTGGTACAGATCGGCGAGATCACCGTGACACAGACGCAGGTGATCACCCCCGCAGGGTCGTTCCCGCTCAAAGGTTCGCAGTGGTCGGTCACCGACCGCACCATGTACACCGAGCGGATGTCCCAGACCGGCCTCGTCCTGGCCCTGGTCGGGTTCTTCCTGGTGTGCGCGCTGAGTCTGCTGTTCTTGCTGATGAAGGACCGGCAGACCACCGGCTCGGTGCAGGTGACCGTGCGCGGCGTCAACGGCGTGTACTACGCCGCGACCATCCCGGCGAACTCCCAGGCCGTGCTGCCGGACATCAGCTCCCGCGTCAACTACGCGCAGTCGCTCGCCGCGACGGCCGCCTGACGAGGCGCTCCACGCCCCACGCTCGCCTTCCCGCTCCACACGCCGGTTCCCGCGAATTGTCCAGTAATCCGCGGGAACCCACACCCGGAGCGGGACAGCGTCTGATACCCCGCGCGCAGCCTGTCAGGCCGCCAGCTGCCGGGCGGGCGGCTCGTCGACCGTCTCGGTGCGCGTCACCTGGTCGAAGCCGGGCCGGGCCCGGCCGGCGAACGACCGGAACCACGAAGCCACCGCAGCCACCCGATTGCGGAATCCCACCAGGTAGAACAGGTGGACGCCGAGCCAGGCCAGCCAGCCGAGGAAGCCGGTGAGCTTGACGCCGAACGGCGCGTCGACCACGGCGTTGTGCCGGTTCACCACCGCCATGCTGCCCTTGTCGAAGTAGCGGAACGGGGTGCCGCGCGAGATCTTTCCGCGGATCATGTCGGCCGCGTGCCGACCTTCCTGCATGGCCACCGGACTCTGTCCGGGGTAGCCGTTCAGGCTGGTCATGTCGCCGATCGCGAAGACGTCGGCCCGGCCGCCGACAGTCAGATCGGGGTTGATCAGCAAGCGTCCGGCGCGATCGGTGTCGCAGCCGGTCGCCTCGGCGACCACCTTGGTCAGCGGCGTCGCCTGCACGCCCGCCGACCACACCACGGTGCGGGTGGCCAGCACCCGGGTGTCGCCGTCGGCGTTGCGCAGGGTGACGGCGTCGTCGTCGATATCGGTGACGAACGTGTCGGTCAGCACCTCGACGCCCGCGCGCTCCAGCGTCTTGCGCGTGAAGGCCGACAGTCGGCCGCCGTACACCGGGAGCAGGTCGCCGGCGCCCTCGACCAGGAGGACCTGGGCCGGGACGTCGGTGAAGTAGCGATTCGACAGTTCCTTGATCTGACCGGCGATCTCGACGCCGGTCGCGCCGCCGCCGACCACCACGAAGGTGCGCACGCCCTCGGCCGGATCCTGCGCTTCGAAGCAGTCCAGCAGGTGAGCGCGCAGGCGCGTCGCGTCGTCGAGCGTTTTGAGCGAGAAAGTGCGCTCGGCCCACTCGTCGTGGCCGAAGTAGCCCTGCGCCGCGCCTGCGGCCACGATCAGCTGCTCGTAGCCCAGCTTCTGCACGCCGCCGTCGGCGTCGGTGTAGGTCACGACGCGGTTCTCGGCGTCGACGCCGGTCACGTAGCCGCGCACCACGTCGATCGTCTTCTTGTCGGCCAGCACCCCGGCGATCGGCGGCGCGATCTCCTCGGCTTGCAGGACGCCGGTGGCGACCTGGTAAAGCAGCGGCTGGAAGAGATGCTCGTCGGTGGCCGAAATCAGGACCGCGGAGACGTTCGACTTCGCCAGCTGCTTGGCTGCGGCGAGGCCGCCGAATCCCGATCCGATGATCACCACGTCGGTGCTGCGCATCTCGTTCACTTCCTTGTGAGTGCTTTCCCTGTGAATCGCACCCGGTCTCCTCGGCACGTCCTGCGATTCCTTACTCGCATCAGTCTGGTAGATGCCCATCCGACCCAACAAGGCGGTGACACTGGTTTCTAGTTCTAGGACTCATCAGTTTTCGTCATATAATGACGGAATGGAGTTCCGCCAGCTCGAGTACTTCGTCGCCGTCGCCGAGACCGGCGGATTCTCCCGGGCCGCCGCACAGTGCTTCGTCTCGCAATCGGCCGTCAGCCATCAGATCGCGGCGCTCGAACGGGGGCTCGGCGTCGAACTCTTCGACCGCTCCCGCCGACAGGCTCAGCTCACCGAGCCCGGCCAGGTGCTGCTCGACTACGCACGCCGGGTCCTCACGCTGCGCGACGACGCGGTGGCCGCCGTCGCGCCGCGTCCCGAGCGGGTCCGGGTGGCCGCCAACATGTCGTTCGCCCGGACCGCGCTGACCGCGATCTCCGCGGTCCGCGAACGGCATCCGGACGCCGAGATCGATTTCCTCATCAAGCCATTCGGGCAGCGCGTCGACGCCGTCGCCTCCGGCGAGGCCGATCTGGCGCTGGTCCGCGGTCGCGTCGACCGGCCCGGACTGTTCCTCGACCCGCTGTGGGTGGACCAGGCCGTGATCGCCTTCAGCACCCGTCACCCCCTGGCCGCGTCGGGCCGCTCCCCCGGGCCCGCCGCACTCGCCGACTACCCGCTGCTGCTGCCGCCCGCGGACCGGCAGGTGCTGCTGCACCGCCTGGTGCAGCAGGTCTTCGACGCCTCGCGCACGACAGTCCGCTTCGGCCCGGAGATCCGCCCGGGCCATTCCGTCGCATTCGAGCTGGTCAATCAGCCGGACAGCTGGACTCTCCTCTACGAAGATCCACTGCAGCCCGGAATCGCATGTCGCCGCAGCCTCGACTTCACCCTCCCGGTCTCTGCCCTGCTGCGTTCCGATGCCAAGCCCAAACCCCTGGTCGCCGACCTGCTGACCGAGATGTCCGGAGGCTATAGACGACGCCATTGACCACCCGAATGCCACCAGGCGAGACCGCACAGCGGTGTACTGGCGTAGCGCCCACGATGTTGCGAAGGTGTGAAGATCGGCCCGCACAAGCGGACCGCGGCCCACCAGGTGCACCGAGACGTGGCAGACTGCGAAGTGTCGCCACGTCGCACCCCAGCCCAGGAGACGCCATGACCGCCCCTACGTCCGCCCTGCCCCCGGTCCGCATCGAGTACCGGACCGTGCACCGATACCGGCGTGCCTATCGGATCGCCGGCAGCGGCCCGGTGCTCCTCCTGCTGCACGGGATCGGCGACAACTCGTCGACCTGGGACGAGATCATCGGTGAACTGGCGCGCGAGCACACGGTGATCGCCCCGGACCTCCTCGGCCACGGGCTGTCGGAGAAGCCGCGCGCCGACTACTCGGTCGCCGCGTTCGCCAACGGCATGCGCGACCTGCTGGTGGTGCTGGGGATCAGCAAGGTCACTGTCGTGGGCCATTCGCTCGGCGGCGGCGTCGCCATGCAGTTCTGCTACCAGTTCCCGCGTTTCGTGGAACGGCTCGTCCTGGTGGCCGCGGGCGGCGTGACGCGCGATGTCAATCCGCTGCTGCGCCTGGCCTCGGTGCCCGGCGTCCCGACCTTCCTGCGCTCACTGGCGCTGCCCGGCGTCCTGCCCGCCCTGGGCGCGGCGTCGCGCATTCTGGACTCCGTCGACGGCGTTCCCGGCATCCCCTCGCGCCTGACCCCCAAACACCTCATCACCGACCACCAGGATCTGCTCCGCATCACCAGCGACCTGGCCGATCCGCGCTCCCAGAGCGCGTTCATCTCCACGCTGCGCGCCGTCGTGGACTGGCGCGGTCAGGTGGTCTCGATGATCGACCGCGCCTATCTCACCGAACGCCTGCCGATGCTGGTGATCTGGGGCGACCGGGACACCGTGATCCCGGTGCATCACGCCGACCTGATCGGCGCGGTCATCCCGCATGCCCGCGTCGAGATCTTCGCCGGGGCCGGTCACTTCCCGTTCCGCGACGATCCGCAGCGATTCATCGCCCTGGTCGAAGAGTTCCTGGCCACCACGACGCCGGTGGACTTCGACCCGAAGAACTGGCAGCGGCTGATGCAGCACGGTCGACGCCTCGACGAACTGACCGGCGACGACGAGCTCCTCGCCGACGTCCTGGAAGCGATCGACACCGAGCGCAGCGTCAGTTGACCGAATGAGCGGATCTCTCTTCCGATCCGCCCATATGTCACGATTCGCCGTATGACGAATCCGTACCCCGACAACCAGTTCTCGCAGCAGGCCCCGAACCCGGGCAGCCCCCTCCCGGTCCCGGTCGCCCCGTACCAGCCGCAGGGCGGCTTCGCTCCCGGCGTCGATCCGCAGGCCCCGTACGGCCGCGACCCGGTGACCGGCGAGCCGCTGTCGGACAAGCAGAAGATGGTCGCCGGCCTACTGCAGATCTTCCTCGGATGCTTCGGCGCCGGACGCTTCTACATCGGCGACAACAAGACCGCCGGGATCCAGCTCGGCCTGTTCCTGGGCGGTTGCGTGCTGACGATCATCGTCGTCGGCATCTTCGTGATTCTGGGTGTCAGCATCTGGGCCCTCGTCGACGGCATCCAGATGCTGACCGGCAAGGTGCGGGACAGCGAAGGCCGTCCGCTCAGCTGACCCCGTCGTCGTACGACTGACCGGCCTCTCCGCCCCCGACGCAGTCGATGGCGGAGGGGCCGAATTCGTTGAGCCGGGCCCGTCCCCTCGGTGCCCGGCGATGTGAAAGCATCGATGACATGTTGCACGGTGTCGGCAAGGCGTCAGTCGGCTGGCACGGAATCCTGTTCAACCGCGCCGGCGACCCCCTGCCGGTGTCCCGCGTCAGGTCGCGCCTGGTGGCGTACGTCTACGGCAATGTCCTGACGCTGGCCGCGGTCGCCGTGCTGACGCCGGAGGGCATCCACTCCGGGCACGCCGCCTGGGTGGTCTTCGGCGCCGGCCTCACGACCTTCCTGGCACACATCTTCGCCGAATTCGTCGCCCACGCGACGATCGCCACCGGCGGCACGGACGACGACGCGCGACATGAACTCCTGCAGGACATCCGCGACGCGCTACCCATCCTGAGTTCGGCGTCGGTCCCGACGCTGGCACTGATCCTGGGCTGGCTCGGCTGGCTTCCCACGGTGTGGTCGCTGGCGGTGGCCGGCGGAGTGATCGTCTTGCGACTGGCCAGCATTCCGATCGTCTCCGCGCGGGTCCGAGGCGAGGCGGTCACACCGCAGGTCCTGATCGCCGGGCTGCTCACAGCGCTGCTGGCACTCGCCGTCGTGGTCGCCAAGATCTTTGCGCACTGATTCTTCGGCCCTGACGGTCCGCGCTCAGTCGCCGCAGCAACCGCCGGCGATGTCTCCCGCCTTGCGGACGTCCCGGGTCTGGGCGTTGCGTGCCGCCCACTCGCCGGCGGGCGGGTAGTAGACCTCCGCCAGCGACAGGCCGCGGGCCTGCGCCACCGGCACCTGCGCGCTGCGGCTGCGCTCGGACAGCAGTCCCGCGCACCAGTCGACGGGCCGCCGCCCCTCCCCGACCGTGGCGACCGCGCCCACCAGGGACCGGACCATCGACCAGCAGAAGGCGTCGGCCTTCACCCGGGCGATCAGCACGCCGCCCTCGCGGCGCCAACCGAACTCCTGGAGTTCGCGGATCGTCGTCGAACCCTCCCGGAATCGGCAGAAGGCGGCGAAGTCGTTCAGCCCGATCAACGACGACGACGCCGCATTCATCGCGTCCACGTCGAGCGGACGGCGCCAGTCGGCGGTGTCGCGGGCGCGTACCGGCTCCGGACCCCAGGAGGCGTCGCTCAGGCGGTACTCGTAGCGGCGCGCGAGCGCCGAGAAGCGGGCGTCGAAGTCGCCGGACACCGCCGTGACGTCTTTGACCCGGACGTCGTCGGGAAGCATCTTGGCCAGGCGGCGCACCAGGCGCGACGGATCGCCGTCGATGGACCGGGCGGTCAGCGACGCGGCCGGCACGTCGCAGTGGGCGACCTGGCCGCTCGCGTGGACTCCGGCGTCGGTACGGCCGGCCACGATGAGCCGGACCGGCGAACGCAGCACGGTGCCGAGCGTGGTCTCCAGGGTCTCGCACACGGTGCGGCGGCCGGGCTGGGTGGCCCAGCCGGAGAAGTCGGTGCCGTCGTAGCCGATCACCAGGCGCAGTCGCACCTGGTCTTCGGACGCGGCAGAGACGACGAACCCGCCGTCACCGGAATCGGTGGCGGCGGGTTCGTACATGTTCGTGCTGATGACGACGATCAGGCCTTGTCTCCGTCGACGTCGGCGCCCTCGGCGAGAGCCTCGTCCGCGGTAGCCGCGGCCTGGTTCTCGTCAGCGCCTTCAGACACGGCTTCGGCGTTCTCGACCTCGGCCGGGGTGGCCTCGTCGATCACGGCCTCGACCGGGTTCTCGGCCTGGGCGGCCTTCTTCGAGGCCGCTGCGCGGTTCGCGCGGTTGGCCTCGTTCGACGCGGTCGACTCGCGGACCAGCTCGATCACTGCCATGGGGGCGTTGTCACCCTTGCGCGGCAGCGTCTTGATGATGCGCGTGTAGCCGCCGTCGCGATCAGCGAAGAACGGGCCGATCTCAGCGAACAGCACATGCAGGATGTCCTGGTCGCGGATGTCCTTCTGCACCTGGCGACGGTTGGCCAGCTGGCCGGCCTTCGCGTGGGTGATCAGCTTCTCGGCGTACGGACGAAGGCGCTTGGCCTTGGCCTCGGTGGTGGTGATGCGGCCGTGCTCGAAGAGCGCGGTGGCCAGGTTCGCCAGGATCGCCTTCTGGTGGCTGGCCGACCCGCCGAGGCGGGCACCCTTGGTGGGCTTGGGCATTGTCTCTCTCCTGTGAGGTGACCGACTCTCGCGAGCGGGTCGGGGTTTGGTTGAGCCGCTTAGAGCTGCTCGGTCTCAGCGAAATCCTCGCCACCGTCGTCCAGGCCCGAATCATCGGACCAGGTGCCGGTGGCCGGGTCGTAACCGGCGACCTGCGACGGGTCGAAGCTGGCCGGGCTGTCCTTGAGGGACAGGCCCATGGCGTGCAGCTTCACCTTGACCTCGTCGATCGACTTCTGGCCGAAGTTGCGGATGTCCAGCAGGTCCGACTCGGTGCGGGCAACCAGCTCGCCGACGGTGTGCACACCCTCGCGCTTGAGGCAGTTGTAGCTGCGCACGGTCAGCTCCAGGTCCTCGATCGGGAGGTTGAACGACGCCATGTGGTCGGCCTCGATCGGCGACGGGCCGATCTCGATGCCCTCGGCCTCGACGTTGAGCTCGCGGGCCAGGCCGAAGAGCTCGACCAGGGTCTTGCCGGCCGACGCCAGGGCGTCGCGCGGCGAGATCGAGTTCTTGGTCTCGACGTCGAGCACCAGTCGGTCGAAGTCGGTGCGCTGCTCGACACGGGTGGCCTCGACCTTGTAGGTCACCTTCAGGACCGGCGAGTAGATCGAGTCGACCGGGATGCGGCCGATCTCGGCGCCGGTGGCCTTGTTCTGCACGGCCGGCACGTAGCCGCGGCCCCGCTCGACGACGAGCTCGATCTCGAGCTTGCCCTTGTCGTTGAGGGTCGCGATGTGCAGGTCCGGGTTGTGCACGGTGACACCGGCCGGCGGCACGATGTCGGCGCCGGTGACGTCACCGGGACCCTGCTTGCGGACGTACATGGTGACCGGCTCGTCCTCTTCGGAGGACACGACCAGGCCCTTGAGGTTCAGGATGATCTCGGTGACATCTTCCTTGACCCCGGCGACGGTCGTGAACTCGTGCAGGACGCCGTCGATGCGCACGCTGGTGACCGCCGCGCCCGGGATGGACGACAGCAGGGTGCGGCGCAGCGAGTTGCCGAGGGTGTAGCCGAAGCCGGGCTCGAGCGGTTCGATGACGAACTTCGACCGGTTCTCGGCGATGACCTCTTCGGACAGTGCGGGTCGCTGGGAAATCAGCATTGTTGTTTCTCTCCTTGTGGCCGACCGCTATATGACGGCCTAGAAGTGGACCGAACGGCTGGTGCCGGACGGCGGTGGGGCGTGGGTTACTTCGAGTAGTACTCGACGATGAGCTGCTCGGTCAGCGGCACCTCGATCTGCGCTCGCTCGGGCACGTTGTGCACGAGGATGCGCAGCGTCGACGGCACGACCTGAAGCCATGCCGGCACCGGACGCTCGCCCTGGATCTCCTTGGCGATCTGGAACGGAACGGTGCTCAGCGACTTCGGCCGGACATCGATGATGTCGTACTGGCTGACGCGGTAGCTGGGGACGTCGACCTTCACACCGTTGACGGTGAAGTGGCCGTGGCTGACCATCTGTCGGGCCTGGCGCCGCGTACGGGCCAGTCCGGCACGGTAGACCACGTTGTCCAGCCGGGTCTCGAGGATCTTCAGCAGCTCGTCGCCGGTCTTGCCGGTGCGACGGTTCGCCTCCTCGTAGTAGCGGCGGAACTGCTTCTCCATCACGCCGTAGGTGAAGCGGGCCTTCTGCTTCTCCTGCAGCTGGAGCAGGTACTCGGTCTCCTTGATCCGCGCGCGGCCGTGCTGGCCGGGCGGGTAGGGACGGCGCTCAAACGCCTTGTCTTCGCCGACGAGGTCGACGCGCAAACGACGCGACTTCTTGGTTGCGGGTCCGGTATAACGAGCCATTGTTTCTAGTCCTTACCTTCCCGCTAGACCCGGCGCCGCTTGGGCGGACGGCAACCGTTGTGCGGCTGCGGGGTGACATCGGAGATCGTGCCGACTTCGAGGCCGGCGGCCTGGAGCGAGCGAATCGCGGTCTCGCGACCCGAACCCGGACCCTTGACGAACACGTCGACCTTCTTGACGCCGTGCTCCTGGGCCTTGCGGGCCGCGTTCTCGGCAGCGAGCTGCGCGGCGAACGGGGTGCTCTTGCGCGAGCCCTTGAAGCCCACGTGACCCGACGACGCCCAGCTGATCACGTTGCCGTTGGGGTCGCAGATCGAAACGATCGTGTTGTTGAACGTCGACTTGATGTGCGCGTGGCCGTGCGGGACGTTCTTCTTATCGCGACGGCGGGTGCCCTTCTTGGGGCCAGCGCTGCGTGACTTCGGAGGCATTACTTCTTCTTCCCGGCGATGGTCTTCTTCGGGCCCTTGCGGGTGCGGGCATTGGTCTTGGTGCGCTGACCGCGGACCGGCAGGCCGCGACGATGCCGCAGACCCTGGTAGCACCCGATCTCGATCTTGCGACGGATGTCGGCCTGCACCTCGCGGCGGAGGTCACCCTCGACCTTCACCGAGGATTCGATGTACTCACGCAGCTTCGCGACGTCTGCGTCGGTGAGGTCCTTGGCGCGCAGGTCTGCGGACAGACCGGTGGCGGCAAGGATCTCCTTGGAGGTGGTGCGCCCAACTCCGTAGATGTACGTGAGTGCGATCTCCAGCCGCTTTTCGCGGGGAAGATCCACACCTGCAACACGTGCCATGGGTGGTGTTCCTTAATTCGCTCAGAGGTCTGCTCCCAGCCCGTCCCGACTCTGCGTCGGGCCCCGGCCTCTGATCCGGGGGTCGGCACCGGCTCGTCTGCCGATGCTGGTTCTGGGAGTTCCTTGGTGGTGACGATGTTCAGTTGTGGTCTTCAAGCGACCCGAAGAAGGACGCTGATCAGCCCTGACGCTGCTTATGACGCAGGTTTTCGCAGATCACCATGACCCGGCCGTTACGACGGATCACCTTGCACTTCTCACAGATCGGCTTGACGCTCGGCTTGACCTTCACGTCAGCTTCTCCTCGTTGATGACCCGGGCGGGTGCCCGGGGATTTCTTACCCGGATCGAACCCGGGGCTACTTGTAGCGGTAGACGATGCGTCCGCGGCCGAGATCGTAGGGCGAGAGCTCCACGACGACCCGATCCTCGGGCAGGATGCGGATGTAGTGCTGCCGCATCTTGCCGCTGATGTGGGCGAGTACCTTGTGGCCGTTCTCCAGCTCAATGCGGAACATCGCATTGGGCAGGGGCTCGACTACGCGACCCTCGACCTCAATGGCTCCATCTTTCTTAGCCATGTCCTCCGCGATTCTGGGCGGCGCGATCTGCGTCGCCCGGTTGAATCTTTGTCTTTCCGATACGGTTGGTGCGGACCGTGTTTCCGGACTGCTGAGCAGATCCGGGACGCGGACATGCGAAACCGCACGACGCACCGAGGTTCGAGTCTACGCGAGTCCGGGCCGCACGCGCCAATCGACGCCCAACGCGACGAAGTTCCCCCGATCGGGCGCTTACCGGGTACGTCGTCGCAGTTCTATCCTTCGCTCATGATCGCCGACCTCCTGACTCTCGTCGACCCCTCGCACCTCGTCTCGGCGGACCCCGGCGTCCTCGAGACGGCCGACGCCTCCGATCTGCTGGCCAAGCGCCGCGGCGGCGGGATCGGGGGCGGGAGCTACAAGGCACCGATTCTGCTGATCGTGCTGGCGGTGATCGTCGGCCTGGTGATTCGCTTCCGCCAGCCGATCATGGCGGCGCTCGGTCCGGCGTTTCGCAACGCCGGCCGCGGTATGCAGTCTCCGCCGGCGGCCGCGCCGGGCGACGTCGCGATGGCCCGCAACCCGCAGACTCCCCCGCAGACGCTGACCCACATGGTCCACAACGCTCCCGCGCTGCGGCCCCACGTGGCGGCGAATCCGGCGACCGACCCCGGGCTGCTGAAGCATCTGTCGACGCTGGGCGATCCCGAGGTGAACAAGGCGCTCACGCAGCGCGGTTTCGGCGTCGCCCCTGCGCCGCAGAATCAGTACGCACAGAACCAGTACGGTCAGCAGCCGCAAGGACCGGGACCGTTCGGACAGCAGCCGCAGGCGCCCGGCAGCTTCGGGCCGCCGTCGCATCCGCAGCAGCCGCGTCCGCCGCAGCCTGGCCCCCGGCCGCAGCTCCCCCAACAGCAATATCCGCAGTCGCCGGGGCCGCAGCAGTTCGCACCGGGTCCGCAGTCCCCGGCCGGCCCGAACATGAACAAGCAGCAGGTTCCGCCCGGCGGCCGGCCGCCGTGGGCCTGATCCCGGCCCAGCACAGCCTCAGCTCAGCAGACACCGACTGTCGCCGTCACGGCACGCGGCGCCCGGCATCTCGCCCATGTCCACCCTGGCCATGTCGATGTTCGCGGTGGATCGCGCGGCGGCCGATCGCCGGTCCGTTCGGACGAACCCGGCAGTCCCGCGTGCCGGGCGACCGTCCATGACAGACTGGGCCGCATGCGCGCATTCCTCATCCGCAGCCTCTTCTCCGCGTTCGCGCTCTGGGCCGCCACCCTGATCGTGTCCGGGGTGTACTTCGACTTCCACGACGTTCACACGTGGTGGGGCAAGTTCGGCGTCGTCTTCCTGGTCGCGGTGGTCTTCGGTCTGGTCAACGGCTTCATCAAGCCCGTCGTCCAGTTCCTGTCGATTCCCCTCTACATCCTCACCCTGGGGCTGTTCCACATCATCATCAATGCGCTGATGCTGGAGCTCACGTCCTGGCTCACCGGGAACGTCTTCCCGTGGGGTCTCGAGGTCCGCGACTTCTGGTGGTCGGCGGTGTGGGGAGCCGTCGTGATCTCGATCGTCGGCTGGCTCACCTCGATGCTGTTGCCCGAAGACCCCGAGAAGCTCTACACGTGAGGGCCGTCGTCCAACGGGTCTCACGTGCCGCAGTCACCGTCGACGACCGAGTGGTCGGCAGCCTGGACCTCGCCGACGGCGTACTGGGGCTCGTCGTCCTGGTCGGCGTCACCCACGACGACACGCCCGCCCGAGCCGCGAGCCTCGCCGACAAGATCTGGCGTCTGCGAATCTTCCGGCCCGACGACGGCCCCGAACGCTCGGCCGCCGACGTCGGCGCACCACTGCTGGTGATCAGCCAGTTCACCCTTTACGCCGACACCGGCAAGGGACGCCGGCCGTCGTGGAACGCCGCCGCGCCGGGGCCGGTCGCCGAGCCGCTGGTGGACGCCGTCGTCGACGAACTGCGCCGACTGGGCGCGACGGTCGCGACCGGACGCTTCGGCGCGCACATGGAGGTCTCCCTGACCAACGACGGTCCGGTCACCCTGATTCTGGACGTGTGACGCCGGGTAAGATCTGCGGGTGACTTTCTCCAGGCCGCAGCACCGGTTGACTGCTGCGCTGGTCCTGCTGGCCCTTGCCGTCTGCGCCGGACTGTATTGGCACGTCTGGCAGAAGTACCTGGACCTTCAGGTCTACCGGCTGGGCGGACGCACCTGGCTCGACGGCGTCGACCTCTACGGCCCGCTGCCTCAGGTCGACGGCGTGTCCCTGCCGTTCACCTATCCCCCGCTGGCCGCCGTGTTCTTCGCGCCGCTCGCCGCGCTGCCGCGCGATCCCGCGGACGCCGCCATGTTCGCCGTCTCCGTGCTGGCCCTGGCCGGCACCCTCTGGCTGTTCCTGCTGCGGCTGCGGCCGGCGATGGCGCCCGTCGACCGGGCGGCGCTGGTCGTCGCGATCGTCGCGGCCGCGCTCTATCTGGAACCGGTGCGCGAGACGCTCAGCTTCGGCCAGATCAACATGGTCCTGATGTTCGTCATCACCGCAGACGTCCTGGTCGACAGGCCGTTCTGGCCGCGCGGCATGCTCATCGGCATCGCGGTCTCGATCAAGCTCACCCCCGCCGCGTTCCTGCTGTACTTCGTGGTGCGCCGGGACGTGCGCGCCGCACTGACGATGGTGGCGTCGACGATCGGCGCCGCCGCGGTCGGCTTCCTGCTGGCCTGGAGCGATTCGCTCGAGTACTGGTTCGGCGGCACCCTGAGCTCCACCAACCGCATCGGCGCCCCGTACTTCACCAGCAATCAGTCGCTCAAGGGCCTCTACTTTCGATTCGGCCTCTCCGACACAGTCGCGAACGCGGCATGGCTGCTGACGTCGCTGGTCGTCGTCGTGCTCGCCGCGGTCTGGATGTCTCGCCTGGTGCGCACCGACTCGGTCTTCGGTGTGCCCTCAGCCCTGCTGGTCAACGCGCTGACGGTGCTGCTGATCTCACCGGTGTCGTGGTCGCACCACTGGGTGTGGATCGCCTCGGCGCTGCTGGTGGCGGGTTGCGCGATCGCCGACGGAGATCGACACGCCTGGCTGGTCGCCACCACTGCCGCTGCGCTGGTGATCTTCTACGTCGGCCCGCACTGGCTGGTCCCGCATCGCCGCGACGCCGAACTCACCTGGAACTTCTGGCAGCACATCGTCGGCAACGCCTACTGCCTGTTCGCGGTGGGCGTGCTGGTGGCGGGGTGGCTGGTTTCGACTCGCTCCGCTCGCTCAACCATCGAGGAGAACGCTGCTCGCTGAAGGCAGGCGAGACGGCGCGGGGGAAGGCCGCACACTGAAGGCAGGCAACACCCTGAACGCAGGCGCAAGCCCACGTATACGACGCCGCTGTCTGGGGCGCCGCGGGACTACGGACGGAGCGTGAGAATCCGCGGGCCGTCTTCGGTCACCGCGACGGTGTGCTCCCAGTGCGCGGCCCGCGAGCCGTCGTCGGTCACGACCGTCCAGTCGTCGTCGAGCACCGACGTCTCCGACGTGCCGAGCGTCAGCATCGGCTCGATCGCCAGCGTGGATCCGACCACCAGGATCGGGTTGGGGCGCGGCTTGCCCTCGTTCGGCAGGAACGGGTCGAGGTGCATCTCACGGCCGATGCCGTGCCCGCCGTAGCCGGAGACGATGCCGAAGCCCCGCCCCAGTGCCTTCTCCGCAGCATAAGTGCCGTTCTCGATGGCCGAGGTGACGTCGGCGAGCCGGTTGCCCGGAAGCATCGCGGCGATGCCGGCTTCCAGGGACAGTCGGGTGGCCTCGCTCAACTGCTCATCGGCCTTCGACAGTGCGCCGACGCCGTAGGTCCACGCCGAGTCGCCGTGCCAGCCGTCGAGGATGGCGCCACAGTCGATCGAGACGAGGTCGCCCTCGGCGAGCACCACGTCGGGCGACGGGATGCCGTGCACCACGACGTCGTTGACCGAACTGCAGATGGAACCCGGGAAGCCGTTGTAGCCCTTGAACGACGGCACCGCGCCGGCCTCGCGGATCACCGTTTCGGCGATCTCGTCGAGGTCGGCGGTGCTCACGCCCTCCTTCGACGCTTCGCGGCAGGCGACCAGCGCCCGGCCGACGATCGCACCGGCGGCGGCCATCGCTTCGAGTTCACCGGCACTGCGGAACGGCACCGGCTTGGGCTTGCGGAATCCCACGCGAATCGGTCAGGCCTTGCCGAGCGAGGTCAGCACGCGACGATGAACCTCGGCGACGTCGCCGACGGCGTCGATCGAGGTGATCGATCCGGCGTAGTGATCGAGCAGCGGAGCCGTCTCAGCGGAGTAGACGTGCATCCGGTTGCGGATCACTTCTTCGGTGTCGTCGGCACGACCGCGGGCCATCATGCGCTCGACGACGACGTCCTCGTCGACGGTGAAGCTGAGCACGCCGTCGAGCTTCACGCCCAGGCCGTCGAGGATGGCTTCCAGAGCGACGGCCTGCTCCACCGAACGCGGGAACCCGTCGAGGATGAAGCCGTTCGAGGCGTCCGGCTCCGCCAGGCGCTCACGCACCATGTTCACGGTGATCTCCGGCGGGACCAGATTGCCGGAGTCGAGGTACTTCTTGGCCTCGACGCCGATGGGCGTGCCCTGCGAGATGTTCGCGCGGAACAGGTCGCCGGTGGAGATGTGGGGAATGCCGAGAGTCTCGGACAGCAGTTCTGCCTGCGTGCCCTTGCCGGCTCCGGGAGGTCCGAGAATGACCAGTCTCACTTGAGGAATCCTTCGTACTTGCGCTGCATCAGCTGGCTGTTGATCTGCTTCATGGTATCGAGGCCGACGCCCACCATGATCAGGATTGCGGTGCCTCCGAACGGGAGGTTCGCCACACTGCTGCTGTTGCCGATCTCGAGGAACAGGTTCGGGAGGATGGCGATGATGCCCAGGTACAGCGAACCCGGAAGCGTGATCCGGCTCAGCACATAGCTGAGGTAGTCCGCGGTGGGCTTGCCCGGACGGATGCCCGGGATGAAGCCGCCGTAGCGCTTCATGTCGTCGGCGCGTTCTTCGGGATTGAAGGTCACCGCCACGTAGAAGTACGTGAAGAAGATGATCAGCAGGAAGTAGGTGACGATGTGGAACCAGCTCGCCTGGTTCACCAGGTTGTCGTCAAGCCACACGCGCCAGCCCGCGGCCTGGTCGCCCGAGCCCTGGGTCAGGTTCAGCACCAGCTGCGGGATGTACAGCAGGGACGACGCGAAGATGACCGGGATGACGCCGGCGGTGTTGACCTTGATCGGCATGTACGTCGACGAGCCGCCGTACATCTTGCGGCCGACCATCCGCTTGGCGTACTGCACCGGGATGCGGCGCTGACCCTGCTCGATGAAGACCACGGCCACCAGGATCACCAGGACGGCGACGCAGACCAGGCCGAAGACCAGTCCGCCGCGGCCCTGCAGGATGGTGCGGCCCTCGGCGGGCAGACGCGCGGCGATGCCGGCGAAGATCAGCAGCGACATGCCGTTGCCGACCCCGCGCTCGGTGATCAGCTCGCCGAACCACATCACCACGCAAGCGCCCGCCGTCATCGTGAGCACGATGATGCACAGCGCCATGATGCTGTGGTCGTTGAGGATCTTGTCGGAGTCACAGCCCGGGGCCGTCGGCAGCAAGTCGCCGTTGGAGGCCAGGGCGACGATGCCGGTGGACTGCAGCAGCGCCAGTGCGACGGTCAGATAACGCGTGTACTGCGTCATCTTGTTCTGACCGGACTGACCCTCCTTGCGCAGCTGCTCGAACCGCGGGATGACCACAGTGAGCAGCTGAACGATGATGGACGCCGTGATGTACGGCATGATGCCGATCGCGAACACCGAAAGCTGCAACAGGGCGCCGCCGGAGAACATGTTGATCAGCGAGTAGATCTGACCGTTGTCGCCCTGGTTCGCGGCGTCCACACAGTGGTTGATCTCTCGGAAGTCGACACCCGGGGAGGGCAGCGTTGCACCGAGGCGGTACAGCACGATGATGCCGAGGACGAAGAAGATCTTCTTCCTCAGATCCGGCGTCCTGAAGGTCGCCAACACGCTCGAAAGCACTAACTCCTCCTACCGCCCACGGCCCTGGGGCCGGACGCGGGTCTACGGCTTCTTGAAAGTCTGGGAAATATCCGGCTGCCGCCTTCGCTCTTACGCGAGCGTCGGCAGCGCCAGTGAAAGACTCTAACAGTCCTTCAAACACCACCGGTCAGGCGAGCGCGTCCACGCACCTGGAGAGGCACGACGGCGCTCACCTGACCGGGGGGTGATCAGTGAAGCATCTACGCGAAGCCGTCTTTACAGCTCGGTAGCGGTGCCACCGGCAGCAGCGATCTTTTCCTTCGCGGAGCCGGTGAACTTGTCTGCGGTGATGTCGACCTTGACGGTCAGCTCGCCGTTGCCCAGAACCTTCACGAGACGGTTCTTGCGAACGGCGCCGGCGGCGACGAGTTCGTCGACGCCGATGGTGCCGCCCTGCGGGAACAGGCGCGAGATGTCGCCGACGTTGACGACCTGGTACTCGACCCGGTTGCGGTTGGTGAAGCCCTTGAGCTTCGGCAGCCGCATGTGGATCGGCATCTGGCCGCCCTCGAAGCCGGCGGGCACGTTCTTGCGGGCCTTGGTGCCCTTGGTGCCGCGCCCGGCGGTCTTGCCCTTGGAGCCCTCGCCGCGACCCACCCGGGTCTTCTCGGTCTTCGCGCCCGGGGCGGGGCGAAGGTGGTGGAGCTTGATGGTCATTGCTTAAACCTCTTCGACTGTCACGAGGTGCCGGACCACGTTGATGAGACCGCGGTTGATCGGGGTGTCCTCGCGGGTGACCGACTTCCGGATGCCCTTCAGTCCGAGGGTCCGCAGGCTGTCACGCTGGTTCTTCTTGGTACCGATGGTGCCCTTGATCTGGGTGATCTTCAGCTCTGCCATGTCATGCTCCCTGCGTTGCAGCTGCTGCGGCGGCCGCACGGGCCCGCAGCATGCCGGCCGGTGCGACGTCTTCGACAGGCAGGCCACGTCGGGCAGCGACCTCTTCGGGGCGCTGCAGCGACTTCAGGGCTGCCACGGTGGCGTGCACGACGTTGATGGCGTTGTCCGAGCCGAGGCTCTTGGCCAGCACGTCGGACACGCCGGCGCACTCGAGCACGGCGCGCACCGCGCCACCGGCGATCACACCGGTACCCGGGCTGGCCGGGCGGAGGAGCACGACGCCGGCCGCGGCCTCGCCCTGCACCGGGTGGGTGATCGTCCCGCCGATCATCGGGACGCGGAAGAAGTTCTTGCGAGCCTCTTCGACGCCCTTCTGGATGGCCGCGGGAACTTCCTTGGCCTTGCCGTAGCCGACACCGACCAGGCCGTTACCGTCGCCGACCACCACGAGAGCGGTGAAGCTGAAGCGACGACCGCCCTTGACGACCTTCGACACGCGGTTGATGGTGACGACGCGCTCGAGGTGGTTCTTCTCCTCGCGGTCGCGGCCGCCACGGTTGTCGCGACGATCGCCGCGGCCGCGACGCTCGCCGCCTCCGCGGTTGTCGTTGCTGTTGTTGTTTCCGGCGGGTCCGTTTCCGCCGTCACGCTGACGTCCGGGCATCAGAGGTTCCCTCCGGTCTTGCTGATCTTGTTGCTGGTCATCATCAGAACTTCAGTCCTCCCTCGCGGGCGGCGTCGGCCAGGGCCGCGATCCGTCCGTGGTAGGACTTGCCGCCGCGGTCGAAGACCACGGCTTCGATGCCGGCAGCCTTGGCGCGAGCCGCGACCAGTTCGCCGACCTTGGCGGCCTGAGCGGACTTGTCGCCGCCGGCGGCGCGCACGTCGGCCTCGATGGTGCTGGCGGCGGCGAGGGTGCGGCCGGTCAGATCGTCGATCACCTGGACGTGGATGTGCCGGCTGCTGCGCTTGACGGCCAGACGAGGACGCTCAGCGGTGCCGTTGATCTTCTTCCGCAGGCGGAAGTGACGACGGTTGGTCGCGGTGCGACGACGCGTCGAGACGTCCTTGCCGACGGGCTTACGAGTTGCTGTGTCAGTCATGTCTTACTTACCCGTCTTTCCGACCTTGCGGCGGATCTGCTCACCCTCGTAGCGAATGCCCTTGCCCTTGTAGGGGTCCGGACGACGCAGGCGGCGGATGTTCGCCGAGATCTGGCCGACTAGTTGCTTGTCGATGCCCGAGACCGAGAACTTGGTCGGGGACTCCACCGCGAAGGTGATGCCCTCGGGGGCCTCGATCGGCACCGGGTGGCTGTAACCGAGCGCGAACTCCAGGTCCTTGCCCTTGGCGGCCACGCGGTAACCGACGCCGAAGATTTCCATCTTCGTGGTGTAGCCCTTGGTGACGCCCTCGACGAGGTTGTTCACGAGGCTGCGGTTCAGTCCGTGCAGTGCGCGGTTCTTGCGCTCGTCGTTCGGACGAGTGACAACGATGTTGCCCTCTTCCTGCGCGACGACGATCGGCTCGGTGACGGTGAGGGTCAGTTCGCCCTTCGGGCCCTTGACCTTCACGTTCTGGCCGTCGATGGCGACATCGACGCCAGCCGGGATTGCGATGGGGTTCTTACCAATACGCGACATTTGTTTGCGCTCCCCTACCAGACGTAAGCGAGGACTTCGCCGCCCACGCCCTGGTTGGCTGCCTGACGGTCGGTGAGCAGGCCGGACGACGTGGAGATGATCGCCACGCCGAGGCCGCCCAGGACCTTGGGCAGGTTGGTGGACTTCGCGTACACCCGAAGACCCGGCTTCGAGACGCGACGCAGACCAGCGATGCTGCGCTCACGGCTCGGGCCGTACTTGAGGGTGACGACGAGCTTCTTGCCGACTTCGGCGTCCTCGACCTTGAAGTCGGTGATGTAGCCCTCGCGCTTGAGGATCTCGGCGATGTTCACCTTGATCTTCGACGACGGGAGGCTCACCTCGTCGTGGTACGCCGAGTTGGCGTTACGCAGACGCGTCAGAAAGTCTGCGATCGGGTCAGTCATGGTCATGGTTTGACCGTCAACCTTTCTCGTAGCGGTTCCCATGCAGCGGTCGGAGTCGGGTTTCCCCAGTTCCGGGCCGGTGGGCCTGCCACGAAGTGGATAGTTGTGCAGGTTCTTCCCTGACGGTTCCATTGGCTTTTCGCCGGCACCGCCGGGGCATGAAGTTGTAGCTCCCGGGGGCACAGTTCACCCGGGCAACCGCTCTAGTGTAGGCAATCCGCAGCCCAGGGGCCAAATCGTCGCCGGTCGGGGCCCGTTCCGGTCTACGTTCTCCGCGGCCGGCGACTGCCGAGCGGTAAGAGACCGCGCAGGCCCCCATTTGTCCGATCGCACAAACCGCAGGTCGGCAGGGCCCTAAGACTCTGTCGCTCCGTGCATTGAGACAAGTCACCGCAGATCTCACTCTCGATGAATGAACAGTGAGAAACCCACCGCGGAGCCGGTCGAACCGGTCACCGCCATCCGCCCAGAAGACGAACGACTCTCCCCTGGAGCCACCCTCGGCTACGGCATCCAGCACATCGCCGCGATGTTCGGAGGAGTGATCGCGGTGCCGCTGATCATCTCGACCGCGGCCCATCTCTCCCCCACCGACACCGCTGTCCTGGTGTCAGGCTGCTTGTTCATCAGCGGCCTGGCGACCCTCTTGCAGACGCTCGGCGTCCCCGGCTTCGGTTCGCAGCTGCCCCTGGTGCAGGGCGTCTCGTTCGCCACCGTCGCCACCATGACCGCGATCATCGGCAGCGACGGCGGAAAGGAGGAACTCCGCACGGTCTTCGGCGCCGTGATCCTGGCCTGTGCCGTGGGCCTGCTCATCGTTCCGCTCTTCGCACGCATCGTCCGCTTCTTCCCGGCGGTGGTGACCGGCTCGGTGATCACCGTGATCGGTCTGTCGCTGATGCCGGTCGCGGCCGGCTGGATCACCGGACAGGAGAAGATCCGCAACTCCGCCGGTGAACTCGTCGACAACGCGAAGTACCTCAGCGTGGGCAACATCGGTCTGGCCATGGCTACGCTGCTGCTGATCCTGATCTGCTCCAAGATTCAGCGCCTCACCCGCGTCGCGATCCTGATCGGCCTGGTCGGCGGCACCGTCATCGCCGCCTGCTTCGGCCAGGTCACGACGAAGGCGTTCGACGGCGCGAGCGTCTTCGGTTTCCCGAAGCCGTTCGCCTTCGGCTGGCCGATCTTCGCCGTCGGCGCATGCGTGTCGATGTTCATCGCCGTGCTGGTGATCATGGTCGAGACGACCGCCGACGTCCTCGCGGTCGGCGAAGTGGTCGGCACCGAGGTCGACGGCAAGCGCGTCTCCGCCGGCCTGCGCGCCGACCTCGGCGCCTCCGTGGTCGCGCCGGTGTTCAACAGCTTCCCGGCCACCGCCTTCGCACAGAACGTCGGCCTGGTCGCGCTGACCGGCATCAAGTCCCGCTTCGCCGTCGCCGCCGGCGGCGTCGTACTGCTGGTGCTCGGCCTCTCGCCGATGGCTGCGGCCGTGGTCGGACTGATCCCGACTCCGGTTCTGGGCGGCGCCGGCATCGCCCTGTTCGGCACGGTCGCCGCCAGCGGCATCCGCACGCTGGGCAAGGTCGATTACGACGGCACCTCGAACCTGATCGTCGTGGGCGTCTCGGTGGGTCTCGGCCTGGTGCCGGTCGTCTCGCCGCACTTCTGGGAGCGGCTGCCGGAGTGGGCCGCCACCATCCTGCATTCGGGCATCAGCTGTGCGGCGATCGCCGCGGTGATCCTGAACATCGCGTTCAACCTGATCCGCCCGACCAAGCCGTCCGGTTCGACGCTGGCCGAGGCGCCGGCCCTGCAGATCACCGACGTCGAGATGCGAATCCTGGCCGAAGGCGGCGCCTTCGAGGCCGGCCAGCCGGTCAAGGTCCGCACCGCCACCCCGCCGGAGCCGTCGCACCACGATCACTGACTCCGTCGTCGAGCTCCCCGTTGCCGGGCGGCTGACCTGTAGCGAAACCTCGTGTTAGCGAACAGGCAACCGCCCGGCAACGACCTGTTTCTAGCGTCGAGGCCATGCTGATCGGCACGCTGCTCGACCGCCCTGAGTTCGGGCTGCGGCTCCTCGTCGATCCGGGCGGTGCACGCAAAGTGCAGGTGGACCGAGTCTTCGGCACCGACCAGCCGCTCCCCGAGCGATACCTGAGCGGCGGCGAGCTGGTGCTGACGGGACTGATCTTTCACAGCGGGACCCCGGAGGAGTCCGAGGCCTTCGTCGCCTCTGCCGCGCAGGGCGGCGCACAGGCGATCGGAGCCGGCGTCGACCACTTCGGCGGTGAGGTTCCCGAGCACTTCGTCGACGCCTGCCGCGCGCACCGCATCCCACTGTTCTCTGTGCCCGCGGAGGTGTCGTTCGCCGACATCACGCAGTCGTTCATCGAACGCGGCGCGGCCCGCGCCGACCGGCTGGGGGCCGCGCTCGCGCAGTCCCGCCGGTTGCTGTCGTCGCTGGCCGAGGGGCGCGAACTCGACGACCTCGCCTCGATCGTCGTCGGCGTCACCGGCATCGGCTGCCAGATCCTGACCGCGTCCGGCCGGCGGGTCTGCGCGGTCCGGTGCCGGCTCCCCGAGGACGACGTCGACGCGTTGCTCGACGTCGCACAGGCCGCGCGGCACTTTCCGGCCGCCGCGCACGGACGCACGGTGTTCCCGGTCGGTCGCGCCCGCGATCCGATGACCGCATGGTTCCTGGTCCTGGAGACGCCCCCGGCATCGCTGACGACCACCGCGATGGACGCGTTCTCCGAGTTCGCCGCGGTGGCGGCTCTGGTCCGGGCGCGCAACACCGACTCGACGTCGCTACGTGAACGGCACGACGATCTGGCGGTCGCCGAGATGCTCGTCGCCGACACCGGACCCGACCGCGGCGGAGCGCTGGTGGTCCGCTGCGCAGATCCGCGCCGGATCCGGCCGGTGGTCTACGAGGCGCTCAGCACGGTGTCCGGCGACGTGGTCGCGGCCGTGGTCAGCACAGACGGCGGCGACGACGAGGTGATCGCCTACGTCCCGGCCCGCTCCGCACCTGCGGCCGAGACTGTGGCCGGGCATCTGCGCCGGATGCTCCGCTGGATCGACGGCCCTGTGCAGATCGGTCACGCCGACGTGTCCGGCGCCAGCTTCGGCGGCGCCATCCGCGGCGCACGACATGCCGCCTCGCTCGGCGACGGCCCGCTGTCGGTCACGTCGGCCGAGTCGCTGGGCACCGCCGCGTCGTTGTTCGCGCATCTCGGCGACGACGTGCGACGCGACTTCGTCGAACGCGTGCTGGGCCCGCTGGAGGCATACGACGCCGACACCGACGCGGGGCTGGTCGACACCCTCGAGCAGTTCCTCGCCCACGACTGTTCGTGGGTTCGCACCGCCGAGGCGACGCACATGCACACCAACACCGTCCGCTACCGGATCGGGCGCGCCGAGCAGATCACCGGCCGGTCGTTGTCGAACATGTCGGACCGGATGGACCTGCTGCTGGCGCTCGAGCTCCGCTGATCCACCGGACGGCTTCGACAGGCTCAGCCGGCGGATCGGCAGACGACACGACGACGCCGGGCCCGCAGGAGGTGGCGGGCCCGGCGTCGTCTCCTCAGCTCAGCTGTCTACCGGCTTCTCACGAAACCGGCTCCCTTGTTCACAGCCAGCCGCGGTACTCGGTCCACGCCGGTCCGGCGTCCGGACCGTCGGTCTTAGACACGACCGCCTGGATCAGCCCGTACGGACGGTCGTCGGCGTGGAACACCTCGCCCGGATTCTCGAGCCCGAACGGCGCGAGGTCGTAGACGAAGTGATGCTTGTTGGGCGCGGACAGTCGCACCTCCACGAGGTCGTCGAACTCCTCCAGGATCGCTTCGCCGATGCGGTGCAGCGTCTGCTGCAGGGCCAGCGAGTGCACGGTCGCGAACTTCTCGACGATGATCTCGCGGACCCGCGCGTAGCGGGCGTCCCAGTCGAGTTCGGCGGCGGCCGCGGCGTCGAGCGACGACCGCCACTGGGCGACCAGCGACGTCGCCATCACGCGATCGGAGGTCTCCTCCAGGATCGTGTACTCGTCCACCAGGAAGCCCTTGAACTCGCTGCCGGTGGACTTGAGGACCACCAGGTCCTTGACGCCGCTGACGATCCACAGATGGTCGGCGTCGTAGGTGACCGCGGCGGTCCGGATCTCGGCCGACGAGCGGGTCCAGGTGTGGTTGTGCTCGACGCCGTCGATCACCGCGCGGGTCCAGCCGAACTCCTCGGCTTCGACGCGCGCCTGGGCGACGGGCTCCACGTCGTCGACGAAGTGCTGGGCCAGGGTCAGCGCGAACGCCTCCGGCGAGGCGACGCCGTACTTCTTGGCGAAGGCGTAGACGGTCTGCTTCTGGGTGTCGGTCGGCAGCACCTTGCTCTGGTCGCCGGTGATGTAGGCGTCGGTGAAGTCGCCGCGCAGGCACGAGGACACGTTGAGGTCGCGGATCTCGTGGCGTTCGGTGTCGCGGACGATCCGGACGACGCGGTTCTCGGCCTTGCCGTACTGGTCGCCGGTCAATTCGATGGTCATGGTCATATGCTCCTGTCAGGTTCCCCGGTAGGTGGAGTAGGCGAACGGCGCCACCAGCAGAGGCAGGTGGATCTTCCCGGATGGAAGGTTCAGGGTCACGGCGACCTCGGGGTACAGGCCGTCGGGAAAATAGCCGCCGGTGTCGAAGACCGCCGTGTAGCGGCCGGGCGGGACACGGGCGAAGTCGTGGATGCGGCCGTCGGCGTCGGTGACTCCGCGCGCGACCTCGCCGTCGGGGCCGGTCAGCACCACGCCCATACCGGCGGCGGCGCGTCCGACGCTCACGTCCAGCACGTGCGTGGAGACCACCGACATCGCCGGTGCGAGCAGCGCGGTGAGCCGGAGGCGGTTGATGGCGGCGAGTTCGCGGCGCACCACCGCGAGTTCGTCGGCGGGGCTGTTGCCGAGACGTTCTTCGAGCAGCGCGAGCAGTTCGTCGGGCGCACGACCGGCCGCAGCCACCAGGTACACGCGGGAGAACCGGGTCTCGTAGCGCTGGTTGGCCTCACGCATCCGGGCCGCGAAGTCGTCCCCCGCCGCCAGCACCGCGGCCTGTTCGGCCGACGACGCCGCGTGCTCGCTACGCTCCCCGATCCGCGGGTGGCCCGCGAGGGCCTCGTCGAGGTCGGTTGCGGACAGGCCGGCGACGGCGTCGTCGGACGCTGCCAGCAGATCGTCGAGCGTGGCGTAGGGTCTCCCCGCGCACACCATGTCGACCCAGCGTCGTGCGCTGCAGACGACGGTCAGTCGCGCGGCCGCCGACTCCGGCGGCAGCGCGTTGAACTCGTCGAGCTGCAGACCCTTCGGGGCGTCGTTCTCTTTCGGCATGGCAGTCAGCATGCGAGGACCTTGGCCCCTGCGCCGCTCGATCGGCTACCAAAACCAAGGGTCGCCTCCGGACCTTCTTTGTGCGATCGCACAAGGGCACGACGCCCCGGCCCGCACTAGGCTGCGGTCATGCCAGCCGACATCGACCCCGTGAACCTCGACGCAGAGTGGAACCGGATCGATGAACTGCTCGCGCCGGTCGACGCCGAGCTCACGGAGCAGTATCCGGGCGATCGGGCCGGACGCCAGCCCGTCCATTCGGTGTACGTGTCCGCAGCGCGGGCCGACTCCGGCCTCGTCGACGACTGGGGCGCTCAGGCTCGCGCCCTGCTCGCCGTTCACGCCGGACACCTGACCGGCCTGGGCGCCGACGTCGCCGCGGTCGACGCCGTCCTGGCGAGCACCCCGATCCAGGACCTGCGCCTGGACTTCGAGGACGGCTACGGCCGGCCGGACGACGCGACCGAGGACGCCGACGCCCGCCGCAGCGGCGAGGTGCTGGCGACGCTCGCCCGCGACCGCCGGGTAGGCAGGCTCGGCATCCGCCCCAAGGGCCTGGAACCCCATGAACGACGACGCGCCTTCCGCACCCTGGAACTGGTGCTCGACGCCGCGGGCGGCGTCCCGGACGGCTTCGTCTTCACCGTGCCCAAGATCCGCTCGGACGCGCAGGTGCCGGCCGTCGTCGCCCTCAGCGAGGCCCTCGAACGCGCGCACGGTCTGCCCGAGCGATCCCTCGGTTTCGAGCTGCAGGTGGAGACGCCGCAGATCGTCCTCGGCGCGGACGGCACCACCGGGCTCTCGCGGGCGATCCGCCGTGCCGA
>JASGFV010000026.1:0-24855 GCA_047605365.1 Gordonia sp. (in: high G+C Gram-positive bacteria)
GGCCCGGTCAGCGACTACACCGGCGAGCACATCTACTACCGGTCGATCCAGCACGCCGACGGGGTCACGCGGGACCGCCTGACCACCCACGACTACCTGTGGCGCTGGGACACCGACTGGTTCTGGTGCTCGCGCGCGTTCGGCGCCCAGAACCCGAAGGTCCGCCGCTTCTGGCCGCGCAAGTACCTGCGCAGCAGCTTCTACTGGAAGCTCATCGGCTTCGACCAGCGCTGGGACATCGGCGATCGGCTCAACAAGCGCAAGGGTCAACCGGCCGGCGAGCGGGTGGTGCAGGACATCGAGGTCCCGATCGAGCACACCGCCGACTTCGTCGAGTGGTTCCTCGACGAGATCCCGATCGAGCCGATCTGGCTGTGCCCGCTGAAACTCGCCGAACCCGGCGCCGGGAGCGAAGCGAGCGGGCCGAATACGACCGGCCCGTCGAACGCCGACCCGGTGCAGCCGTGGCCGCTGTATCCGTTGCTGAAAGGCAAGACCTACGTGAACATAGGGTTCTGGTCGGCCGTCCCGGTGACCCCGGGGAAGCCCGGTTACACCAACCGGCGGATCGAACAGAAGGTCAGCGAGCTCGACGGCCACAAGTCGCTCTATTCAGAGTCGTTCTACCCGAAAGAAGAATTCGAGATTTTGTACGGCGGGGACGCGTATCGCGCGTTGAAGGAAAAATACGATCCTCGCGGAAGATTGCTCAGCCTCTACGAGAAGACGGTGAAACGCGGATGAACCTGGGAGAGATTTTCGAGACGCTGCTCGGCGGCGACCTCCAGATCAAGATCACGGCCTACGACGGCAGTTCGGCGGGCCCGAGCGACGCCCGGTACGGGCTGGATCTGAAGACGCCGCGCGGCACCACCTACCTGGTCACCGCCCCCGGCGATCTCGGCCTGGCCCGCGCCTACGTGTCCGGCGACCTCGAGTTGGTCGGCGCCCACCCGGGCGACCCGTACGAGGCCCTCCGCGCGCTCGCCTCGGACCTGCAGTTCAACCGGCCGAGCCCGCTCGCCCTGGCCAACGTCGCCAAATCGATCGGCATCGAGCATTTCAAGCCGATCGCACCTCCGCCGCAGGAGGCGCTGCCGCGCTGGCGCCGCTTCACCGAGGGTCTGCGGCACAGCAAAGAGCGCGACGCCGAGGTCATCAGCTACCACTACGACGTCTCGAACCGCTTCTACGAGCTGGTGCTCGGCCCGTCGATGACGTACACCTGCGCCGTCTTCCCCGAGCGCGACGCGTCGCTGGAGACCGCACAGGACAACAAGTACCGGCTGGTCTTCGACAAGCTCGCCCTCAAGCCGGGCGACCGCCTGCTCGACATCGGCTGCGGCTGGGGCAGCATGGTCCGCTATGCGGCTCGACGCGGCGTGCACGCGATCGGCGCGACGCTCTCGGCCGAACAGGCCGAGTGGGGTCAGCAGGCGATCATCGACGAGGGCCTGAGCGAGTTCGCCGAGATCCGCCACAGCGATTACCGCGACATCACCGAGAGCGGCTTCGACGCGGTGAGTTCCATCGGCCTGACCGAGCACATCGGACTGGCGAACTACCCGGCCTACTTCACCTTCATGCGCGACAAGCTGCGCGACGGCGGGCTCCTGCTCAACCACTGCATCACCCGTCCCGACAACCGGACCCGCAGCAAGGCCGGCCCGTTCATCGACCGCTACGTGTTCCCCGACGGCGAGCTGACCGGCTCGGGAACCATCGTGTCGAGCATCCAGGACGTCGGCGGGCTCGAGGTGCTGCACACGGAGAACTTCCGCGAGCACTACGCGATGACCCTGCGCGACTGGAACGCCAACCTGGTCAAGAACTGGGACGAAGCCGTCGCCGAAGTCGGCGAGGGCACTGCCCGCCTCTGGGGCCTCTACATGGCGGGCTGCCGCATCGGCTTCGACCGCGACGTGATCCAACTCCACCACGTCCTGGCCACCAAGCTACCCCGCGACGGTGCCGCCACTTACCCGCTGCGCCCCTGGTGGCAGCCGTAAGAGTTCCCCACTTCGCCGGTTGAGCGAGCTCGCGAGCAGGGAGGTTTCGACTCGCTGCGCTCGCTCAACCCGCGAGACGGCCGGATCACGCGGGTGCTGTGATCACATCCCGGCGAACGGCGACACGTCGCCGCGCAGCGGCAACGGTGAGTCGCTGCCGTAGAGATGCACCGCACCGGGCCCGCCGGCGAAACAGACGTCGAAGTCATCGATCGGCGGCACCTCGATCACGACCACATCGATCTCCGGCGGCGGCCCGAAAACGGCGTCGCGGCCGCCCGGCACGCGGGTGCCTTCCCCTTCCGGCCCGGAAGCGACCCTCGCCAGCTGCGTGTGAGCGCCGTAGACCGAGCCGACGCTGTGCACGTAGTCGGCGTGCACGCTGGGCACCCCGCCGACTACTGATCGACGGCCCGCGCCCGGCCCCGTGCCGTCCAGCACATACTGCCCGTCGCAGTTGAACGCCCACCCGCCCGCTCTCGCCGCCACGGACGACGGATGGAGCTGCATTCCGCACGAGGGCAGCAGATGCAGATCCAGACCGGACGCGTCGGCCGGCCACGTCGTACGGTGGACGCTCTTACGCATCCGCTGATCGGCGTGATCGAGACAGATCTCGACGCCGGCGACGTAGCGCTCCGCCGCTTCCCCGGGCAGACAGAACAGAGAGTGCGGATCGAAGGCCGAGTTCTTCGCATCACCGCCGGACAGGTCCAGAACCGGATACGCGCACATCTGCTCAGTGATCACCGGCCGCCCGGTGACGTCCCACAGCAGAAAGTCTTCGTTGGAGTCGAAGTACTTCTCGGTCGTCAGGGCCGTGGCGCCGAGTTCACCGTTCAGGCCGCCGAACTCCCCCGGGCCCAGGACGAACGCCCGATTCCGAACCTCCACCTCCGGATAGGCGTGCGCGTTTTTGATGAAGTCGACCAAGGAGTCGAAGACCACCGTCGCCAACGGACCTTCTGATCGGAGCCACGCGCTCCCGAGGGCCTTCACGACGTCGTTGCGCACCGTCGTCGTCGACGCGTTCATCACGACCGAAAGGTCTCTGATCTTCGTCGTGATTCCAGTGCCCAACACGAAGAGGAAGTCGGGGTATTCGGTCGCCGGGAAGAGCTCGGCGAGCTTGCTCAGAATCACCTCGCCGGGATCGCGCTCGCCGGGATCGTGGACGTACGGTCCCATCTGTCCGTGCCAGTAGAACTCCGGCGCCACGAAGACGTTCAGCACGCCGTCTCCGCCGCCCCTGACGGCATCGCGCGCAGTGTCGACGGCAACCTTCAGCTGGCGCGCACGAATCTCGATGTCGAGGGCGAGGCGGTCTGCGGCCCGGTAGGTGCCGGCGAGCGCTCCGGTGCCGTTGGGATCGCCGACGGCGACGATGTCGGCGGGAGTGGTAGGGACGGCGTAGCCGATGAATCTGACCCGGTCGTATCGAGACATGTCGCTTCCTTCACGATCGATTCGGCGCAGCGATCTGGTCGGGAGATCGCCTACTCCCCGGACTCCCGACGTCCCCCGATGCAGTTCTTGACGAACTACCAGGAAGCTAACACGCGTGTCAGGACCGGCGTGCCTACTTCGGGAGGATCATCCGGGGAGGGCGACAGGGACTCCCGGGCCTGTTCTGCGGTCTGATCGAGCGTCCCGGGAAACGGCGACGGGCCGCCGAAACTGACGTCTATTCGACGGGGCGCGCGCCCAGTTCGGACTTGAGGAGTTCGAGGGCGACGTGCGTCGGGTCGAGACGCTCGTCGGGCTTGCCAGTCTGCGCCTGCGCGACCATCTCGTCGCGCTCGTCGTCGGTCAGATCTTCGTCGGGCCTGGGCTCGGGCGCTTGCCACGGCTCCTCGGGCTCGGGCTGCGACTCGGCCGCCGAACCGCCCTGTCCCTCGGGCTGCGGACGGCTCGGTCGCGTGTAGGTCTGCCGACGCTCGGCCTTGGCCGACTCGGGCCGCCCCGCGGCGCCCGGCGCGGCGGGCTGAGCGTGAACCACCTGCACCCGGTGCCCGGCCCCGAACACCTGCTGCACGGCGTTGTCGAGCACGGCGGCGCTCTGCGGAAGCGACATCCGCTCGACGAGAGCCCGGTGCGGATGGCCGATCTGGATCGACGCCCCTTCCACGTTCCGCACGAACGCCGCGGACAGCATCGGTTCGAATGCCTTCCGCTGCTCGCGCACAGCCGCGCGGATGTCAGGCCACTTGGCAGTGACGGCGTCGACGGTCAGCCCGGCCGGCGCCGACGGCTCGACGGCCCCGGACGCCACCGGCCCGTCGGCGGCGACCTCGGGGGCGACGTCATCAAGTGCCCCAGCCGCCACCGCCGCGGCAACCGGTGCGGCGGCACGCCGCTCGTCCGCCGGAGCCGTCGGTCGCGGTTGGGCGGCAGGTTCAGGCGCCTCACGCCTGGCCGGCTCCGATTCCCGCGCTGCCGGAGCCTGCCGGGCCGGGGTCCGCTGAGCCGGGGTCTGCCGGGCATTGCGCGAACGGTATTCCGGTTCGGGCTCCGGGATCGGCTCGTACGCGGGGTCGTAGAACGGTTCGGACGGAAGAGGAATGTCGTCGTCGAACGGCGAGCTGACCGCCTCCGCAGGTCCGGTCGGCGGCTTCTCCGCGGGAGCCGTCTCCCTCACACGCGCGGCCTCGGCGGCTCGACGCGCCTCCGCCTCGGCGCGAGCCTCAGCCGCTTTCCGGGCCTCCTCAGCCTCAGCGGCCTGCCGAGCCTCCTCCGCACGTTTGGCCTCCTCGGCCTCACGCGCCGCAGCGGCCTGACGTTCGGTCTCCGCCCGTTCCGCGGCGACGCGCTCGGCTTCGGCACGCTCAGCCGCCGCTCGCTCGGCTTCGGCGCGCTCGGCTTCGGCCTGGCGCGCCTGTTCAGCGGCCTGCTCAACCACCTCGTCCTGTGCGACCGCTTCGCGTCGTTGTGCGGCCTGCGCTTCGGCGCGCTGCTGCGCTTCGCGCTGCGACTTCCGGACGAAGCGCGACGGCGGCTCGTCGGCCGCGGGCGCGGCCGGGCCGGAGCCCACCGAAGCAGCACCTGCCGGAGCTGCGCCTGCCGGCCGCTTCTCCAGCGTCTCGATGCGCTGCAGCAGCGCGGCGTCGTCGGTCGACGCGGACGGCAGCAGCAACCGCGAGCACATCACCTCCAGCAGGAGCCGCGGCGACGTGGTGCCGCGCATCTCGCCGAGGGACGCGTGGGCGACCTCGGCGTACCGGGTCAGCGTCGCGGGTCCGAGGTAGTCGATGACCGACCGCATGCGCACGACCTGGTCTTCGGGCGCCTCCACCAGCGACCGCTCGGCCGCGTCGGGCACGGCCTGCAGCAGCAGCAGATCGCGGAAGCGGTCGAGCAGGTCGATCGCGAAGCGTCGTGGGTCGTGCCCGGCGTCGACCACCCGCTCGACGACGCCGAACAGCGCCGCGCCGTCGCCGGCTGCCAGAGCGTCGACCGCGTCGTCGATCAGCGCGACGTCGGTCACGCCGAGCAGTGAGAGGGCGCGCTCGTACTTCACGCCGTCCTCGCCGGCACCGGCCAGCAGCTGGTCCAGGATCGACAGCGAGTCGCGCGGCGAACCGCCACCGGCCCGGATGACCAGCGGATACACCTCGGGGGCCACCTTGACGCCCTCGCTGGCGCAGATGCGTTCGAGCAGTCCGCGCATCACCGGCGGCGCGAGCAGCCGGAACGGATAGTGGTGTGTGCGCGACCGGATGGTGGTCAGCACCTTCTCCGGCTCGGTGGTCGCGAAGATGAAGATCAGATGTTCCGGCGGCTCCTCGACGATCTTGAGCAGCGCGTTGAAGCCGGCCGACGAGACCATGTGCGCCTCGTCGATGATGAACACCCGGTAGCGGGACTCCGCGGGCGCGAAAAACGCGCGATCGCGCAGGTCACGCGTGTCGTCGACGCCACCGTGGCTGGCCGCGTCGAGTTCCACCACGTCGAGGTTGCCCGGACCGCCCGGCCCCAGCGACACGCACGACGAGCAGGTCCCGCACGGCGTCGACGTCGGACCCTGCTCGCAGTTCAGCGATCGGGCGAGGATGCGGGCCGACGACGTCTTGCCACATCCGCGAGGTCCGGAGAACAGGTACGCGTGGTTGATGCGGCCCGTGTCCAGGGCCCGGCTGAGCGGATCGGTGACGTGCTCCTGCCCGACGACTTCGGCGAACGTTGCCGGACGATAGGTGCGATAGAGAGCCACGGTCAAAGACTACCGGCGGGGTCCGACAGCCGTGCCTCCGGAGCAGATCGCCGATCGACGACGGTGTAGACCGCCACCGTCACCAGCGCGGTTACCAGCAGAATCCAGTTGTAGGGCTGCACGGTGAACCAGCGGATCGACGGATCGTTGCCTTTGAAGAAGGTCCCGGTCAGATAGGCGTACTCGACGGACCGGTTGACGTACCAGATGGGATAGCCCAGGTAGTGACGCCAGGCGAAGCCGGTCAGGAAGCCCGCGACGGTCAGCTCTGCCACCTCGGCCCAGGCGATCGGCGACCGCAGCGTGGTCAGCAGATGGATCGCGAACACCAGCAGCGGCACCAGCCACACCCAGTGGTGCCCCCACGCGACCGGCGACACCGCGCACGACGTCATCCCCACCAGCGACAGACTCAGCAGCTCGTGAACGTGCCGATGCGCCAGCACCGCCGCGTACAGGCACAGCGCCAGCACGGCGAGCACGATCAGGATCCACCACAGGCTCGACGGCTTGTCGGTGTGCCCGATGTTCGCCAGCGCCCCGCGGATCGACTGATTGCCGGCCGTCTGCGGCGACGACACGCGGTCCGGATCGAACAGCGTGTCCGTCCAGTACGTCCACGAGTCGCGAGGCATCAGCGCGAACCCGACGGCGACGGTCAGCGCGAAGCCCCCGACCAGCGTCGCCGCGGCGCGCCACTGCCGCACCAGCAGCAGGTAGACGACGAACAGCAGCGGCGTCAGCTTGATCCCCGCGGCGACGCCAGCCCCGACCCCGCGCAGCCGGGAGCCTTCGGGGCGCAGCAGGTCCCACAGGATCAGCAGCATCAGAAAGATGTTGATCTGGCCGAACCAGATCGTCGAGCGCACCGGCTCGAGCAGCGTCGAGATCACCACGAGCGACGCCGCGACACCCCGCAGCTTCCACGTGACGTCGTGCCCGAGGCTGCGGAAGCTCAGCACGATCACGAAGTACAGCGCGACGAAGATCAGCACCGACCACACGACGTGCGCCACCCCGGCAGGCATCCACGCGAACGGCGTGAACAGCACGATCGAAATCGGCGCGTACGTGAAGTCCATCTGGCCGAGCAGTTTGGCCCGGTACAGCGGCTCGCCGTCGAGCACGGTCTGCGCGCCGGCACGGTAGACGTCGAGGTCCAGCTGGTAGTCGAACAGGCCCCAGAACGGTTCGTTCAGCGGGATGATCGCATTCTGCACCCAGACGGCGAGGGCCGCCAGGACGACGAATCCGACAAGCAGGGACGTCGACCGTTCGAGCCTCATCCTGCCGTCTTCACGCCTGCCGCCCGGCCGCTCACTGGCGGTCGAGCAGCACTTCTGCCGAGGCGAGCAGCGCGCAGGTGGCGACGCCGTCCATGGCGGCGCCGAGTTCGTCGATCGTCGGGAAGGTCGGCGCGAGCCGGATGTTCCGGTCGTCGGGATCACGGTGATACGGGAACGTCGAGCCGGCTCCGGTCAGCACGATACCGGCGTCCTTGGCCAGTTCCACCGTGCGCGACGCCGCGCCGTCGATCACGTCGAGGCTGATGAAGTATCCGCCCTCGGGTTCGGTCCAACTGGCGACTTTCGTGTCGGCCAGACGGTCTTCGAGGATGTCGAGGACCAGCTTGAACTTCGGCGCGAGCAGGGCGCGGTGCTTGTCCATGTGGGCGCGCACCCCGTCGGCGTCGCGCAGGAACTTCAGGTGCCGCAGCTGGTTGATCTTGTCCGGGCCGATGGTCGAGATCGACGTGTTGCCCAGGTACCAGTCGAGGTTCGCCTTCGACGACGCGAAGAACGACACGCCCGCCCCGGCGAAAGTGATCTTGCTGGTGGAGGCGAACACGTACACGCGGTTCGGGTTGCCGGCCTCGGCGGCCAGGTCGAGCACGCGCAGCGGCGTCGGCGCCGCGTCGACCAGCGTGTGCACCGCGTAGGCGTTGTCCCAGTAGATGCGGAAGTCGGGCGCGGCCGGCATGGAGACGAGTCCGCGGGCGACGTCTTCGCTGACCGTGTACCCGGTCGGGTTCGAGTAGGTGGGGACCACCCACATCCCCTTGATCGACGGGTCGGCCGCGGTCAGCGCCGCGCAGGCTTCGACGTCGGGGCCGTCGGGGTTCATCGGCACCGGGATCATCTCGACGCCGTACTGCTCGGTGATCGCGAAGTGCCGGTCGTAGCCGGGGACCGGGCAGAGGAACTTGACAGTCTGGCCCGTCCACGGGCCTTCGGCGTCCGGGTTGCCCTTGAGCAGGGAGAAGACGGTCAGGTCGTGCATGATCTGCAGGCTCGCGTTGCCTTGGGCGACGATCTGGTCGTCGTCGACGCCGATCAGCTCGGCGAAGATCGCCCGCAGTTCCGGCAGCCCGGCCGTCCCGCCGTAGTTGCGGCAGTCGACACCGCCGGGACTGCGGTAGTCGTCGCCGGGCAGCGACAGGAGTTCGTTGGAGAGGTCGAGCTGATCGGCCGCCGGCTTGCCGCGGGTCAGATCGAGCTTGAGCCCTGCGCCGCGAAGCGTTTCGTACCGCTTCTGCAGATCGCTCAGGGTATCGCGAAGTTGGTCGGCACTCATCGAGTGAAAGTTCACTGAGGAACCTCTCGGCGCTGTTCGGCGAAAAAAGTTAGAGGACCCCGCGCACCCGAGAGAGCCCGTTGACCCTTGCTGCCTTCCGGCCCTGGGGGAGTTCACAGGATGCACGCCGCGCGGGATCCGCCACCGAGTGTAGACGGTGCGCCGACGGGGTTCGAGTGCGCCGTCTCCGCTTTTGGGTTTCCCCAGCGCGCACCGCTATCATCTGCTCCTGGAGGATTCGCCTAGTGGCCTATGGCGCTCGCCTGGAACGCGGGTTGGGTTAACAGCCCTCAGGGGTTCGAATCCCCTATCCTCCGCCAGCGCTGTCGCCGGGCACCCGAGGAATGAGGGTGCCCGGCGACAGCGCTATTGAGCACAAGCGGATTCGCAGCGACGGTTCCCCTATCCTCCCGTCGCGGCGGTCCGCCCCTCACACCACCAGCCCAAAGCCACGCTCGACGACAGAAGCCACCCCCGCGACCGCCGCTTCTGTCGACGACTGCCGCCTTTGCAGACGAATGCCGCAACACGCCGCCAAGCCTTCGAACTGGCCCAGGGAGCGACTGAAGTGCGCCAGAATGGCCCTGTGACCGCACTGACCGTCGTCGGCTATGCCTTGGCCGCACTCGCCGCCGGACTGCACGTGTTCATCTTCTACCTCGAGTCGATCGCCTGGGAGTCGCCGCAGGCGCGGAAGGTGTTCGGCACCTCGGCCGAGGAGGCGACGACGACGAAGTCGCTGGCCTACAACCAGGGCTTCTACAACTTGTTCCTGGCGATCGCGGTGGTCGTCGGCATCGTGGTCGCAGCGTGCGGGAACACCGCGGTCGGCGCGACCCTGGTGTTCACCGGCATCGGATCGATGGCGGCTGCGGCGGCGGTGCTGTTCCTGTCTTCGGCCGACCACCGGGGCGCGGCGGTCCGGCAGGGCGGCCTCCCGGTGCTGGCGCTGATCGTGCTGGCCGTCGGACTCAGCCTGTAGCGCCGATTCCCGCTCCGGATTCTGATTCCCAGCGCATACGTCACGGCCCCGGCCTCACGGCACGGTCAGCTGATTCCCGGGAGGAATGCCCACGCATCCGGTGGGCGCGCGGCCGGCGAACCGGTCGCCGAGGAAGGTGACGGCGTCGGCGGCGAAGAGCGGCACCGCCTGCTCGTGGTCCTTGCCGATGTACCCGCGGAACGTGGTGGGGACGCCACGCCTGCAGTACACGTGGGCAAGTCCGGCGACGTCCTTGAACACCATGACGCCGTCGCCGACGGCGTCGGAGCGGCCCTGACCGAGCAACAGCGGGATCCGCGGCGTGCCGACGTTGCTGGGGATGTTCCCGCGGATCGCGGGAATCACGCCCGAAACGTCGAGGAGGCTCATCCCACCGCGCAGCAACTGATGGTCGGTGAGTCCGGGGTAGTCCGCGGCGAACTGGTTGATGCACTGGCCGCGCACCTGGTTCAGTATGCGGACGCCCTTGGGCGAGAGGTAGTTCGACAGTCCCAGCTGGTACGCCTCGTTGTAGACGGTCATCAGCGCCGGGATGACGCCGGCCCATGTGGCGCTGCCGTCGACGTAGTTCAGATTGTGGGCGGGATCGACGAACACTCCGCCTGCCGCGGCGCCGACGAGGTTCAGCTCCGGCGCGTACTTCGAGGCGAGTGCCGCCGCGTACACGGTCGGCACCGATCCGCCAGAGTACCCGAACAGTCCGACCCGGGTGGAGCGGGGCAGCCGCAGGCTCCGTTCGGCAGCGCGAATGCCGTCGAGGGCGCCCTGACCGGATTCCCGGCCGAGCGTCCAGCGCAGCTTCTGACCCTCGTAGTCGGGTATCACGACGGTGTAGCCGGCCGCAGTGTATCCCGCGACGATCGCGAGGTCCGGCACCGACGACGACGGCCCGCCGCGCAGCGTGTACGACGGGTCGCACTGTGAGCCGAGGGCGTCGTAGAACGCGTGGTAGGAGATGATCGGATTGCCGGGGAGCGGGTTCGCCGGCCGGATGATGGTGGTGACCGTCGACGACGGCGTGCCGAACTGGTCAGTGGTCCGGTACAGCACCTGCGTGGCGTTCTTCGGCAGCCGCGTATCCCGGTAGCCGAGCTGGACCACCCGGGTCCGCAGCACCGTTCCGGGCGCCTTGACGGCCAGATCCGCGGGCGGCCGATAGAACGGATCCTGACTCGGGATCGGCGGGGAGGCCCCGGCCGCCCCGGGCGCGACGGCCAGCCCGGCGATGGTCAGCACCATCGTGAGAACGCATAATCCGATCCGGAGCGGCTTTCGGTTCATACGATCGCACGGTATCTCACCGGACAGTGGCGCACGGATGGAACTGCGCAGCTCGGACGCCTAATTCGGCAACGCGTCGGCGGGCCCGGCGGCTGCCGGCGGGTCGTCGTTGGTCTTGCTCGGCCTGCCCTGTTCGCTCGGCGGCGCATCCTCGGGCGATTCGTCGTCGACAGCGACGCTCTCGGGCAGTCGCCAGTTGAGGGCGGTGTTGAAGAAGGCCAGGACCGGCACCGCGAGGAGACCGCCGACGATGCCCGCCAGACCCAGCCCGATCGCGATCGCCAGAATCACCGCGACCGGATGCAGGCGCACCGAGTGTCCGAGCAGGAAGGGCTGCAGCACGTGCCCTTCGAACTGCATCACGAAGACCAGCACCGCCAGCACGATCACCGCGGTGATCCACCCCTGAGTGACGAGGGCGACGACGACCGCGATCGAACCCGACGCGATCGAACCGACGATCGGGATGAACGAACCCATGAAGATGATCGCGGTCAGCGGCAGGGCCATCGGCACGTGGAGCAATACCAGGGCGACGCCGATCACGGCGGCATCGATGAAGGCGACCAGGACCGTCGCGCGGACGTAATGCTCCAGCGTGTGGAACCCTGCCGTGCCCGCACCGCGTACCAGTGGACGCGTGGACGCCGGAATGACCCGGGTGACGTACTCCCAGATCTTCTTGCCGTCGTAGAGGAAGAAGATCAGCAGGAACACTGTCAGCAGACCGCCGGTGGCGAGCTTGGTCGCGTAGGTGGCCGTGCTCAGCGCACCGCTCGCGATCCGGCCTTCGTTGTGCTGGGCCCAATGGATCAGGTCGTCGCTGACGGCCTTGAGCTGGGTGGCGTCGACGTGCGCGGGCCCGTCACGCAGCCAGGCCTGTGTCTGGTTGACCGTGTCGGTGAACTGACGCGACAGGTCGGGCGCCCCGGCCACAATCTGCTCGACCACGAAACTCATCGCCGCCAGCGCGAACACCAGGCTCACGACGACCGCGATGAGGACCGCGAGCAGGCGTGGCACTCGGTGTTTCACCGCCCAGTTCACCGCCGGCGTCAGCAGCGCCGCGAACATCAGCGACAGGGCGAGCGGAAAGAACACGTCCTCGAACCGCATGAACAGCCGGCCCAGCACGTACACAGCGGCCGCGATGACCAGCAGCCGCCACGACCACGCCGCAGCCGCCCGCACCAGCGGACTGACTTTCGCGTCGTCCTCCTCTCGAAGGCTCAGTCGCCCAGCCCCGATCCGCCCCTCGTCGCTCACTCTGCCGAGCGTAGACGCAGGAGGCAGTCCACGTGAGCCATGTGAGGCCAATCCGCCGGTCGGCCGACGCCCCCGCGGTCAGAACAGGATCGAGACGGGCGACGCGCCGCCCAGCGACAGTGCCGCCAGCAGTTCCGGCGTGATGCCCGGGCGGAACGTCGCCCGCACCCCGGTGACGTTCTGGCTGCGCGCCACACGCGCGGCCCCGGCGTCGCCGAGTGCGAGGTCGGCGACGTCGATCCGGCGCAGCGCGTCGTCGCCGTTCATGTTGGTGGTCGACGTGCGGAGACTGAGGACGGCCTTGCCGTCACGCACCCCGATGACGGGGTCGGCCAGGGCGATCTCTGCCAGGTGGAATCGGGTGTAGGCGACGACGGTGCCGCGGTAGCGGAGTTCGCCACTGCCGCCGCGGACCGTATTGGAAGTCAGCTCGAAGGTCATCGCGCCGTCTTTGCCGACCGATGAGCCGTCTCGGCCGACGACCGCCCCCTGCGCCGACTTGGTGATCGTCGAGTAGAAGTTCGGCGAGTACGCCCACACCAGGTTCTTCACGGCCGGCTGCGGCGTGTTGGGGCCCGGCGTCGTGGAGTACGAGATGGGGACGACGTGTTCCTGCGAGGCGTTGACCGCGTCGGCGGCGCCGAACGTGTAGACGCCCCACCGCCCGTTCGGCGGCACCGTCTTCGGGGTGGTCAGCGTGAGCTTCGCGGCGAACGAGCCGTCCTTGTGCAGCGGCACCCACTGCTGGCGGACGGTGCGTCGCAGGTCGAAGGGGGCGTCCGGCACGCGGTTCAGCGCGTCGGCCGACAACGCCCAGCGGGTCTTGGCGCGGTCGGTCACCCGGGCCGACTCCGGCGCGCCCTGCGACGGCCGCCAGTGCGGCTCGAACGGCCCGAAGGTGATGAACGTGCCGTGCGGCACGCCCGGCGGGACCGGCACCGGCAGGCCCGACGTGTTGGCGTTCGGGTCGAAGCCGGTGCCCTTGACCACCACCTGGTCGCCCGGATGCAGCGTGGCGTCGCCGACCGGGGTCACGCCGTCGGCCAGATAGACCTTGATCTGCGACGACGCTGCCGCCGCCGGACCGGGCGCGAGGACCGCGCCGGCTCCGACCAGGGCCGTTCGACCTGTTCGAAGCAGGGTTCCCGACTTGTGGCGGCGCAGATCACCACTCTGCCGGCCGCCGCCCTGCGACCGACTCTGACTGCCGAAGCCAGGCCAAGCGGGCGGCACCGTCTGGGATGGGATGTGCGGGGACTATTTCCGATCGACGCGGTCGCCCTGTTCATCCCAGTGCCCGGCGACCTTCTTGCTCGGCTGCACACGCGGCGGCTCACCGGGCATTTTCGGGTAGCTGGGCGGGTACGGGAGGTCGCCGAGGCCGTCGGCGTCGTCGCGCTGGACCATCTCCAGCAGCGGTTCGATGCCGGTCCGATGGTCGCCGATCCCGGCCCACGGGTCGCCGCGCTTCTCCAGCAGCGCCGGGACGGTCGCCATCGTGAAGTCGTCCGGGTCGGCGGACTCCAGCTCGTCCCAGGTGAGCGGCGTCGAGACGCGTGCGTTCGGGCTCTTGCGCACCGAGTACGGCGACGCCATGCTGCGGTCGCGGGCGTTCTGGTTGAAGTCGACGAAGATGCGGTCGCCGCGCTCCTCCTTCCACCACGACGTCGTGACGCGTTCCGGCGCACGACGTTCCATCTCCCGGGCCAGGGCGATGACCGCACGACGGGTGGCGATGAAGTCCCACTGCGGCTCGATCGGCACATACACGTGCACACCCCGGCTGCCGGACGTCTTGGGGAAGCCGTGCAGGCCCAGTTCGTCGAGCAGCGGGCGGAGCAGATCGAGCGCGACGGCGCGCGCGTCGTCGAACGTGGCGTCCCCGAACGGATCCAGGTCGATACGCAGTTGATCGGGATGGTCGTTGTCGGGCTGGAGGGTCGGCCAGGTGTGGAAGGTGACCGTGCCGAGGTTCGCCGCCCACACCGCGTCGGCGGGGATCTGCGGGCAGAACGCCTGCCCGGTTCGCTTGGAGGGGAACACGACTCGCGTCGACTGCACGTGCTCCGGGTGATATTTGGTGAGGTGCTTCTGATAGATCTGGGCGGCCTCGACGCCGTCCGGGAAACGCTGCAGGTAGGTCGGCCGGCCGCCGATCGCCTCCATCAGCGCGCCCTGCAGCGCGACGGTCCGGTAGTACTCGACGAGGTCGCGCTTGCGGCCGCCCGCCTCACCCAGCTCCGGGAAGTAGATCTTGTCCGGGTTGGTGGTCTTCACCTCGACGCCGTCGACGTCGAGCATCAGTGGAGGCGGTTTCGGCATGTCAGCGGCCTTCCAGGACGTCGTGCAGGTCGTAGGTGAGCGGTACTTCGAGCTGGTCGTAGGTGCACGACGACGGGTCGCGGTCCGGCCGCCAGCGCAGAAATTTCACGGTGTGCCGGAAGCGGCCCTTCTCCATCTGGTCGTAGGCCACCTCGACCACCAGCTCCCGCCGGATCGGGATCCACTCGCCCGTCGCCGACGATCGCCAGCGGTTCACCTCGCCGGGCGCGGCCTTGTCCGGATCCAGCCGCATGGGTTCGAACAGCCCTTGCAGCTCAACACGTTTCGCATCGGTGAAAGCGCTCGACCCGCCGACCATACGGAGCTCGCCTTCGTCGCCGTACAACCCGAGCAACATGGAGCCCAGACCCGAGCCGCTCTTGTGCACGCGGTAGCCGATCGCCACGCAGTCGGCGGTGCGCTTGTGCTTGATCTTGACCATCTCGCGCTTGCCTGGCACATAGCGGCCGTCGAGCTTCTTGCCGACGACGCCGTCGAGCCCGGCCCCTTCGAAGGCGGTGAACCATTCGCGGGCTTGCTCGGCGTCGCGCGTGACACGGCTGACGAACAGCCGGCCGTCGGAGCCGCCGGGCACGATCGCCTGCAGCAGACCGTCGCGTCGCACATCGAAGGTCTCGGTCGTGAGGTCGCGGTCGCCGAGCGCGAGGGCGTCGAAGCCGATGAAGATCGCCGGCGTCTCCTCGGACAGCTTCGCGATGCGCGACGCGGCCGGGTGGATCCGCTGGCTCAGCGAGTCCCAGTCGAGACGGCGCGAGCTCGTCCCGCCGCCGGTTGAGCTCGTCGAAACCCCGATCTCACCGTCGACCACCGCCTTCTCGGGCAGCTCCTCCAGTGCCGCCGCCACGATCTCCGGAAAGTACCGCCCGAGGTCTTTGCCTCCGCGCGACGAGATCACCACCTCGTCGCCGTCCCGGAAGATCAACGCCCGGAAGCCGTCCCATTTCGGCTCGTACGACCATGCGTCGCCGACCTCCGGCTGATCCGGCACCGCAGCCACGGCCTTCGCCAGCATCGGATCGACGGGCGGGTTCACCGGCAATTCCATGCCGGCAACGCTACTCGGTCGGTACGACGGAACGCCGGTGTCAGCGACGACCGTGAGCGGCCGAGACTCCCCGCACGCCGTCGCCGCTGCGCTCCGCGAGATCGAGATACTCGAACGGATTGTGGCCGGAGAACATGTCGATCTCCGGGTGGTCCGCGTGCAGCGACCTGAGCCGGTCCTGGTTGTCGCGTCGCGCTGCGCGCTCCGTGGTGACCATGAGCTGGAACAGCGCCGGCCCCGGACCGCATCGGCGATCCGGCTGCTTCACTTCACGCGCGTCGAAGTACGCGTCGCCGGCCGCCAGCAGCGTGCCGTTCGGCGCGTCGACGACGATCCCGCAGTGCCCGTGGGTGTGCCCGAACAGCGGGACCATCAAGAAGTCCTCGCCCAGCCCCTCCAGGCCTCGCACCGCATCGAAGCCGTACCACTCGTCGCCGCCGTGCCGGTAGGTCTGCCAGCGCGGATGATGGGCGAACATCTTCGGCGGGTATCGGCGCTTGGCCCGGATCCCCTCGCGTCGCTTGGCCGCCTCGAGCTCGGTGGCGTGCACATGGACGGTCGCCTCGGGGAAGTCCGACAACCCGCCCACGTGGTCGAGGTCGAGATGGGTCTGAACGATGTGCCGAACATCGCGCGGATCAAGGCCGAGGCCGCGGATCTGCTCGATCGCGGCGAGCGACGGATCGACCAGCGGTCGCGCGTACAGATGCGCGAAGTCCCATCCCAGGCGCGCAGAGATGTCCCGGTAGTCGGCACTGCCGATGCCGGTGTCGACCAGTACGAGCCCGGCGTCGGACGTCTCGACGAGCAGTACATGACAGACGAGGTGCTGCCCCAGCACCGAGATCCCCTGGATCGACGCCGTGTTCAGGTGGTGCACCTTGGTGATGGTCATCGCTCAGCCCTCCATTAATAGTGAACGATTATTCATTCATGATTCACGCGAGGATCTCGGCTGTCAATAGTGAATGACCGTTCATGTAGATTGGCGGACATGCCGAAGATCTCTGACGAACAGCGGCGCGTCAACGAAACGCGCTTCGTCGATGCGGCACGTCGCTGCTTCACCCGCCACGGTGTGGAGAGCACGTCGATGGAACAGATCCGCAGCGAGGCCGACGTCTCCAGCGGCCTGATGTACCGCTACTTCCCCTCGAAGGACGCGCTGATCCACGCGGCGATCGCGGGATCGATGCTCCAATTCGACGCTCTGATATCTCAGGTCACGTCCGAGAGCGCGGCGACGTCTCCGGCCGGCTACCTCGAGGAGCTGCTCACCGCTGCGGCCCGCTTCCGCCGGCACACGGACGGGGTCGACCTGTTCGTCCTCGCTGTGCAGGGCTGGGCGTACGCCCAGACCCGACCGACGGCGAAGGCGCTCGTCGCCGAGGGCGCTGAACGCCAGCTCGCGCTCTATCGCGCGGCCGCCGCGCTGGACTCCGACGACGTGGCCAGGGCCGTCGCCGGGGCCCTCGCCGGATTCATCGTGCAGAGCACGTTCACCCAGACCGAGATCGACGTCCACGCCTACTGCGCGGCGCTCGGCGAGCTCGGCCGGTCACCGGCCGAGTCGACGGTCGACCCGGCCTGTCCGTCATGAATGCCGGCCGATTCGCGCCGTCGCCGTCGGGCGATCTGCACGTCGGCAATCTGCGCACCGCACTGCTCGCCTGGCTGTTCGCGAGGTCCACCGGCCGCGACTTCCTGATGCGCATGGAAGACCTCGACCGGGTCCGAGAGGGCTCCGCGCAGCGGCAGCTCGCCGACCTCGCCGCACTGGGTCTGAGCTGGTCGGATCCCGTCGTCTACCAGTCCACACGGCTGGCTTCGTATCGCGAGGTGGTCGACTCCCTGATCCGCGACGACCGCACCTTCGAATGCTTCTGCACCCGCCGGGAGATCCTCGACGCCCCGTCCGCCCCGCACGCGCCGCCCGGCTCGTACCCCGGGACGTGCCGGGACCTGACCGAAGCGCAACGCGATGCACGACGGGCCGAGCGGCCCGCCGCGATCCGGCTGCGCGCCGGCACGTCGTCGTTCACGGTGAGCGACGTGCTGCACGGCGAGTTCACCGGCGACGTCGACGACTTCGTCCTGCTCCGCAACGACGGCACCCCCGCCTACAACCTGGCCGTGGTGGTCGACGACGCCGCATCCGGCATCGACCAGGTGGTCCGCGGCGACGACCTCCTGTCATCCGCACCGCGGCAGACGTATCTCGCGACCCTGCTCGGCCACGCGTCGCCCGTGTACGCGCACGTCCCGATGGTGCTGAACGACAGCCAGATCCGGCTGTCCAAACGCGACGGCGCAATCACCCTGGCACAGCTCGCCGAGCACGGTCTGGACGCCGACGGAGTGCTGAGCTTGATCGCCGAGTCGCTGGACTTGGCCGAGCCCGGCGAGCCGGTCACCGCGGAGACCCTGCTGGCCCGGTTCGATCCCGCCGCGCTCCCCTGCGAGCCGTGGATCTTTCGGACTTCGACCGACTGAGGTCTCGACACGCCCCGATGCACGCTCGGTCAGCTGTTGCAGCCGCGCGCGGCGACAGGCCATCGGTCGACCGGCTCACCCTCGCGCACGACAGTGACCTCGTCCACCAGGTTCAGCACCTGGCACACGTGATTCGGGACCACCCGCAGCCGGGTGCCGAGTTCGGGCAGCGGCTGCTCCGGTGGGAAGACGACGGTCGCATGATGTTCGGACAGCGCGGTGATCCGGGCGTCCGGGTGGTCCAGTAATCGCCCGAACCCGCTGGTCCAGGCCGGGCGGTCGGCGCCGAGCACCTTGCTTCCGGAGTCCAGCACCACGCGGCGATGCTCGCCGTCATGGCGGCTGATGACCGTCCCCAGCACGGTCAGCGCGATCTGCCCGGGACCGATGCGGCCCAGCTCCCACTGCTGCGCGTCGCCGAAGACGTAGACGCCGGGGCGGGCTTCGGTGAGCCCGTCCGGATCGGCGAACAGCGCACTGGGCGACGACCCGCCGCTGCGCACCGCCACCGGCAGCCCGGCGTCGGCCAGCATCGCGGCGGCGGCGCCCAGCACGCACGCCTCGTCGTGCGCCGCGGACCGCGCGGCGTCTGGACCGTAGCTGTGTCCGGGGAAGGTGAAGACGCCGCGCAGTCTCAGCCCGGCGTCGACGACGGCCCGCGCGACGTCGACCGCCTCGCCGGGCCGCACCCCGCTGCGATGATGCCCGCTGTCGAGTTCGATCAGCGCTTCGATGCTCGGAGCCGAATCGCCCAGGAGCGCACCGGCCTCGACGGCCCCGCGCACCGAGTCCACGCCGATCGCGATCCGCGCGCGTCCGGTCAGCGCGACGAGCCGAGCCGCCGACTCGCCGGTCAGCCACAGCGGATACGCGACGAACACGTCGTCGACCCCGGCGTCGACGAAGACCTCCGCCTCACCGATCGTCGCGACAGTGATTCCCGACGCGCCGGCCGCCAGCTGCCGCCGCGCGATCTGGGGAATCTTGTGCGTCTTGACGTGCGGGCGCATCCCGATCGCCTTCTTTCCCATGACGGCGGCCATCGCGGCGATGTTGGCATCGAGCAGGACCTCGTCGATCATCACCTGCGGCGTCCTCATGAACCTCACCGTAGAACACTCGCCCGACAAGCCCCGAGAACACCGACAGCCGCCGTACCATGGAGGCGTCATCGCGGTCCGACCCGACCGAAGGCCGTCCCGCGGGGTCAGAGGAAATCGATGCGCACGACACAAAGGGACGACGACTCATGGGCATGGCATTCTCCTTCGGAATCGAGACCGGGGACGACTGGAGCGATGCCTGCGGGCAATGCCTACTTCCCATGACCGTTCGGCACGCCACACCGAATTTTCAGGCGACAGTGAACGCCGCAGTGCTCCCCGGCAACCTGTCCGTCACCCGCACCTCGGCTCAGGCCACGCACCTGGGCCGCACAGAACGGGGTATCCGCTCCGAACCGCGAGAGCATCTGACGCTCAGCTTCCATCGAATGGGATCGGGCGATATCTACCAGTCAGGCCGTCGCGCCTCGCTCGCCCCCGGAGCCGGGATCTTCTATTCGAGCGAACAGCCGGCGGAGTTCGTTCGACCCACCGCCTACGTTTCGACCGGCTTCACGGTGGAGCGGAAGGCACTGAATCTGTCCGATGCCGAGATGAACAGCATCGTCGCCCGCCGATTCGACATCGCCTCCAGCCCGGGTCTTCGGATCCTGTCCAGGATGGCCGACGAACTCATGGACGCCGACCCGTCCTCGGCTGCCCCGGCTGAGTGGGACGCACTGTCGCACGCGGCGATCGTCCTGCTGCGCGGGGTCGCCGAAGCCGTGTCCTCACGTACGGAGGCGCAACTTCCGCGGAACCTCGAAGAGTCACGCCTCGCGACCCGGCAGGCCGCACTCTCGTACATGGAACGGCACTTCACCGATCCGGAACTCGACACCGAGATCGTCGCCGCTCACCTGCACATCTCGCGCCGTCACCTATATCAAGTCTTCGAGGGCACCGGCGTGACCCCCCGAACCCAACTGCGCGAACTGCGCCTCACGTACGCCGAACGACTGCTGCGCCGCGGCTGCACCGTCGACGCCGCGTCGCGCCGCAGCGGTTTTCCCACCACCGACAGTTTCCGGCGAGCCTTCAAAGAGAAGAACGGCATGTCGCCGTCCCAGTTCCTGGCCGCCGAGCGCTCGACGCGCTGAGCTCCGGCCACGGACTCAGTCGGACGTTCTCTCGCCCCGGTGAGCGGGATCGTCACGCCGCCGAGCGTCTTGTGCGCATTCTGCGCTACGCAATGCACGGAATGCGCTTGTGACTCCGTGCACGTCTGCCGACGATAGGAAGATCCTCGCATTTCGCCGACGGCTCGCCGCCACGAAAGAGGATCGCCGCCACAGACCTCGGGGACCAACCGGAGAGGGGAGCGCAGTCCGACAGCCGGCCTGCGAATGATGTCCGGTCCCGAATCTCGTGAAGGAAGAACAAGGGGTGCGTTCGTCGGGTACCGGGGATAGGCCCCGTAACCCACCAGCGCCCACACCCCTCAGCCGTTCTGCCGGGTGCCCGCGTAGTAGCGAGCCAGGAACTCGTCCCGGTACTCGAAGTAGTTCCCGTCCTCGATCGCCTGGCGGGCCCGATCCACCAGGGTCACCGTGAACGACAGATTGTGCAGCGTCGCGAGCGTCGACGCGAGGCCTTCCTTGGCACGGAACAGGTGGTGCAGGTAGGCGCGGGTGTACTGCGTCGAATAATTGTCGAGCTCGGCGTCGAGCGGACCGAAATCGTTGCGGTACTTGGCGTTGGTGATGTTGTACCGGCCGTCGAACGAGTAGATCGCGCCGTTGCGCGCGACCCGGGTCGGCGACACGCAGTCGAAGGTGTCCGCCCCGTTCTCGATCGCGGTGAAGATGTCGTCGGGCTCGCTGATGCCGAGCAGGTGGCGCGGCGAATCGTCGGGCAGTTCGTCGGTGACCCAGCCGACGATGGTGCCGAGATTGGCCTTCTCGAGGGCTCCGCCGATGCCGAAGCCGCCGAACCCCTTGCCGCCGTTGTCGCGGTCGATCCGGCTGAGCTCGACGAGGTCGCGCGTGGCCTTGCGCCGCAGATCCTCGTACTGCGCCCCCTGCACCACGCCCCACAGCGCCTGCTGCGGCCGGTGCGCGCGCTCCGTCGACAGCCGATTGTGCTCGGCCAGGCAGCGGATTGCCCACTGCCGCGTCCGCTCCAGCGATTCCTCCTGGTAGCGGCGGGTGTTCATCAGCGTGGTCAACTCGTCGAACGCGAAGATGATGTCCGCGCCGAGCCGGTGCTGGATCTGCATCGACACCTCCGGCGAGAACCGGTGCATCGAGCCGTCGATGTGCGACTTGAACGTCACCCCGTCGTCGTCGACGTTGGCCAGGCGTTCCTTGCCCTCGGCGATGATGTCGTCGTTCTCCTGGCCGGAGACGTCCATCGAGATGACCTTCTTGAAGCCCGCCCCCAGGCTCATCACCTGGAAGCCGCCGCTGTCGGTGTAGGTCGGTCCGGGCCAGTTCATGAACGCGCCGAGGCCGCCCGCGGCGTCGACGATCTCCGGGCCCGGCTGCAGATACAGGTGGTAGGCGTTGGCCAGCACCGCCTGTGCGCCGAGCGCCGCCACCGACTCCGGCAGCACCGTCTTGACCGTCGCCTTGGTGCCGACCGGCACGAACGCCGGGGTGTGGATCTCGCCGTGCGGAGTGGTGATGACGCCGGTCCGCCCGGCTGTTCCGTCCAGGACTGTGCGCTGGGAGAACTCGCTGCTGGTGGTCACCCGCCCGATTCTCCCATAGCGTGGAAGCCATGACTGTCATGCAACGACGCACCACGAGAATCGCCGCCACCGTCGTGTTCGCCGGGCTCGTCGGCCTGTCCGCAGCCGCCTGCGGTGACGAAAAGGCGGCGCCGTCGGCCGACCAGAGCGTCGCGACGCCGCCGTCGGACCGCAGCGTGCCGGTCGTCGCCGGACCGAAGCCCGCGACGTCGACCACCGGATCGGAGTCGCCGCGGAAGTCGACGCCCGACGACGCCAAGTCGTGCGGCGCCACCAAGGGGCCCGACGGCGCACTGCAGATCCACCTGGTGGCAGGCGACGTCACGTGCGAAACCGCCAAGGAAGTCGCCAAGGAGTACGTGGCGGCGCGGACGGCTTCTTCACCAGTAGGAGAAGGACGTCTCCGGCTGGCTGTGTGCCGTCCGCCGAGGTGGGCGAGCTGACGCGCTGCACCAAGGACGACAAGATCTTCTCGCTGGGTCGCTGACCCGGCGCTAGTCGAGGGCGTCGGCGACGTTCGAGGGCGGCCACACGGCTGCCCTTGACCAGCACGGCGTCGCCCGCAGACAGCGCACCGAGCGCGTCGACGGCCCCGGCGACGCCGGTGACGTGCACCGCGTCGTCGCCGTAGGCGGGTTCGTCCACTGCGATCACGGTGACGCCGAGATCACGCGCCGCACGTGCGACGTCGCGGTGCGCTGCCGGACCGTCCGCCCCGAGTTCGGCCATCGTGCCGAGGACGGCGAAGCGTCGTCGTGCGTCGAGCCGGGCCAGTGAGCTCAGCGCGGCCGCCATCGACGTCGGGTTCGCGTTGTAGGCGTCGTTGATCACGGTGACCCCGGCGTCAGTGGTCGACAGTTCCATCCGCAGCCCCGACAGGCGGGCGCCGGCCAGCCCGTCGGCGAAGGCCTCCACCGGCACCCCGAGCCCGCCCGCGGCCGCGACGGCGGCCAGTGCATTGGGCACCTGGTGCTCGCCGCGCGCGCCCAGCGCGACGTGCGTCGAACCCCACGGGGTGTGCAGGTCGAAGCTGGCGCGCAAGGCCTCGTCGAGCACGATGTTCGACGCCGAGACGTCCGCCGGATTCTCGAAGCCGTAGGTCAGCACCCGCGCCGACGTGCGCGACGACATGCCCGCCACCACCGGATGATCGGCGTTGAGCACGGCGATGCCGGCGCTCGGCAGCGACTCGACGAGCTCGCCCTTGGCCCGCGCGACGTCTTCGAGCGTGCCGAACATCTCCAGGTGCACGCCCTCGACGCGGGTCAGGACGCCGACGGTCGGCGACGCGATGTCGCACAGCAGCGCGATGTGCCCGACGCCGCGCGCGCCCATCTCCAACACGACGGCTTCGGTGTCGTCGGGCGCGCCCAGCATGGTCAGCGGCAGACCCAGCTCGTTGTTGAAGGACTTCTCGCTCGCCGCCGTCCGGTAGGTGGTCTCCAGCACGCCGGCCAGCAGGTCCTTGGTCGACGTCTTGCCGACCGACCCGGTCACGCCGACCACACGCTCCGGGAAATGCCGGCGTGCCTCTCGGCCCAGATCAGCCAGCGCCAGCGCGGTGTCGGTCACTCCGATCGCCGTCGCCGGCACCGCCGCGTCCGGCGCGCGGTCGGTCAGGTAGGCGGAGGCGCCGGAGGCCACCGCGCCGGCGATGAAGTCGTGGCCGTCGCGCGCGGCGACGATCGGCACGAACAGCTGGCCGGGGCGGATCGACCGCGAGTCGATGCTCGCCGAATCGATGCGGACGTCGGGACCGTGAAGCACGCCGCCGGTGGCCGCGGCGATCTGGCTGGCAAGAAGGTGCACGGAAAGAAACGCTACGCGTAGCTGGGTATCGTGACATCCATGAGCACCCCCCTCCTGCGTCTGGTCGTGCTGTACGGCGGAGTCTCCGCCGAGCACGACGTCTCGCGCATCACCGCCTCCCACGTGCTGGCGGCCGCCGACCGGAGCAAGTACACGCTGGTCCCGGTCGGCATCGACAAGTACGGCGTCTGGCACCGCAACGACGAAGCCGTCGGCGCTCTGGAATCCGGGGCACAGCTCCCGAACAGCCTCGACGTGGCCGGCCCGGTGGTCGACCCGCTGGCCGTCGTGTCCGGGGCTCCGGATCAGCTGACTGTCGTGCTTCCGCTGCTGCACGGTCCGCACGGCGAAGACGGCACCGTCCAGGGCATGCTCGAACTGTTCAAGGTGCCCTACGTCGGCTGCGGCGTGCTGTCGTCGGCGCTGTGCATGGACAAGGCGATGGCCAAGGAGGTCGCCGCCCGCGCCGGCATCCCGCAGTGCAAGTGGATCACGTTCCGCGACGGCGTCGACGACGCCCGCGCGATCGTCGACACCGCCATCGCCGAGCTCGGCCTCCCGATCTTCGTGAAGCCGGCCAACATGGGGTCGTCGGTCGGCGTCAGCCGGGCCACCACGGCCGAGGAGCTCGACAAGGCGATCAACGTCGCCCTCCGCTACGACGACGTCGTGGTGCTCGAGGAGGCCGTGACGGCTCGCGAGATCGAGGTCGGCGTGCTGGGCAACAACGCCCCGGACACCACCTACCCGGGCGAGATCAAGCCGGGCGACGTGTTCTACGACTACGAGGACAAGTACGTCACCGGCAACGCCGAGCTGATGATCCCCGCTCCCCTGGCCGACGACGCCATCAGCGAGGTCCGCGAGCTGGCCGCCGACGCTTTCCAGGCGCTGCGCTGCGCCGGTATGGCCCGCGTCGACTTCTTCTACGAGGAAGGCGGCCGCGGCTGGCTCCTCAACGAGATCAACACCATCCCCGGCTTCACCCCGGCGTCGATGTACCCGAAGATGTGGGAGGCCACCGGCC
>JASGFV010000027.1:0-23039 GCA_047605365.1 Gordonia sp. (in: high G+C Gram-positive bacteria)
GTCGGTTACATCAACAGCGGCGACCTGGACGCCGCGCGCAACCAGTTCGGTCAGGTCCGCACCTTCTACGAGCGGATCGAGCCGGTCGCCGAGAGCTTCCCCGACCTCGACCCCGCGATCGACATGCGCTGGGACGACACCGAAGACGGCAAGCAGGACTTCACCGGCTTCCACCGCATCGAACGCTACCTGTGGCCGCCGAAGGCCGATGAGATCGGCGAGGCCCCGGGCCAGATCGCCCCGGCCGACGCCGAGCACGCCAAGAAGAACGACACCAAGGAGAACATTCAGAAGGAAGCCGACGCGCTGCTGGCGAATGTGAAGAAGCTCCAGACCGAGGTCAACAAGCCCGACTTCGAGTTCGAGACCCGCAGCTTCGTCCAGGGCCCGCAGGCGCTGGTCGACGAGATCGCCGCCACCAAGGTCGGAGGCGAAGAGGACCGCTACAGCCACACCGACCTGTGGGACTTCGCCGCCAACATCGACGGCGCGGAGACCCTGATCGCCGAGATGCAGCCGATCATCTCCGCCAAGGACCCGCAGCTGATGGACAAGATCACCCAGCAGTTCGCGACCGTCCGCAGTTCGATCGACGCACTGCAGGCCCCGGGCGGCAACGGCTTCGTCTCCTACGACACCGTTCCGGAGGACAAGCGCAAGCAGCTTTCGGACCAGATCGATGCACTGTCGGCTTCCCTGTCGAAGGTCCCGGGCATCGTCATGCCGAAGTGAGTTCGATGTCAGACAGCAGCACTGAACGACCGACGGTCTCCCGGCGGACGGTCATCGGCGCAGTAGGCGCCGGTGCCGTCGCGGCGGGGGCCGTCGGCGTCGTCGGCGGAATGGCCCTGAGCGGCGACGACTCCGGCGACAAGTCCGACCAGGTGGTGGCGTTCCGCGGCGAGCGGCAGGCCGGAATCGTCACCGCGGCCCAGGATCGGCTGCATTTCGCGGCGTTCGACGTCGTGACCGACAAGCGCGACGAACTCGTCGACCTCCTCAAGCAGTGGACCGTCGCCGCCGAGCGGATGACGAAGGGTCAGGAGGTGGAGCCGAACGGCGCCACCGGCCTGGGCGACTACTCGCCGCCGTCGGACACCGGCGAGGCCCTCGGCCTCTCGGCCGCGCACCTGACGCTGACCATCGGTTTCGGTCCGGGACTGTTCGGGCCGAGCGCGCAGGATCCGAACCGCAAGGACCGGTTCGGGATCGCCGGGCGCAAGCCTGCGGTGCTGACCGATCTGCCGGCGTTCGCGCAGGAGAAGATCGAGCCGTCGCGCTCGTTCGGGGACATCTGCGTGCAGGCGTGCGCGGACGACCCGCAGGTGGCGGTGCACGCCGTCCGCAACCTCGCGCGGATCGGCGTCGGCGTCGTTTCAGTGCGCTGGTCGCAGCTCGGCTTCGGCCGGACGTCGGCCACCACGCGCACGCAGGAGACGCCGCGAAACCTGTTCGGGTTCAAGGACGGCACGGCCAACCTGCGCGCGGAGGACACCGACAAGCTGAAGCGCTGGGTGTGGGTCGACGCCGCCGACAATCCGCCGGAGGCGCAGTGGATGACCGGCGGCACCTACCTGGTGGCGCGGCGCATCCGGATGGACATCGAGCCGTGGGACCGCCAGAACCTGCTGGAGCAGGAGCAGGTGGTCGGGCGGTTCAAGGGCGACGGTGCGCCGCTCGGCCAGTCCGGCGAATTCGACACCCCGGACTTCAAGATCACCAACGGGACGGTGCCGGTGATTCCGCGCGATTCCCATGTGGCGCTTGCTCATCCGGACAATCTCGGAGGTGTGCAGATTCTCCGGCGCGGTTACAATTTCACCGACGGTTCGGACGGATTCGGTCATCTCGATGCGGGATTGTTCTTCATCGCCTTCAACCGGGACACGCACAAGCAGTTCGTGCCGATGCAGCAGGAGCTGTCCCGGAAGGACGCGATGACCGAGTACCTGATTCCGAATGCGTCAGCACATTTCGCGGTTCCGCCGGGCCCTGAGCCCGGGGAGTATTGGGGTCAGGGTCTGTTCGGCCGATGAGAATCGCGCGAACCACGGTCAGTGTCGTGCTGATCGCCGTCGCACTGTTGCTGGCTCCGGTCGCCGCGATCGGCACCTGGGCTCGAGTGCATCTCGTCGACACCGATCAGTTCGTGTCGACGTTCGGACCGCTCGCCGACGATCCAGCCGTGCAGGACTTCGTCGCCGATCAGGTCGCCGACCAGATCCGCACCCAACTCGACCTGCCGCGCCGCGTCGAGACGATGTACGCGGCCATCACGCCGGACCAGCCCAGGGCGCCCGAGGCGTGGAAGTCGATGCAGGCCGCCACGACGGCGGGAATCCAATCGCTGATCTCCACCGCGAGCCAGCAGGTGGTGCGGTCCGACCAGTTCTCGAACACCTGGGAGCTGAGCCTGCGACTCAGTCATCGTCATGCGACGGCCGTGCTCGGCGACTCGTCGTCGCACGTCATGCTGTCGAAGCACGGGGTGCTGTCGCTGCGAATCGACCCCTTCGTGCAGGCCGCCAAGGATCGGCTCGTCGAGCGGGGCATGCCGTTCGTCGACCAGATCCAGGTGCGCGAGCGCAGCGTGCCGATCGTGACCAGCGACGCGCTCGCGGTGACCCGCACCGCGTATCGGACCGCGAAGATCGGCGGCTACTGGCTGCCGTGGGCTGTGCTCGCGCTGTTCGTCGCCGGGGTGCTGGCGGCACGTCGTCGACGTCGGGCGCTGGCCGTCGGATCACTGCTCGCGGCGATCGTCTTTGCACTGCTCAGCATCGGGGTGTGGGTCGGCGGGCGAGTGTTCGTCGGCGCGGTGAGCCCCGCTCAGCTTCCGGCGCCGGTGGCGACGGCGATCTTCACGCAGGTGACGGCGTTGATGTCGTCGACGCTGCGCGCACTGGCCGTTCTCGGCGTCCTGGTCGCGGTGGCGTTCTGGCTGGCCGGACCGGCAAGGCCGGCGCGGGCACTGCGGGGCGTGTGGGATTCGGGATTCGCCTCGTTGCGTGCCGCGCTGGACCGTCAGGGCGGCGACACCGGCGCGTTCGGCCGCTGGGTGGACCGCTTCCGCAGCGTGCTGCTGGGCGCGGCGATCGCCGTCGGGGTGATCCTGTTGTTCGTCGCCCGGCCGGTGAACTTCTCGTCGATCGCGTGGCTGGTCACCGGGCTGGTGCTGTTCACCGTGGCCGTCGACGTGGTGCGCCGCACGGACGCTGAGCCGGTCGATCCGATCCCTGAGCTTGTCGAAGGGTCAGAAGTCTAGCCCGCTGACCCGCCGCCACCAGCGGTAGATCTTGCCGTTCGGCCGCTTCTTCGGGAGGTCTTCGCGACGGAGGCCAGGCATCGCGAGCAGGCGCTCGTCGATGGGCTCGCCGTTCATCGCCTGCCCTTCGACGATGAGCGCTGCGGCGCTCCGCCGCAACTCCGGTGGCACCGGTCGTTGAGCCACCTGCCTGCTGCCTTCACTGTGAGTCATCTTGGCCTCCGCTCTCATCGTCCCAGTCGAAGCCGGTCATGCCTCTCCCCTTCCCCCACGATCACGGTAGCGCCCTGGATCACACCCGGCGAGCCCCTCATCCACAGGCTCGCGGCCGGGTCGTAGGCTGCCCGAGTGAAGTCTCGCCTCGCGCTCCTCGCCGTCACCGCCGCGACCGTCGTGCTGTCTGTCGCGGGTTGTTCCAGCGACGATGCGCCGCCGAACGCCACGACCACCTTCCAGACCACGTCGATCCTGCTGGGCAAGAACGACTGCGGCACGCTGGTCTACCCGAACCGCGGGACGCAGGGCCGGCTGATCGTGAATGCCGGTTCGGTGAGCTGCGATGCGGCGCGGAGCGTCGTCGGTCAGTACGTCGCGCGGCCGGAGTCGGCCAAGATCAACGTCGCCGCGCCGGCCGACATCGACGGCTGGCACTGCGCGTCCACCACCGGGCTCACCCCGGACAACGAGGGCGTCTACGCGCGCTGTACCAGGGGCGGCGACGAGCTGCTGGTGATCGACCCGGAGTGGAAGTTCGACGGCAGGCTGGCCGATGCGGCCGAGTATCTGCGTGCGGACGAGATCGACATCTACCATTTCACCGCCGGTGACGGCCGGTGGAGTTGCATGCTGTCCAGCGACGTCGTCGGCTGCGCGGGCAAGATGGCGGGCGGCGACGCAGTCGAGATGGTGAACGGCACAACTGCGAAGTTCACGGCGTCCGGTGACCGTTTCACGTCGAACAAGGCCCGCACCCTGAAGCCCGGAACCACCCTGGCCACCAGCTCCTATCTCTGTACTGCCGGCGACGACGGCGCGCTGACGTGCACGACTCACGACGATGCACACGGCTTCACCCTGACGCCTGGCGGTCAGCGCGTCAGGTAGCCGGCGCACGTGAGGAGTCCGCTCTGAGTCGACGACCAGCCGCGCCTGCGCGGGCGCACTGCTGGTGGCCGGACTGCTGTTCGGATGCTCGTCGAACGACGCGCCTGACGCGTCGTCGTTGCACAGTGTGTCGAGACCTCTTGCCGCCCAACGGCTTCAGTACGGCGGCTTCTCAGTGTCGACGACCGGTTCGACCGCGGGAGCCGGTGTCGACTCCGGCGTAGCCGCTGCCGCAGCAGCCTGGTCCTTCCGGTTCTGGGCGCGCAACCGCTGCCGGTGGGCATGCTTGGCGTCGGTGCGCGTGCGGCTCCGCACCGGCTCGGCCGACCGATCCACCTCGCCCGGCGCGATCGGCGGCCCATGACGGCACGGCAGCAGCCCGAGGTTCGGCAGCAGCCAGGTGTTGGCCGCCCGCGTGCGGTGCGTCCGCCCGTACGGGGTGGTCACTTCGGTCCAGATCTGCCCGTTGGCGTCGACGATCTGATCGTCGAGCCAGCCTTCTCCGAACGTCTTGACCATGTGGTGAAAGACGCACTTCGGATTGAGGTTGCACCAGCACGTCGCCCCACCCGAGGCGGGGTCGCGGTGGTTGAACTCGGTGACGTGGTCGAGCTGGCAGCGCGACGCCGGCCGCGAACATCCCGGCCACGAACAGCACCCGAACAGCGCCCGCACCGTCACATCGAGTGCGGCGGTCGGCCGGTACGGGTTGCCGTCCTGGGCCGAATGGTCGATCAGATCGGTCAGGTCCAGCGGCCGCACCGAGGTGCCAGGCCGGGCAGCGATGTCACGCACCTGATCCGCCGAAATCGCGCCGTGGCCGTCGAGATGACCAGGCTTGTCCCCGCCCTCGAGTGTCGAGCCGTCAGTCACCACGTGCACGACGACTCTGGCGCCCGGCCCGGTGATCTCCCCGGTCAGCAGCCCGACCGCGGCGTCCGCGCGTCGCTCGCCCTTGCTCCCCGCGTCAGCCGGCGCACTGTCGGCCCGCTCTTCCACGGCTGCTTCGGCCATGGCGATCCGCTCCGCCGAATCGGTGATCTCCAAAACCGCCATCCCACCGCGGGCCGGGTAGGACCGCACGCCCTGGGCCTTCTTCGCCGCCTCCCGCTCCGAGCGGGCGCCTTCGGCGTCGACCAGCAGCACCATCCGCCGGGCGATGCCGCCGACCGCACCGGCGCCGAACTGCCCCGACCCCCGCACCTCCGCGGCGATGCGGTGATCGATCTCGGCCAGTAGGTCGGGATCGACGACGCCCTCGGTTTCCAGGACGATCTGGGCGAATGCTCGCGGGCTGATGATTCCGTCGCGCAGCAGCAGCCCGCACTGCGGGACCCGCCAGCGCATCGCCTCGGACACGTTGAGCAGATGGTCGGCGGCCTTCTTGCCGGTCGACATCTCCGTACCCAACTGTGCCGCGAGCTTGGCACGCGGATCGAGCATCCGACGATGCTCGGCCGCACTCTTGGCGTCCGAGGGATCCTCCGGCGCCAGCTCGGCGATCAAGTCGGCCACGGCGTCGAACCGCAGCCAGAACAGGTACGACTCGCCCTGCGTGGTCGCCACGACTCGGTCGATCCGGTCGACCTGCGCATCGAGCCCGGGTGCGGCGACCTTCTGACCGAGGTGCAGTGGGGTCAGGTCTGCGTCGCGCCACTGCTCGGCTCGGGTGTCGTCGCCCATCGCTGAACCCCTCTTGAAATAGCACACCAGTTCGATACAACAAATGTACCGCCGGGGTACGACAACTTTCGTCGGCCGACTCTCCAACAGTTCGGCCCAAACTCTGGAGGGTATCGAGGGAACCGATCCGCAGCCCCGGATCGACCTCTGACCAGCGACGACACACAAGAACACCGAGCCGCCTGACAGCCGCGTCAATCGCTGGAAGATTGGAGCCATGTCCACCCTCTTGATCGACGACGTCGACGGTGTCCGCACCGCGACGATCAACCGCCCGGACCGCCGCAACGCGCTCGACACCGCGACCTACCTCGCCCTCGCCGCCGCCATTCGAGACGCCGACGACGACCCGAGCATCCGCGTCACCGTGCTCACCGGTGCCGGCGGCGTGTTCACCAGCGGCAACGATATCGCCGACTTCCAGCGCGCCAAGGACAGCGACGAGCCGCGCGGCGGCACCGTCCTGGTGAAGATGCTCCTCGGCGCGCGCAAGCCGCTGATCGCCGCGGTCGAGGGCTTCGCCGTCGGCATCGGCACGACGATGCTGCTGCACTGCGACCTCGCCTTCGCCGGCCGCAGCACTGTCTTCCGCCTGCCGTTCGTGCCGCTCGGCCTGGTCCCCGAGAACGCGTCGAGCGTCCTGCTGCCCCTCGCCGCCGGATCCAAGAAGGCTGCCGAGCTACTGCTCCTCGGCGAGAGGTTCACCGCCGACGACGCCGAATCCGCCGGCATCGTCAACTCCGTCGTCGACGACGGAGCCGCGCTCGACGTCGCTCTCGACAAGGCCCGCGCCCTCGCCGCCCTCCCAACCTTCGCCGTGCAGAACACCAAGGCGCTGCTGCGTCGCCCGCTCGCCGAGCCGATGCGCACTGCGGCCGACGCCGAGAACGACCTCTTCAGCCAGGCGCTCTTGACCGACGACGCCCAGGCCGCGTTCGCGAAGTTCACCGACAAGCGGTGAGCGCGGCGTCGCCGACGGGCATCACAGGTCCACGATGCGCAACTACTACTGAAGCGTCCAGGTGCAGCCGATCGTCTGCTACTCGCGCTCTGGCTCACCGGGGCGTGACGGCTCGTCGCCGTATCCCACGTCGACGCCGTCGCGCTGCGAATACGCTGCCCGGATCGACTTGCCTTTGCCCGTCCCGAACTTGACGTTGGTGAACGCCGACTCCACATTGCGGCTCCACGCGTCGATGAAGCGCACGATGTCTGCCAGCTTGATGTCGCCCCGGCGTACCTCCGTCTGGAACTCGACGAGCACGTAGTGCATGAACCTGGCTGCCATCAGTCGCTTCTGGTATCTCGTGGCCTGGTCGAGCGCGGCCCTTCCGAGGCTGAGAATCCCGAACACGAGCGACACCACGACCGCGGCGTATGCGGCGCCGCGAACGAGCTCGAACACCGCGACCATCGAGTTGTCAGGGTTCTCTACGATCTTCGAGACTCCTTCGTTCGCCATTTGCGGAAGTTTCCAGATCGCGAAGCTGATCATCCCCGCGCCGACGGCGAAAATCCCTAGCGATGCCCAGCGGAGCCACAAGATCGCACTCTCCAGCGAATCGATCACGCTTTGGTAGTCGCCGCGTGCGAGAGACGATTGAACCGCCGGCTCGGCGACGCCAGCGGGCTGGAGGCCGTCAGATTCCCTGAATGCGGTCATGCGTGCCATCGTCCCAGCAGCCCGCGTCGCGCAGTATCCGCCGAATGCACGAATCTGTTTGCATGGCAGTGTGATTCGTCGAACGACGCACAAGCGACCCGCCGCCGAAGCGCAGGCCGCGACCAGACGGGGAGAACCATGACCAAGCGCACGAAGGCCGCCGACCCGAACGTCGTCGCGACCGCATTGATCGGCGCCGTCGACCATTGGATCGCAGACCAGACCAGGATCGACCAGAACACCTTGCCCGGTACGCTGGGCACCGCGATCGCAGTGTCGGAGCACCTGCGGACCTCATTCCCGCTGCGCGAGAAGAGCGTCGCCACCAAGTCTCAGATTCGAGGTCAGGGCGGCCCCCTGGTCCACGGGGTCCTGGTGAAGTTCGGTGAGACTCGCCGTTTCCTGTCGGAAGGCGGTCGAACTTCTCGAGGCAGTCGCCCCGCCGAAGTCCAGCTCGCGAAGGCCTTGAGCGACGCCGGGTCGGCCGTGGGATTCAGCAGCCTCGAAGACGACGGCAGGGAGCAGGTCGTCGACCGGCTCCAGCGATACCTCGTCGGTCTGGTGCGGACCGAGTATCTCGATCGTCAGCTCATCGCCGTCGACTCGATGGATCCGCGCAAGCCGGTGCGGACGGTGGTGTCCGCGATGATCGACGCGGCTCAAACCCGAGGTGGGACCACCGCGGGCGCCGTCGCCCAGCACTTGGTCGGCGCGGTGCTGCAGATGCAATTCCCGGACGAGCACGTCGGTCGGGACAGCTATACCACTGCCGACGTGCAGACCGATCGCGCCGGCGACTTCCAGATCGGCGAGCCGGCCGAGTCGCCGGCATCGGCGAGCAACTGCGCCGCCTCCTGGAGATCTACAACGAGCGGATCCGCGGGATCGAGTCGAATCCTGCGCTGCAGATCGACATCCCCAAGAACCTATAGGTCGCGCACGACGGCCTCGACCCGATCGGCGACCGCCGACGCGTCCTCGTGCTCCCAACTCCTCAGCACCGTCCACCCGGCCGCACGCAAGATCTCGTCGGTCTCCCGGTCCCGAATACGGTTCCGCTCCACCTTCGACTTCCAGTAGTCGGCGTTGGTCTTGCTCACCGTGTGGTGCTCGGGGCAGCCGTGCCAGAAGCAGCCGTCGACGAACACCGCGATCTTGCGCCGCGGAAACACGACGTCGGCGCGTCGACGCACGCCCTTGATCGGTGCGCGGTCGACGAAGTACCGCAGCCCACGACGATGCAGCTCCGACCGCAACCGCAGCTCAGGACCAGTGTCCCGGCTGCGGTTGGCCTTCATCGACTTGCGGACGCCGTCGGAGGACGCCCACGATTCGGTCACCCTCCGATCGTGCCACGGAATTGTCGGAGGGCTCCTCTACGATCAGTTCCATGGTTGTCACCCCTATCCGCTCCCACCCGCAGGTGCTCGAGTTCTTCGCCGGCGTCGGGCTCGCGCGGATGGGTCTGGACAACGCCGGCTTCCACACGGCCTGGGCCAACGACATCTCCGAGGACAAGGCCGCGATGTATCGCGCCCAGTTCAAGGACGACGTCATGGAGGTCGGCGACGTCGGCGCCGTCCGCGGACAGGATCTGCCGATCGGGGCTTCCCTGGCCTGGGCGTCGTCGCCGTGCACCGACCTCTCGCTGGCCGGCGGCCGCAAGGGTCTGGCCGGCCGGGAGTCCTCGGCCTTCTACTCCTTCATCTCCGTGCTCGAAGGGATGGCCGAGCTCCCGCCCACGGTCGTCTTGGAGAACGTGCTCGGCCTGGCGTCGTCGCACGGCGGCGACGATCTCACCGCCGCCATCAAAGCGTTCAACGATCTCGGCTACTCCGTCGACATCCTCGCCATCGACGCACGACGGTTCGTCCCGCAGTCGCGCCCGAGGATGTTTCTGGTCGGATCGCTGTCGCCTGTCGCCGAGTCCGACGAGCCGCACGAGCTGCGCCCGGCCTGGTCGGACGCGTTCTTCGGCGACGAGACACTCCGCACCCACCGCGCTCCCCTGCCTCCGGTCGACGACCTCGTCACCGACGGACTCGGCGACACCGTTCAGAAGCTCTCGGCCGACGACTCCCGTTGGTGGCCCGCCGACCGGGTCGCGAAGTTCGTCGCCTCGATGTCGCCGGTCCAGCGGACCCGCCTCGACCATCACATGGCCGGCGACTCCCTCACCTGGCGCACCGCCTACCGACGCACGCGCGGCGGCAAGGCAGTCTGGGAGATGAGAGCCGACGACGTCGCCGGCTGCCTGCGCACCGCACGCGGCGGCTCGTCGAAACAGGCCGTGGTCCAGATGGGACACGGCAAGGTCGCTGTCCGCTGGATGACCGGCGTCGAGTACGCGCGCCTCATGGGCGCCGACGACTACCGCATCGACGGCTTCCGTGACAGCCAGGTCCAGTTCGCGTTCGGCGACGCTGTCGCGGTCCCTGCCGTGCAGTGGCTCGCCGAGAACTACCTGATGCCACTGGTCCGCGGCGCGCTGACCACCGACCGCGACGACCAGGCCCGAGTTGTCTAGCCGCGGCACCGCCCGGCTCGCCGGCACCAGCTCCGCACCTGTCACCAAGGAGATCGCCTCCGACGTCCAGATGCTGCGTACGCGGTTGAAGCAGATTCTGGCGCAACAGGACTCGGACGGCCGCAAGTGCGGCGCGGCGAAGTGGGGCGTGTACGCGTTCTACGACTTCGACGGCGAACCGATCTACGTCGGCCAGACTCGCGAGAAGCTCTCCGGCCGCATCGGCAGGCACCTCACCAATCAGCGCAGCGACGCCGTAGCCATGCGGATCCTCGACCCGCTCGAGGTCGCCGAGATCGAAGTGTGGCCGCTCTGGCACCTGCAGTCGACGAGCGGCAAGGACAAGACCGCCCTCGCCGAGATCGACTCCCTCGAGTACTCGGTCTGGCGTGCGGCCATCGAAGGCTCGAAGTTCTCGGCGATCCTCAACGAGAAGCGCCCGCCCAGCGACACCGTGGTTCCGCTGCCCGAGTCGTTCCGCGGCCAGTTGTACGAGGGCGACGAACTGGATGCTCGACGCCACGCCGACGTCCGAGTCGCTCGACGCGCCGAGGCCGTCAGCAGGCTGGCAGACGTCGTCCGAGAGCGTGGAGAGGTGTCTGCCGGCCTACGACGCACACTGGCTGTGCAAACGCTGCGGCTCGCCTACCTCGCTGCTGAGCGGTCAGCGCTGGCTGACGGTCGTCCGATCCCGACACCGGACGCGATGGACGCTGTTGCCTTGGTCGGAGATCAGTTAGCCGATCCCACGATCGACGAAGAGTGGGACGACGACGAGTAATCAGTTACCCGGCGCCTACAGCCAACAAGCGCCACCCCCAAGCCAAGGATGTGCAGACTGGGCGCGCGGCGATCGAGACAAAAGCCACCCCTACTGACGGCAACAAAAGGCAGCACGACTGATATCTACCACCAATCGAGGCTCGCCTCAATGAATTGCCGACAAATACCGAAGAACCATGTACCCTAACTGCTGTGACTGACGGAAAACTTTACCACTACACAGACATCAACGCGCTCTATGGAATTCTTACTGAGCATGAGCTATGGGCGACAAGCGTAAAGTTCATGAACGACTCCTCAGAGGGAGCACTCGGCGCATCTCAGATCCAGAAAGCCATACGGGAAATACGCGAACAGTACTCGATCGGCGACCGCGCCAGAGATCCCGATGCAGAACAAATTGTCAGAGCAATAGACAAGCTCCATGGTCCAAATTTCCTCGACGGCCCCTACGATTCAACCGAAGTATTCGTCGCATGCCTATCCCGAGCATGCGATGAAATTGGCCAATGGCGAGCGTATGCAAGGAATGGATTCTGCGTCGAGTTCAACGAATCCAAACTAAGAAAGTCGATCAAAGAATTAAATCAGAGGGTCGTGGCACTGGAAGAGGTCCAGTACGTGCGAGAGAAGGAGATCAAGGACCTCCGAAAGCAGGTTCGGAAGCTACTCAAGAAGGTAGCCAAGGTTCGGGCTTCCGAGTTTCACGAAGGGCAACCTATCGAAGCACTCGACGAAGAGAACAAGATCTACGAGCTCGGCCATGTCAGAAAGCACTGGGCGTTCCAGCAAGAGAAAGAGGTTCGTATCGTTACCGAAGGTTCACCCGGCAACTTTCGAGCTTCCGCAGATTATGGACTTATCCCCTTCACGAAGCTGAAATTTGCACCGGACTCGATCGACGCCATCTGGGTTGGCCCCAACCGCTATGGCGACCTGCAGGCAGCGTCCCTTCAATCATTCGCAGCAAGCAATCCCCAGGTCATCGAATATGAAACCGAAGAAGAAGACGGATACACGACCGTCGACTACCATCCCCACCTCTACTCCGTAAAGCGGTCTAGCGTACCATTCCGAGGATAAATCCTAAGGAACGCCTGGCCCCCGCCCCCTAGAAACAGGGCCGGGGCCTGGCGTCACACTACATCGCCGAATCCGACATTCTAATCGCACACGTCCTAATACAGAACAGCAACCCGAGCCAGGTCAGGCCGACAAGCCGCTTCAGCGCCATTGATGTCGCGACGACGTTCCTACAGATCAAAAATCTGTCAATAGAATTCCGCAACTCAAGCGCAGACTCACGATCAAGTTGAATCGTCTGGCTGACCTTTGGTCCAGACTTCCGATCATCCGAACCGAGGGTACTGAGCTGCATGAGTACTTCACCGTCCTCGGTTTCGACCTTGCTCACATGGCAGTCGACCTCTGTCGGATGCACACGGGAGGTTGGAGTCACCTCGACGAACTTGCGGATCCTAGCCATTCTCTCCCCGATCTCTGGTTGGGCAGTCAGTTGTCTAGCTCGGCGAGAAGCTCGCGCATCTCTTCAGGCATCATCCAAGGCTTCCGGCGATGGACCATCGCGTGACAGTTTGCACAGACCAATACAAGGTCGTCCAGATCGGTGATGACCGGTCCAGACACATGCAACGGGACGATGTGGTGGACGTGCGTGTAGCCGTGCCCGAGTTCTCCGTAGGTCTCCTCAAAGTCGAATCCGCAGGTCTCGCAGGAGATTGAACCACGGTCCTGCCTCGACTGAGCGATCTTCTTCCGGCGGAGCTTCGGATCACGCTCGCGGTGGGCCACGATGCGGCGTGCAACTGCTCCTTCGAATGCCGAGGCGCTCGCATCGTCGTCGTCCAGGTCCACGTACTCTTCATCGGTCTTCGAAGCGGCGAATGACAGTGCGAGCAACCGAGGTTCGGCCCGGAACTGAGCGGCAAGGCTGCTCATCGTCGTCGCGTCTTCGCTGAACGCCGCAGCGACCTCGAGAGTCGGACGGCCACCCTTCGTCGTCTTCTGGTGATTGCCGGGTCTCGCCGTACGCAAATCCTCCAGCTTCCGCTGGACTGAGTTGGCGCTGCGGAACGTGGGATCCAGCGCCAACTCTGGATTCACGCTTCGAAGAAGGTCCGACAGCTCGATCGCTCGGCGATCTGAGGCCCGGATGGTTCCACCCCATCCGGCCTCTTCCAGGATTCCGGCAGCGACCACGATCTCGGGCCACGTCCAGTCGAATCTACGAGGCACGACTACTTGTCGTCGTCCTTGGCGCTCCAGCTCTCGGTGATGATCATGCCGGGGACGAAGTCGGAGTAGGTCACGGTGATCGCGCGTTCGGCGGCGAGGATCGGGTCGTCGTTGACGTGGATCTTTGCAGGCGGCGGGCCCGGGAAGTCGTCGACGTCGGGGAAGTCGGGCTCGACGGGAGGACCGGCCTGATGGACGGTCATCGTCGTGTCGGGCTTGTGCTTCTTCTGCTTCTTCGACTTCTTGGGCTTCTCGGCGGGGGGCTCGGCGGCGTCGGCCGGCTCTTCCGCGGGCTCTGGCGTCTTGGACTGTTCCTCGTCCGCGGACTCCTCGGGGGCTTTCGGAGGCACGACCGCGAACAGCTTGGTTTCGGACGGGTCGGGAAGCGGGGTGTCGTCGGCGACTGGATCGGATTCGCCAGAGGCTTCGACGGGCTCAGCCGGCGTGCGCAGCTCGGCATCGCCGGAGGCTTCGACAAGCTCAGCCGGCGTAGAGGCGGGCGGAGTGGGCTCCGAGTGCTTGGAGCGCTTGCGATCCAGGCCCAGCGGGTCGGGCGAGAGTTGGATGCCGGCGGCCTGCGGGGCGTCGATGACCGGCGGGATCGGGGAGGTGACCTCGTTCGAGGACTCCGGCTCCGGGTCGGGCTTGCGGCGGCGGCCGGGCTTTTGGAGCGTGGGCGGGGTGGCATCGACTCGCTGCGCTCGCTCAACCAGCGAAGGGGAGGCTTCGACGGCCGGGACGGCGGCCTCGTCGTACGACATCCCGAGGTACTTGCGCCACAGGTTCTCCTCGCGGAGCACCACGCCGTCGGCCGCGGCGGCCTTCTCGGCAGCGCGGACCTGGTCCATCAGGGCGACGGCGCGGCGTCGTTGGTCGTCTTCGACGCTGTCCCGGGAGTGCTGACGGAACGGCACCTTCACCTGGTACAGGACGGGGCTGACGAACTCGACGGGGAAGTCGACGCCGGCGAGGCGCTCGAACAGCTTCTGCGTCAGGCTCAGCGCGGGCTGGGCGGTGACGACGCCGTCCAGCACACTGCCGCCCAGCTGACCGCGCTCGGCGGCCTTGGCGGCCTCCCACTCCTCGATCTGGCGCTCCAGATTCTGGTGCTCCCCCGACAGGACGCCGGGCGTCCGGTGCGTGACCTTCTCCACGAACGACGCGGCGACCTCGTCGATGCCGAACGGCGCGATCGCCGAGTCCTCGGCGATGCGGGCGTGGAACAGCACCTGCAGCAGCAGATCGCCCAGCTCGGAGAGCAGATCCTCCTGCGAGCCGTGGTCGATCGCGTCGAGCAGCTCGTAGGCCTCCTCGAGCAGGTACCTGCGCAGCGAATCGTGCGTCTGCGTCCGCTCCCACGGCCCGGTCTTGCGGAGCCGGTCCATCAGGTCGACGGCCTCGATCAGCGTCTCGCCGGGCAGCCGCTCGACGCGGATCACCACGTCGCCGCGCGAAACACGCTGACGGACAAGTGGATGCGACAGGTCGCTGGTGAGGATCGTCGAGCGCACGTCGGAGTCGTCGTGCGCGCCGGCCAACGTGTATTGCTTCAGATGCCACAGCAGGGACGGATGCACGTCCTCGGTCACCACGACATGCCCGGTCAGGTGCTGTGCCGCACCGACAGGAATCATGTCGGGCCGCAAGGGATCAAGCAGGACAACCGTCATGAAACAAAACTCTATCCGCTAGACCCCTCGATCGGCGCGATCGCCTGCAGGAATGTCACCAAGTACGCAACCAGCTCGTCGTCGCGCAGACGCGGCGACCCGACGCCGCCGGTCCGCGGAATCGGCAGCGTCACCTGGTGCGTCGCGGCGCGATAGTTCGCCGACGAATACAGCCGCGACAGCCTGACCTGCTGACTGTCCAGCAACAACATCGGCGAGATCTTGATCGACGTGCCGGCCATCCCGATCTCGCTGATCCCGCGCTCCCGCGCCCGCAGCCGCAACCGGGCGATCGACGCGAGCCGGGTGGTCTCGACCGGCGGCGGACCGTAGCGGTCGTTCAGCTCGCTGAGCACCTCGTCGACCTCGGCGTCGCTCGACGCCGAGGCCAGCTTCCGGTACGCCTCCAGCCGAAGCCGGTCGGCCTCCACGTACTCGACGGGGATGTGCGCGTCGACGGGCAGGTCGATGCGGACCTCCGTCGACTCCTGCGTGGTCACCTCGGTACCGTCGGCCGCGGCGCGATACGCCTCGACGGCCTCCCCGACCAGCCGCACGTACAGGTCGAAGCCCACGCCCGCGACGTGACCGGACTGCTCCGCGCCCAGCACGTTGCCGGCGCCGCGCAGTTCCAGATCCTTCAGCGCGACGGCCATGCCGGCGCCGAGTTCGTTGTTCTGCGCGATCGTCGCCAGCCTGTCGTACGCGGTCTCCGTCAGCGGCTTGTCCGGGCTGTACAGCAGGTACGCGTAGCCGCGCTCCCGGCTGCGCCCGACGCGCCCGCGCAGCTGATGCAGCTGCGACAGGCCGAAGTTCTCCGCACGGTCGACGATCAGCGTGTTCGCGTTCGAGATGTCCAGGCCGGTCTCGATGATCGTCGTGCACACCAGCACGTCGTACTCGCGATTCCAGAAGCCGTCGACGGTCTTCTCCAGCTGCTCCTCGCCCATCTGACCGTGCGCGACGACGACTCGCGCCTCCGGCACCATCTGCGCGATCTCCTTGGCCGTCTTGTCGATCGTCGACACCCGGTTGTGCACGTAGAACACCTGGCCGTCGCGCAGCAGCTCGCGGCGGATGGCCGCAGCCACCTGCTTCGACGAGTACGCGCCCACATAGGTCAGCACCGGATGCCGCTCCTCCGGCGGCGTCAAAATGGTCGACATCTCACGGATCCCGGCCATCGACATCTCCAGGGTGCGCGGGATCGGCGTCGCCGACATGGTGAGCACGTCGACGTGGGTGCGCAGCGACTTGATGTGCTCCTTGTGCTCGACGCCGAAGCGCTGCTCCTCGTCGACGATCACCAGCCCGAGGTCCTTCCAGACCACGCCGGTCTGCAGCAGCCGGTGCGTGCCGATCACGATGTCGACCTCACCGGTGCGCATCTGCTCGACGATCTCCTTGGACTCCGCGGGCGAGGTGAACCGCGACAGTCCGCGGACTTTGACCGGGAACCCGGCCATCCGCTCGGTGAACGTCTGCAGATGCTGTCCGGCCAGGATCGTCGTGGGCACCAGCACTGCCACCTGCTTACCGTCCTGCACGGCCTTGAACGCGGCGCGCACGGCGATCTCGGTCTTGCCGTACCCGACGTCGCCCACGATCACGCGGTCCATCGGGACCGGCTTCTCCATGTCGCCCTTGACCTCGGCGATGACGGTCATCTGGTCGACGGTCTCGGTGTAGTCGAAGGCGTCTTCCATCTCGCGCTGCCACGGGCTGTCCGGAGCGAAGGCGTGACCGGGTGCCGCATGCCGCGCGGCGTACAGCTGCACCAGCTCGCCGGCGATCTCCCGCACCGCCTTGCGCGCCTTGCGCTTGGTGTTGGTCCAGTCCGAGCCGCCCAGCTTGCTCAGGGCCGGCTGCTCGCCGCCGACGTAGCGCGAGAGCTGGTCGAGCGCGTCCATCGGCACGTACAGCCGGTCGCCCGGCTGGCCGCGCTTGCCGGGCGCGTACTCGATGACGAGGTACTCGCGGCGCGCCCCCTGCACGGTCCGCTCGATCATCTCGACGAACTTGCCGATGCCGTGCTGATCGTGGACCACCATGTCGCCCGCGGTCAGCGCCAGCGGATCCACCTGGTTGCGGCGCTTGGCCGGCAGCTTGCGACCGTCCTTGACACCGACGACGCGGGCGCCGGTGATCTCGGCCTCGGTGGCGATCACCAACCCTTCGACAGGCTCAGGGACCGTGATGGTCCCGGACAGCGTGAGGCCCGCGCGCAACGTGCCGTGGTAGACGGCGACGGCGTCGGCGGGCGGCTCCTCGCCGTCGTCCATCAGGCGAGCCGGAACCTCGGCCTCGCCGAGACGTTCGACGAACCGCTGCGCCGTGCCCTTGCCGGCCGCGACCACCGCGGCGCGGCCGCCGGACGCGAGCTGCGCGCGGAAGCCGGTCATCATCGCCGCGATCTCGTCGCCCTTGCCGTGCGGGGCCGGGCCGGGCAGCACGCCGAGCTCCACCTCGTCGCCGCCACCGCTCGACAGCGGGCTCATGGTCCACCACGACCGTCCGCCGGCCACGGTGGCGGCCTGCACCTCGTCGACCGGACGGTAGGCGCTGGCCTGCAGGTCGACGCCCTCGGCCGTCACCGGGGCGGCCGCACCGAGCGCGGCGGCATTCCACGACGCGTCGAGGAACTCTGCACCCGTACGGGCCAGATCGGCGGCGCGGGTGCGCACCTTCTCCGGATCCAGCACCAGCACCCGCGAACCCTCGGGCAAGACCTCGCTGAGCAGCTGCATCTCGCCGTCGACGAGCGCCGGGATCAGCGCCTCCATGCCCTCGACGGGAATGCCCTCGGAGATCTTGGTCAGCATCTCCCGCAGCGACTCGTCGGCGGTGGTCTCGGCCAGCTCGGCCGCGCGGGCGCGGACGGCGGTCGTCAGGACCAGCTCGCGGCACGGCATGATCTGAACGTCGGAGGCGGCGATCTCGGGCTGCGTCCGCTGATCGGCCACCGAGAACGCGCGGATGTCGGTGATCTCGTCGCCCCAGAACTCCACGCGCACCGGGTACTCCGCGGTGGTCGGGAAGACGTCCAAGATGCCGCCGCGCACCGCGAACTCGCCGCGCCGGCCCACCATGTCGACGCGCTCGTAAGCCATCTCGACGAGCTGCTCCAGCAGCGCGTCGAAGTCGGTCTCCTCGCCCTCGCGCAGCGTGACAGTGCGCATGGACGCCAGCCCCGGCGCCATCGGCTGGATCAGCGAGCGAACCGTCGTGACGACCACCTTCAGGTCGTCGTCGGGATCGGCCAGCCGGTGCAGCACCGCCAGCCGCGCGCCGACGGTGTCCGCGCTGGGCGAGAGCCGCTCGTGCGGCAGCGTCTCCCACGACGGGAACTGCGCCACCGGGCCGTCGCCGATCAGCTCGGACAACTCCTTGGACAGGTCGTCGGCCTCCCGGCCGGTGGTGGTGACCACCAGCACCGGAGCCGGCGTGATCTGCGACAGCACCGAGACGGTGAACGGTCGCGCGGAGTCCGGGGCGGTCAGATCCGCCCGGGCCCGACTCCCCCGCTCACGCAGGACGTCGAACGCGGAATCACGCGAGACGAGAGAGTTCAGCCCAGACAGCGAAGGGAGAGTCGACACTCAGCCCATTCTAGTTCCCAGCAACGACATTCCCAGTGGAGCGTCGCGCGTGGCTCCCGGCAGCACGGCGTACACCGCCGAGCCGATCGGCGTCGTCCAGACGTTCAGGTCGTCGTGCTCGGCCAGCCGCTGCTGAACGGGCAGGAACTGCGCCACCGGATCCCGCTGATACGCGGCGAAGATCAGCCCCGTCTCGCCCGTGCCCTCGTCGTAGTTGTAGCCGCGCCGGAGAAACTGCTCCCGGTCACTGCGCTGATGCGCCCGCGCGATGTGCGACGACGACGGGATCACCGGCAGGCCGCCGATCGCCGCGTCGAAATCGGGCTCGTCGTGCTCCTGCGTCCCGGTCAGCGGTGCGCCGTTGCTCAGCTTGCGGCCGACCACCAGCTCACGGCCGGGCCGGTCCAGCGCCTCCCACTCGTCCATGTCGAGCGCGATGCGCCGCAACACCACCGACGTGCCGCCTGCCATCCACTGCTGCCCGCGGCCGTCATGCCAGAGCAGATCGTCGTGCCTGCTGCCGGCCGGCTGCACCGTGCCGTCGACCTGGCCGAACAGATTGCGCCGGTGGTGGAAACCGCGCTGCACCCACACCTGCCGCAGCAGCGTGCGCACCTCGGAGGTCAGCACCCGCGTCGCATGTGCCAGCGTCGTCGGATCGTCGGCGCAGATCTGAAGCAGCACGTCGGTCGGCCGCCAGCGGTCCTCCAGCCGGTCGATCGAGAACGCGGGCAACGGCTTCAGCCACTCCGGACGAAGGCTCGCCAGCCCGGGCGCGGTGAACGTCCCCTCCCCCAGCCCGACGGTGACCGTCAGATTCGACGGCGCCACCGCCAGCTCCGGTTCGGTGTCGGCCAGGCCGGCCGAACCGGCCGTCAGTCTCGCCGCGTCCTGCGTCCAGAGCCGCAGGGCCCCGGCCAGGACGTCGGCGTCCGGGCCGTCGACGAAGTCCAGTCCGATGAAGTTGGCATGCGCCTGCGCCGCCGTCGCGACGCCGGCCTGATGCTCGCCGTAGAACTCGACGGTCTGCGCGCCCGGATCGGGCGGCGCGTCGTCGCTCGTGGCCGCGATGCCCACCACGGCAGCACCGAACCCGAGGCCTGCGAGCCCCGCCGTTCCGGTCAGCATGCTGCGTCGTGAGAGGGTCGCGCGCGACCCGCGCGTCACTTGTCCGCGTTCACTTGTCGTAGTCCTCTTTGTTTCCCTCGAAGTCGCGGGCGAGAGCGTCGACGGTCTGGGTGGAGCCGTCGGCCAGGCGCAGCGTGATCGACACGCTCTGGCCGGCGTTGATCGGCTTCTTGAGGCCCACCAGCATCAGATGGTCGCCCCCGGGAGTCAGCGACAGCTCGCCGTTCGCCGGCACCAGAAAGCCGCCCTTCTTCTCCTTCATCTTGCCGTCGGCGTTCTCGTGCAGCTCCACCTTGTCGGCGGAATCGCTGCTCGCCGCGACGATGCGGACGTCCTTCTCGCCGGTGTTGTAGACGGTCGCGAAGGCCGACGTCATTCCCGACTTCGCGGCCTTCACCCACTGATCGGAGACGGCGAGATCAGAGTTGTTCTGGCTCTCTTGCGAGGCCGAGCTCTTGGGCGCGGCGTCGGTGGAGTCGCCGCCGCAGCCCGCCAGCAGCAGGGTCGACGCGGCAGCGCAGGCCAGCAGTGCCGAGCGCAGGGCAAGACGAATCGTCATAGCGGTAGATCACTTTCGTTTGGTGAGGTCAGTGCATGTCGCTGGTCAGATCGCCAGCGGTGGCCCCCGAACGGTGATCGTCGACCAGTGGTCGACGCCGCGTCGTCGCTCTTCGACCGGTGGCTCCTGTATAGACGACTCGCGTCGTGGGGTGACGGGCCCGGCGTCGAGCATGATCTGCGCAGCAGTGGAGAACAGTCGCTCGGCGAGTCGTCCGACGGCGAGCACCGCCGCCGCGGCGGGAATCGCAGCGGCATGCCAGGCCAGCATCGTCGTCGACGATCCGACGCCCGCCTCGTGATGCCCGGCATGCCCGAGCAAGGTCAGTGCGAGGTGCGACGCCGCTTGGCCGGCGGCCAGCAGCCCGAGGACCGGAAGCCACTCCGACGACGTCCGGCCGCGCGCACGACGTCGATCGTCACGCGCCACCTGCGCCGAACGCAGCGCACCCGCGCCCCAGGCCACCGCGACCAGCACCAACAGGTGCGACGTCGGGACGGTCCGCCCGTCGGCCAGCGCGTGCGCACCGATCCCCAGCGCAGCCGAGACGACTGCCGCCAGGGTTCCGTGCGACGCGCGCGTGGACATCAGACGAGCGACTTCTGCATGTAGACGCAGCCGAGGGCACGGCCGAACTTCTCGCCGACCGCGGGACTGCGCCCGACCTCGACGAACCCGGCCTTGCGATGCAGTTTGACCGACGACTCGATCTCGTCGGAGATCATCGCCATCACCTGACGGACGTTCGCGGGGTCCGCGGCGTCGAGCAGCGTACGCAGAAGTTCGAAACCGAGGCCGCGCCCCTCCGTGCCGGGGGCCAGGTAGATGCTGTCCTCGGCGGTGTACCGCCAGCCCTGGTTGCCGCGATAGTCGCCGAGGTAGGCGAAGCCGAGGACCTTCTCGTCGTCATCGTCGTGCAGCACGAGGAACGGACGGCCGGCGGCTTCGACGGCGACGCGTCGTCGATCCCAGTCTTCGACGGTCGGCGCGACGAGCGCGAACGTCGCGACCGAGTTCTCGACGTAGTACGCGTAGATCGCGGCGATCGCGGCGCAGTCCGCGGCCGACGCCTGGCGAATCATGACTCCGACTCCGACTCCGCACCGCGTCCGACGATCGGTTCGATGTAGTCGGGTCCGACGAGCTCCGGGCTCGGATCCAGATGCGTCAGCCCGTTCCAGCAGAGGTTCACCAGATGCGCCGCGACGATCTCCTTCGGTGGCTCACGCACGTCGAGCCACCACTGAGCGGTCACCGACACCATCCCGACGAGCGCCTGCGCATACAGGGGAGCCAGAGTGGGGTCGAAGCCACGATGCTCGAAGTCGCCGGCCAGGATGTGCTCGACCTGGCTGATCGCGTCGTTCAGGAGACTGCCGTACCTAGTGGCCTCGTTCCCGTCCTCCCCACTGGTCGACTCCCCGCGCACCAGGATCTGGAACCCGTCCGGGCGCTCTTCCATGTAGGTGAGCAGCGCCAGCGCGACCTGTTGCACGCGGTACAGAGAACGATTGTTGGACAGCGACGCCGTGATCATCTCCAGCAGAGTCGCCATCTCACGATCGACGACGACGGCGTACAGCCCCTCCTTACCGCCGAAATGCTCGTAGACGATGGGCTTGGAGACTCCCGCCCGCTGAGCGATCTCCTCGACCGACGTCCCTTCGAAGCCACGCTCCGCGAACAGCCCCCGAGCGACCTCGATCAACTGCAGACGACGCTGCGCCCCCGTCATCCGGGCCCGCGGCGCGCGTGCCACCTGTTCTTGACCCTCCGCAGGCCTGCCGACTACCACGTAGTCCATGCTAGTCGTCCGCCGTTCACCCTGGTCCCCACGGTCGACACGCCGCGGGGGTGTCGCTGTTCCGTCGTTGGTGAGGGAGTAGGCCGCGACGCGGGAGCGCCCATATCGAGATCCGGCCCAGTGTCAGCTTCCCGCTCCAGGTCTTCGTTCCCGCTCCTGGACGAGCCAAGAGCGGGAACCAACAGTTGCAGCGGGAACGAGAACCTGCCGCGTGAGAGCGCCGGCTGTGCCGTCGTAGGTGATCGAGTAGGCCGCGACGCAGGAGCGTCCGTATCCAGATCCGCGTCTGTGCGGGGCTTCCCGCTACGGGTCTTGATTCCCGCTCCCGGAGAATCAGGGAGAGGGAATCAACACCGGCAGCGGGAACGACGACGTGGTGCGGGAAGGCCTCGATACGCGGCCTCGGGCCTGAATTGGACCTCTGGAGCCCGATTTCGGGGGTCCTAGAGACCCCTATCCTGGTCACAGCATTGCTGGGTGCTGACTTCAGGCACTAACGAAGGGGCAGCAAGTTTCCAGTGATTGGACATCGATCCGGGGAGGCTCGCGCCTGCAGAGTTCCCTCCGGCCAATAGCGCACCAATAGGCCGGAGGGGACTCTGCAGGTGCGAACTGTCGTACGCCATTGAGACCCTCCTACGACCCGGTCCGAAGCGCACGTAAGCAGCGTTTGCGCGGCGTTCGAGGCCTACTGCGGACGCCCGGAGCGTCCACCTGCAGGTTGTTGACCCCACGAACGGCCTGGCCCCCTCGATCACGGCTCGCGTAGCTGCCGAGCGATCGGCTAGACCAGCGGCGAGACTTTGCGGCACTCGTCAGCGCTATTGCTCGAGTCCAGGCACGGAGGAGGTCCAACTCAGGTCGGGCGTCGGCGGCTACTGGACCTGCATGGTTGCCGACTCCCCCGAGCCTGGCAGCGGGAGCGACAACGTGGTGCGGCAGGTGGTGGAGAGACGAATAGAGCCCCAACACCGGTGAGGGTGTTGGGGCTCTATCCC
>JASGFV010000028.1:0-22987 GCA_047605365.1 Gordonia sp. (in: high G+C Gram-positive bacteria)
GTCGGCGCGGCGTCGCCAGCCGGTGCGGTGTCGGGGCGTTCGGTGAGGTCGTCGGCCATCAGGTCGGCGAATCGGGTGAGGGTGTCGGCTTCATGGGTGCCTCCCGCAAGGGTGTGCGGTTTCCAGGGGACGCCGCCCCGGCCCGCCTGCACCGATGTGGTGTGGCGGGCCGGGCGGCAGCACGGCCGCACCCCGCGGTCGAGAGGGGCGGCCTGACAGGTGCCGGCGACGTTGCCCGTGCCGCCGACAGGCTCTGGAGTTCTCAAGGAACGCACGTCCTCCCCGTGGGGAGAGCGTTTGGAATCTATTGTGATCCTACTTACAAAGCGACTCGTACATGCGTTCGTTGTCTAGGGTTGTTCGAAAGGTTTTTCGACCAGTGTTGGGATCGGGACGTAGAGGCCTCTGGCTAGCATTCTTGGGTGCCGTGACGGAGACGAAGGCGAACGGGTCCGCTGACCTGCCGTCGGAGCGTCGGTGGGGGACCAATCAGTCGCTCGCGACGACCTGCGACAGTCCGGGCGGCGCGGGGTCGCCGGTGCCCGGCGGATCCTGTGGTGGTGTACGCGTCCACGGTGATCACCCAGGCGCAGGGAACCTCGGGGGAGAAGCGTCACGGTGACCTCTATGCCTTCAAGATCCGAGGCGAGTTCGGCGGCCTCTGCGGTCGACCTGTCGAGCATTCTCACTCCGGGCACCGGTCTATCGGGTCGACTTCGGCTTGTACCCCGAGGCGGCTTCTATTTCGGCGCGGTGGGCGTGGACGTGGGAGGCGGCAAAGTCCTTCTCGACTCCACCAAGGAGGCCAACCCTGCGCAGACCGCGATGGCCGGCGACGATCTCTACGTGAAGGACGGTAAGAAGAACCCGGTCGTCGACTCGCGTTCGGGAAAGATCGTCGCGCAAGGCGGGACGGTCCGTCCCGTCGGGCGGATCGCCGGCTGGACCATCGTGAGCCACGGCAGCGGTCTCGGCGACGACGATCTTGAGCTCGTCAAGGACGACGTTTCTGGCAAGTATCCCGGAGCTTGGTGGTGACGGCGGGCTGAGGGTCCGACAGCGCAGACACCAGCTCGGGCAGGATGACTTCGCAGCGGTGGTCGATCTTCAGGTCGGCGACGTCGTCGCCGCGGGTCGCTCCACGGTTCACGATGATGACCGGCTTTCCGTGCTTCGCGGCGTGCCGGACGAACCGAAGCCCGGACATCACGGTCAGCGACGACCCGGCGACGATCAGGGCATTGGCGTCGTCGACCAGCGAATAGGCTTGCTGCACGACGGCCTTCGGGACGGTCTCGCCGAAGTAGACGATGTCCGGTTTGAGGGTGCCGCCGCACGACGGGCAGTCGGCCACCACGAACGACGACGTCTCGTGCAGTACGACGTCGGCGTCGGGGGCCACTTCGATGGCTCCGCGGCCTGCGACGGCCTCGCGGAATCCGGGGTTCGCGGCCTCGAGGGCGTCGTCGAGCCGGTGCCGTGACATCCGGTGGCCGCAGTCCAGGCAGATCACCCGGCCGTACGAGCCGTGCAGGTCGACGACTCGCCGGGAGCCGGCCTTGATGTGCAGCATGTCGACGTTCTGGGTGATCACTCCGGAGACGACGCCGAGCGACTCGAGATCGCAGAGCGCGCGATGCGCATCGTTCGGGACGGCGGCGTCCATGTGGCGCCAGCCGAGATGATTGCGCGCCCAGTAGTGACGCCGGAAGTCGGGCGAGCCGAGGAACTGCTCGATGGTCATCGGCGTGCGCGGGGGAGAGCCTGGACTCCGGTAGTCCGGAATGCCCGACGGGGTCGAGAGTCCGGCGCCGGTCAGTACGGCGGCCCGACGACCGTGAAGAACCCGCGCCGCCTCAGCGGCGCGGGCTTTCGGATCGGGATCGGCAGTGGTGGCGGGAGCCGGCTCCCACGCCGAGGTTCGGGTCCGCATGGCGTCCACGGTACCGGCGTGACGTCGCCGGCCACGTGGGCGGCGGAGTCCGAGTCGGTGTCACTACGATGGGAGCCACCATGCCCCGCATCATCGCCGGAGAGTTCCGCGGCCGTCGCCTGGCGACGCCCGCCGACGTCACACGCCCCACCTCGGATCGCGTTCGCGAGGCCGTGATGTCGATGCTCGGGGCCCGTGCCGATCTGGCCGGAATGCGCGTTCTCGACCTCTACGCGGGCACCGGGGCGCTGGGCCTGGAAGCGGTGTCGCGTGGTGCGGCGAGCGCGGTGCTGGTGGAGGTCGACCGTAAGGCGGCGACTGTCGCCCGTGAGAACGTCAAGGTCTGTGGGGCCGGGCCGCGGGTGCGGGTGGTCTCGCGCACCGTCGCGTCGTTCCTGGCCACGCCGGGCGAGTGCTTCGATCTGATCTTCCTCGATCCGCCCTACGCGGTGTCGACCGCAGAGGTCAACGACGCGTTGGCGGCGCTGCTGCCGTTGCTGTCCGACGACGGCTGGGTGGTGCTGGAACGCGGTTCGCGCAGTGCCGAGCCGGTGTGGCCGGACGGACTCGAGGAGATCGCGGTCAAGGACTACGGCGACACCGTCGTCTCACTGGCGTCCCGATAGTCGGACTCCGCGGGTAGCCTCGGTCAGCATGAGTGCTGCAGTCTGCCCCGGGTCGTACGACCCGTTCACCCTCGGTCATCGCTACATCGTCGAGCGCGCCGCGGCACGGTTCGACCGGGTCGTCGTGGCCGTCGTCGTCAATCCCAACAAGCAGGGCATGTTCACCGTCGACGAGCGGATCGGGCTGATCGAGAATGACTGCGCGGATCTGCCGAACGTCGAGGTGCGCAGTTGGAAGGGTCTGCTGGTGGATCTCACCTCGCAGGAGGGGATCGGCACCATCGTGAAGGGGCTGCGCGGTGAGACCGACTTCGCCTACGAGGTGCCGATGGCGCAGATGAACCGCGATCTGACCGACGTCGAGACGATGTTCATGCTGACCGATCCGCGGTACTCGCACGTATCCAGTTCGCTGGTCAAGGAGGTGGCGAAGCTCGGCGGCGACGTCACGCAGTTTCTGAGTCCGGCGATTCACCGGGCGCTCACCGACCGCATCGAAGGGGTGCGCAAGGTCTGAGTCGGCAGGTTCTGCGCGACACGCCCGGCCGACCTCCCCAGTCACAGACGCAACATTGGGCACAATTGCCACAGACTTATCGACAGGCAACCCGCCGGATTGGGGCATGAAGTGTACCGAGTATTTGAAACCCTGGACGAGCTGATCGGCATCGTCGAAGAGGCCCGCACGGTCCCGATGACCTCCAACTGCGTCGTGCCCCGCGCCGACGCTCTGGAACTGCTCGCGGACCTGCGCGACGCGCTGCCCGCCGAGCTCGACGACGCTCAGGACGTGCTCGACGAGCGCGACAGCCTGATCTCCAACGCCCGCGAGACCGCGGACAAGCTGGTCGCCATCGCCGAGAACGACTCCGAGGCGATGGTCGCCCACGCCCGCGCCGAGGCCGAGCGGATCCTCTCGGAGTCGCAGGCCCGTGCCGACCGCCTCATCGAAGAGGCCACCCAGCAGTCGCAGGCGATGTCCGCGCAGGCCGACGACGACGCCGCGCGCCTGGCGCACAGCGCTCAGCGCGAGTACGAGTCGGTCACCGGCCGGGCCCGGGCCGAGGCCGCTCGCGCCATCGAGGCAGGCAACGCCAGCTACGAGAAGTCGGTCAGCGACGGCATCGCCGAGCAGCAGCGACTGGTCTCCGAGGCCGAAGTGGTGGCCGCCGCCAAGCAGGAAGCCGAGCGCATCGTCGACGCCGCCTACGCCGAGTCCGACCGTCTCCGCGGCGACTGCGACGTCTACGTCGACGACAAGCTGGCCGCCTTCGAGGACATCCTGACCGGCACGCTGCGTTCGGTGAACCGCGGTCGTCAGCAGCTGCGCACCGGCGCCGGAATGCACGACTACGTCGAGTACTCGCACGGTGACGTCGTCCCCGCTCAGATGGTCGGCTGACGCGCCGACTGTCTGATCACCCGAGAACCGCCGGCGCGGCCAGCGTAAAATCGTCGATCGTGAGTGTGAAAGCCTTCGAGATCGACGTGCGCAGTGTGCCGCGTCGTGCCGGTTCGATGATTGAGGTCGTGCGGAGCGTCGAGACGCCCGAACGCATCGGCGCCGAGATGATCGGGATCCCCGCCGGTGCCGAGGTGGATATGGATCTGCGCCTGGAATCGGTGTCCGAGGGCGTGCTGGTGACCGGCACGGTCAACGCACCGACCGAGGGACAGTGCGGTCGCTGCCTGGAACCGATGGAAGATTCGGTGTCGATCTTCCTGACCGAGCTCTTCGCGTACCCGGACAGTGAGACCGACAAGACGACCGACGACGAGGACGTCGAGCGGATCGTCGACGAGCGAATCGACCTGGAGCAGACCATCATCGACGCCGTCGCCACCGAGCTGCCGCTGTCGCCGGTGTGCAACGACGACTGCGAGGGCCTGTGCCAGACGTGCGGCGTCCGATACGCCGTCGCCGAGCCCGGACACGGTCACGAGGTGATCGATCCGCGATGGGCGAAGCTCGCCGAACGCCTTGGTGATTCGGATTCGGGCGAATCGGCCGACGGTTCAGCGGAGGGCGGGGAGCAGCAGTGAAGCGGCCCGACTCGACGTTGCTGACCGATGCGCTCGGGGTGACCGTACGCGACGACCTGCTGACCCTCGCGCTTACGCATCGCTCGTACGCCTACGAGAACGGCGGCCTGCCCACTAACGAGCGGCTGGAGTTTCTCGGCGACTCCGTACTCGGCGTCGTCGTCACCGAGAAGCTGTACCTGGGTTTCCCGGATCGGCCCGAAGGCGAGCTCGCGAAGATCCGGGCGAGTGTGGTCAACATGCACGCGCTGGCCGAGGTCGCGCGTGAACTGGGGGAGGGCGGTCTCGGCGCGCACATCTACCTGGGTCGCGGCGAGGAGCTGACCGGCGGCCGGGATAAGGCGAGCATCCTGGCCGACGGCCTGGAGTCACTGTTCGGCGCGGTGTTCCTGGATCACGGGATCGTCGTCGCAAAGGATGTGATCCTGCGACTGTTCGAGCCGCTGATCGAGCGTTCGGGCGAGATGGGCGCCGGGCTGGACTGGAAGACGTCGCTGCAGGAATTGGCCGCCGAGAAGAGTCTCGGCCCGCCGCAGTATCAGATCACTTCCACCGGGCCCGACCACAACAAGGAGTTCACCGCGGTCGCCGTGGTGGGCGGCGAATCGCTCGGCAAGGGCGTCGGACGCACCAAGAAAGAGGCCGAGCAGAACGCCGCCGAGCGGGCCTGGAAGGCGCTCGACGGTGGGTCCGCCGCCGCGAAGTCGAGCGGCGAGAAGTAGCCGTCGATGCCTGAACTGCCCGAGGTGGAGACCATCCGCATCGGACTGGCCGAGCATCTCGCCGGACGCACGGTCGCCGGCGTCGAGGTGCTTCACCCGCGTGCCGCACGACGACACGTCGGCGGCGACCTCGACCTGGTTAACCGACTGCGCGGCAAGCGGATCGAATCCGTCGACCGCCGCGGCAAGTACCTGTGGCTGCGGACCGCGGGGCCGTCCGACGAGGTCGCCGTCGTCGTGCACCTGGGGATGAGCGGACAGATGCTGCTCGCCCAGCAGGGCGTCGACGATCCGACGCATCTGCGCATCCGCGTCGCCCTGGACGACGGCAACGAACTCCGGTTCGTCGACCAGCGCACGTTCGGCGGCTGGCACCTCGACGACCTGGTGGACCTCGACGGCGTGTGGCTGCCGGAGTCGGTGGCGCATATCGCACCCGACCCGTTCGAGGCCGTCTTCAACGCCGACGCCGTCGTGGACGCCCTCCGCAAGCGCGACACCGAGATCAAGCGCGCGATCCTGGACCAGACTCTGATCTCCGGGATCGGCAACATCTACGCCGACGAATCGCTGTGGCGCGCACAGCTTCACGGTCGACGTCGCACGCGCGGAATCCCGCGCGCCAAGCTCCACGAGTTGATCGCCGCCGCCACCGACGTGATGGCCGCCGCGATCTCGGTCGGCGGCACGTCGTTCGACGACCTGTACGTGAACGTCAACGGGCAGTCGGGGTACTTCGAGCGATCACTGAACGCGTACGGGCGCGAAGGGCTTCCGTGCCCGCGCTGCTCGACGCCGATGCGCCGGGAGTCGTTCATGAATCGGAGTTCGTTCTTCTGCCCGGAGTGTCAGCGCCCGCCGAGGCGGTCGTCGGCGATCATCGGCTGAGGATCGGTGGGTTGTCGGTAGCCCGTGCGATGGTGTGCGCATGGAAATCGAAAGAGGGCCTGCGCTGGTGTGTCGGGTCGGCCGGGGCGAGTGGATCGTCGACGACGGATCACGCTCCGTGTGGAACGTTGCGGACCTTCAATCCGAACTCCGTCAGGCACGAGGCCAGGTGCGGACGTTGTCCTCGCAGCTCGCTCACCGCTGGGGTGGTGGCGACTTCTACAACGGTGGGCCCAACTCGGATACACCACCAGCGTTGAGTCGAGCGTGCCTGACCGAGTTGTCGAACATCGACTGGGTGAGCCGTTCCGTGCGCATCGTCGCTGACGAGGCCGCCGTGTTGTGGGAGGTTCCTTCCGGTCGGTCGGTGGCACTTGCGGAGTCGGCGGGCGATGTCGTCGCGTGTGCCTACGGTCGTGCGGAAGCACTGAGGCGGCCGAAGCACTCGCTTGGTGAGAATGATCGCCGCATTTTCGCGTGGTTAGGACGTCGATTTGTCCAGGTGCCCACGCCGGCAGGCAACGTCGTTGTCCGGATGGTTGCGGAGGGTGAATCTGATGGCGACGCAATTTCCGATGCGGCAGCAATCGCGTCCGCCGTCAATGACGATGAGGACATCTCCGAGTGGATGCACCTGTGGGACACGGAGGGACCGCTCCGCTCGGATTCCGACCCGCGTCGGAAGTGGACGGAATCGGGCGGTGTGTTTCGAGCCGCGGTCCAGGTCGATAGCGGAGATATCGCGTCGGTGCGGACAGGACTGCCAGTTCGGTGGACAAGTGAGGATTGGTGCTGAGATGGGCCTCGACGCATACGTGCCGTGCAGTTGTCACGCTGAAGGACTGACTGCTCCACCTCCAGGTGCCGCAGAGATGGATCCAGAGACGTGCATGGTGGAGACATTGGCGGAGGATGTTGAAGGCATGATCGCCTTCGACACCTGGCGATCGTCCGCGTGTGAGCATGAAGAAATGGAAATCGTGTCGGTCCGTTTGGGAAACTGGGCCAGCGTGCGCAGATTCGAGGCGACCCTGCTGCATTATGCACGGGCGCTCTGCCCTCTTCTCCTCAGCGAGTGGGTGGGCATCAGAAACGATGGCTCGGTGCCGGCGGAACTGTCCGCGCAGATTCTCGTTGAGCTGGACGTCCTCGATCAGATGACCGTCGACGTCGTCTACTTGCGCGAACCGAATGGAACAACCTGGCGGCAGATCGGCCCGGCGGATATCCAGACCGGGTGGGCGTGGGTGGCGCGAGGCGAGGACTACGAAGTTCACGTGATCGACATGTCGGGGGATATGACGGTGGTAGTCGACGGACGTGCAGTCGCGCGGGTGGCAAACCTGACGTCCTACGGTCGGTGGCCACACCAGTCGATTGTCGTGCCAGGCTTCTCGGAGACAAGACGCGTCCAGGACGACACTCCTCGTGCTATGCCTCACGCAATCACCTCCGAGCATGGGCAGGTGCCGCTGGCGGCCTACGCGGGCGGGCGTCTGGGCGATCTTCGGGCGCTCTTTGCGGCGTCGGTCTCCACGGGGAACCCAGTGTGTTGGACGTGAGTGACGTCGAGTGATGCCCGGAGAGTCGGCGTGCGGCGCAGACACATAGCGTGCGACAGTGACTCGACCCGTCGGCACACCACTGCTCGAGGAGCACGCCTCATGCCTGATCTCACCCTGTCTCGCGGCCAGAACGCCGCATTGCCCGGCGCGGGTCCGCTGCGCGTCGAGATTCAGGGCAGTGTGCCCGTCGACGTGCTCGCATTCGTCCTCGGCGACGACCAGAAGGTCGCCGGCGACGCCGACTTCGTGTTTTTCAACCAGCCCGTCCATCCCAGCGGCGCGGTGACTCTCAAGGGTTCCGGCACCGTGCTCGTCGACTCGTCGAGACTGCCGGCCGGAGCTTCCCGAGTCCACATCGGGGTGGTGGTCGAGAACAGCACGCTCGGCGCCGCTCGGGTCCAGGCGGTGCTGTCACAGGGCTCGCATACCGTCGCCGCGCCCGGTGAGGGTCTGTCCGTGGAGACGTCGGCGGTGCTGGTCGAGATCTACCTCCGGAACGGAGAGTGGAAGGTCCGCAACACCAGCGCCGGCTGGGAGGGCGGATTCGCCGACCTGGTGCGCAGCCACGGGGTGCAGGTCGACGACGAGCCGGCGGCTCAGCCCGTCGTCGCACCCGTCCCGAACGATCCCGGCGGGCCTCGGTCCGCGCCTGGTGAGGAGAAGCTCTCGCTGGTCAAGCGGGAGAAGCTCGACCTGCGCAAGAAGCAGGTGCACAAGGTGCTGCTGGAGAAGAAGGTCCAGCCGGGTGTGCGGGCTCGCGTCGTCATGGTGATCGACAAGACGTACTCGATGTCGCGGCTCTACAAGAGCGGCGTGGTCGGCGAACTCGTCGAGCGGATGATCCCGGTAGCCACACAGCTCGACGACGACGGTGCGCTGGAGGCCTACGTCTACGCGGTGCGCTGCGCCAAGCTGCCCGACATCACCGTGGACCGTGCCGAGGACTGGGTCCGCGAATACGTCCATCTGCGCGGGGTGCACGGCGGCGTCGACTACGACAAGCTCGGCGGACGCAACGAGGAACTGCCGATCCTGGAGCAGGTGATCGCCGACTGCCGCGAGTCGAAGGATCCCGTGCTGGTCCTGTTCTTCACCGACGGCGGCTTCTCGGGCAACCGCCGGGCCATCCAGAAGCTCATCAGCGACGCCTCCGTGCTGCCGATCTTCTGGCAGTTCATCGGCATCGGGAATTCCGACTTCGGCACGCTGACCGCCCTCGACGAGCTCACCGGCCGCGTGGTGGACAATGCCGGATTCTTCGCCGTCGACGACGTCGCGAAGGTGAGCGACGAGGAGCTGTACCGTCTGCTGCTCTCGGAGTTCCCGGACTGGCTCGACGCCGCGCGCCGGGCGCGCGTGTGGCGCTGAGACAGCGAATCTCAGCGGCAGTCGGCGAGCATTCCGGCGATCGCGTCGACCGGCACGATCACCAGTGGGATGAGCCTCCGGCTCCTCGGGGCGGGTCAGTCGGCTGAAGGCGTGGAGGCCGCGAAGAAGTCGGCGATCTCGGACTGGCTGGCTCCGCAGGAAAGCAGGGCGATCAGAGCCATGCGGGCCTGTGGGGCGCGGAGCCAGGGGGAGATGAGGGCGCCGGCGCGGGCCAGGTCGATGCCGCCGCCTCCGCCGCCGTAGGTGGCCTGGACCTCGCCGTATGGCACGCGGGTGGAGACGACGACGGTCACCTTTCGCTGCGTCGCCAGTGCGACTTCGGCTGTGATGTCGGGGTGGGTGTTGCCGGAACCGGTGGCGGACAACACGATTCCCGCAGCGCGCTGAGCGACGGCCGACGCGAGAGTGCCCGGCGAGACGCCGGGGTACAGGGCGAGCAGGTCGACGCGGCTGGGCACGCCGCCGGGAATGACGGAGCCGACCAACGGTCGGGGCAAGTTCGGATGGACTGTGTCGAAGGCCTGCAGAGACGTCGTCGACGTCTTGAAGACTCCGCGCGCGCCGAGAACCCGGCCGCCCAGGGCGACCAGCACGCCGCGGCCGCGCGAGTCGGCGTCGGCGGCCAGGGCGATCGCCGCGGCGATGTTGGCCGGACCGTCGCTGTCCGGGTGATCGGCGGGATACTGCGCGCCGGTGAAGACCACCGGCCGCGGGTCGTCGGCGAACACGTCGGCGAGGAACGCCGTCTCCTCCAGGGTATCGGTGCCGTGCGTGACCACCACGCCGACGACCTCGGGGTTCGACAATGCGGACGCGATCGCGGCGACGACCGAGAACTGGTCGCGTACCGTCATCGCCGACGAGTCGACGGCCATCAGGTCGACGGGCCGGACGTCGTACCCGGCGGCGACGTCGGAGGGGACGAGGTCGTCGGCGTGCAGCACCGGAACGGCGCCATCCGCGGTGGTGCGGGAGGCGGCGGTGCCGCCAGTGGTGATCATCACAACCTGCGGTCGGTTCATGGGGCCGATTGTTCCACTGATCGTCGATCGGCGTGTGCCGGTCAGCGCCGGTCGAGGAAGAGCACCATGGAGTGAACGGCAACGAGATTCTCTCCGATCTGGCCCGGCGACCCGTCGAGGCGGCCAAGGCACTACCCGAACTCACGTCGGAGCAGCTCAACGCCCACGTCGAAATCATCGACACGAACTGGACGCCGCCCGTCACTCGCGGAGTACGGATCATTTCGATCATCGACGATGCGATTGCGCACATCGGCCAGGCCGCCTATGCGGATGGAGCCCTCACCGGGTAGTGGTTGTCGTCACCGCCTGCGGTGGGTTCAGGAGGATTGTTCCACGTGCCTCGGCGCGTATTCGCGGGTCGGCGCCGCCGTCTCGTGCGAACGCATGTCACCGCAGAGACTCGGCGCATCTGGTGTGATTCTCCGGGTGCTCTCAGGGTCTTTTGGCATAGTGTGTGCGAGTTCTGGAATCGTGACGGTTCCGCGCAAGCAGTCCAATGGAGGTTGATCGGTGAAGATTCGCAATATCGTGATGATCGGCGTCGCGGCTGCCCTGGTGGGCGCCACGGCTGCCTGCGGCGGCGATGACGACAGCGGCCTGCCCACGGTGACGCAGCAGTCCACCTCGTCGGCGGCAGCGTCGACGTCCGCGGCGGCGACCGGCTACGAAGCCGAGATCACCGACGGCGACAAGCGTCCGACGGTCGACGTGCTCAACGAGATGCTGCAGAAGGCCCTCGATCCGAAGATTCCGGCGAAGGACAAGACCGACCTGGTCGAGGACTCGGAGGTCGATCCCAACCTGTTCAACCAGCTGGTCAAGGTCGCCAAGGAAAACCCTGACGTCACCTACAAGATCAAGAAGCCGATCACCGGCGCCGGTCCGCACAAGGCCAACGTCAAGGTCGAGGTGAAGCTGCCCGACAACCCGCCGACCAAGATCGACGCGTCGATCGTCTACCAGGACGGTCGCTGGAAGCTGTCGAAGTCGACGGTCTGCCCGCTGCTGACCGCCAACGACGTGAAGACGCCGCTCTGCACCGACGGCACGTCGAGCACGGCCAAGAAGAAGTCGGCCACCAGCAAGTCGGCAGGCTGACCTTCGGGTCTGAGGTCGCGTGTAGGACGAGACCACCACGTACAGACGACGAGGCGCCCTCCCCATCACGCGGAGGGCGCCTCGTCGTCTGTGTATGCGTGCTACTTGGTCGCGGACCACTCCACGGTCAGGCCGGTGCGCTGCAGGATCGGCTTGTTGGCATCGCTGCCCACCAGCTCCCGCGCACCGTTGATGCTCAGTGAGCCGCCGGTGGGCAGCAGGCGGCGCAGATCGACGGTGACCGTGCCCTTGCCCGACATCGAATAGCGGTTGACGTGCAGGGTGTCGGCCGAGCCGGGGATCTGGAAGACGGCGTTGACCGGCACCTCGTCGACCGTCACGTCGAGCGTCAGGACGTCGCCCTTCCACTCTTTCAGTGTGACGTCGAGGGTCTGGGTGACGGTGGTCGCCGCGGTCACGGTCCGCACCGAGCGCCAGCGGGCGCCGACACCGACCGGGGTGGTCGGCACCGGCACCGAGTGCGTGAACGCGCCGATCATGGACTGCTCGACGGCGCTGCGGGCCGGCGACGACGCCGCATCGCGCGGCAGGATCCGCAGGCTCGTCGGCGCCAGCCCGGCCAGGTACGACACGCCGCCGGTAGACCCGCCCATCTCCTTGAGCTGTGGCGACAGCGCCTTGTCGGGCGTGGTGGGCGTCCCCATCGTGTATTCGAGGTTCTTCGGATCGGTGCATCCCGCGCGCGCGGTCAGCGGGATCGTGACGGTCTGCGCGATGGTCTGTACGGCCGGAACGTCGGTCTGCTGACCGTCGGTGGGGGCGATGCTGGTCTCCGTCGAATCGGTCTTCAGGGTGACCTGCTGCGGCGACGTGACGTCTGGGGCCGACGCGGGGACGCGCAGTGCTCCGGTCCCGGGATCGGTCACGGTGACTTCGGGGTTCGGCAGATCGATCGGCCGGACGCCCGAGGCGCCGGCGCTCGACGACGTCGCGCACGGACCCTCGGCCTTCGGTGCGTCGCCGGACGAACACGCCGCGGCGCTCAAGGCGGTGCCGAGCGCGAGGATCAACGGCAGCAGGCGGGTTTGGGCGCGAGTCGTAGCGGTCACCCGACCAGCCTAGGAGACGTGCCTGAGAGGCGGTGCCGCGTGGGCCCGCCGCGCCATAGGGGACAATCGACGGCATGAGTGATGCCCCGGCGCACGACGCCGGCCCGAAGACGTCGCGTCGTCGTCGTCGTAAGCTGCTGCCGTTGCTGGTGGTGGTCGCCGTGGTCGCCTACCTGCTGGACCTGCTGACCAAGACCCTGGCGGTGGCGAAGCTGGATCCGGACCGGCCGGTCTCGGTGATCGGCGACGTCGTGACGCTGCACCTGCTTCGCAACAGCGGCGCCGCGTTCTCGATGGCCACCGGCTACACGTGGGTGCTCACGTTCATCGCGTTGGCGGTGGTCGCGGGAATCATCAAGTACAGCGGCCGGCTGAACTCGGTCGGCTGGGTGATCGGCCTCGGGCTGGTCCTCGGCGGCGCGCTGGGCAATCTCACCGACCGGATGTTCCGTGAGCCGGGTCCGCTGCGCGGGCACGTCGTCGACTTCATCTCCGTCGGCTGGTGGCCGGTGTTCAACATCGCCGACTCGGCCGTCGTCTGCGGCGCGGTGCTGCTGGTGATTCTGACTCTGCTCGGCTTCGACTACGACGGCAGCCGCTCCGGCTGGGCCGCGCGGCACGCGCCTGACGACCCCGAGCCGACCGAGGCCGCCCCGACCGAGGCCGCCGCACAGAACGAGAAGGAGTCGGGCGATGCGTGAATCGCGAGCGATGCCGGTGCCCGACGGGCTCGACGGGATGCGGGTCGACGCCGGGCTGGCGCGACTGCTCGGACTGTCGCGGACGATCGCGGCCGGCCTGGCCGACGACGGCGACGTCACCGTCGACGGCACGACGGTCGGCAAGTCCCACAAGCTGGTCGCCGGAGCCTGGCTCGACGTGCTGCTGCCGGCCCCGGCCGAGCCGCTGCGGGTGGAGCCGACCCCCGTCGAAGACTTGGAAGTGATCTACCACGACTCCGACATCGTCGTCGTCGACAAGCCGTCGGGCGTGGCCGCGCATCCGTCGCAGGGCTGGACCGGTCCGACGGTGATCGGCGCCCTGGCCGCCGCCGGCTTCCGGATCTCCACGTCGGGGGCGCAGGAGCGGCAGGGGATCGTGCACCGGCTCGACGTCGGGACGTCGGGGGTGATGGTCGTCGCCGCCTCGGAGCACGCGTACACGATGCTCAAGCGGGCGTTCAAGCAGCGCACCGTCGAGAAGGTCTACCACGCGCTGGTGCAGGGACACCTGGATCCGCCGGAGGGCACCATCGACGCGCCGATCGGCCGTCATCCGGGCTCGGACTGGCGGTTCGCAGTCACGTCGAACGGCAAGCCGTCGGTGACCCACTACGAGACGCTCGAGATGTTCGCCGCGGCGTCGCTGATCGACGTGCACCTGGAAACCGGCCGCACACATCAGATCCGCGTGCACTTCTCGGCGCTGCATCATCCGTGCGCGGGCGATCCGACGTACGGTGCGGACCCGAAGCTGGCCGCGCGTCTCGGGCTCGACCGGCAGTGGCTGCACGCGCGGTCGCTGGCGTTCGCGCATCCCGCCGACGGTCGGCGGGTGCAGTTCAACAGCCCGTACCCGGAGGACCTGCAGCACGCGCTCGACGTCTTGCGCGATGCCTGAGCAGTCGTCGGGCCCGGCTCGCGGACTTCGCGTCGCGCGCGGCACCGGTCACGTCTGCTGGTGGCTCTTCGTGCTGAGCGCACTGTTCGCGGTCCTGTCGCTCGGGCCGTCGGGGCCGATGCGATACGCCGACTACCGGCCGGACTTCGGCTGGACGGCGTACACGCCGCTGACCGACAGCAGCCCGGCGCTGAGCGCTGCGTCGTCGAACTTCACCGCGGTGAACTTCTTCGCCACCCTCGCTCTGGTCGCCGTGGCGATCACGGTGTGCGCGGCGGTCGCCGAGGCGGTCTTCGGGCGGCGGCTCTGGACCGGCGTCGTGACGGTCGTCGCGCCCGTCGTGGGCGGGCTGCTCATCGCGATCGTCCACAACGGCGGCGTCGGGAGCATGTACTTCCGGATCGAGATCCTGTTCGCGCTGGCGGTGCTGGGCGTCGCGATCCGCGAGGTGTGGAGTCGCGCACTGGCTCCGACGCGGGGCTGAATTTCTGCTCCTCGCGAACCCCGGCCTGCTCACCTGTCACACGGTGGCGAGCCGTTCGGTTTCTGTCGTAGGGGCGACCTACAGTGGACACGTCTCTCGCTTCGGTGAGAACGCCCCTTGCTCGTCCTGAAACCTAGGAGCTGCCGAGTGTCCGGATCTTTCGTCCACCTGCACAATCACACCGAGTACTCGATGCTCGACGGTGCGGCGAAGGTGTCTCCGCTGTTCGCCGAGGCGCAGCGTCTGGGCATGACGGCGATCGGCATGACCGACCACGGCAACATGTTCGGCGCGTCCGAGTTCTACAACTCCGCGATCCAGCACGACATCAAGCCGATCATCGGCATCGAGGCGTACATCGCGCCCGAGTCGCGATTCAACACCAAACGCGTGCTCTGGGGTTCGCGCGACCAGAAGAGCGACGACGTGTCCGGCTCGGGCGCGTACACGCATATGACGATGGTCGCCGAGAACGCGACCGGCCTGCGCAACCTGTTCAAACTGTCGTCGAGGGCGTCGCTGGAAGGCCAACTCGGCAAGTGGTCGCGGATGGACGCCGAGATCATCGCCGAGCACGCGCAGGGCATCATCGCGACCACCGGCTGCCCGTCGGGCGAGGTCCAGACCCGGCTGCGGCTTGGGCACGACGCCGAGGCGCTCGAAGCGGCCGCCAAGTGGCAGGACATCTTCGGCAAGGAGAACTTCTACCTCGAGCTGATGGAGCACGGCCTGGAGATCGAGGGCCGGGTGCGCGACGGCCTGCTCGACATCGGCCGCAAGCTCGGCATCAAGCCGCTCGCGACCAACGACTGTCACTACGTCACGCGCGACCATGCCGCCGCGCACGAGGCGCTGCTCTGCGTGCAGACCGGCAAGACCCTCTCCGATCCCACGCGCTTCAAATTCGACGGCGACGGCTACTACCTGAAGTCGGCCGCCGAGATGCGCGAACTCTGGGACAGTCAGGTCCCGGGGGCGTGCGACAGCTCGGTGGAGATCGGCGAGCGTGTGCAGTCGTACAAGGAGATCTTCACCCACCGCGACCGGATGCCGATCTTCCCGGTGCCCGACGGCTACACCCAGGAGACCTGGCTGCAGTACGAGGTGGAGAAGGGGTTGCGTCGCCGCTTCGAGGGCGGCACGGTGCCCGAGGAATACTCCAAGCGCGCCGCGTACGAGCTCCAGGTGATCAACCAGATGGGCTTCCCGGCCTACTTCCTGGTGGTCGGCGACCTGATCGCCCACGCGCTCGAGGTCGGCATCCGCGTCGGTCCGGGCCGTGGTTCGGCGGCCGGTTCGCTGGTCGCCTGGGCGCTGGGCATCACCAACATCGACCCCATCCCGCACGGGCTGCTGTTCGAGCGATTCCTGAATCCGGAGCGCGTGTCGATGCCCGATATCGACATCGACTTCGACGATCGTCGCCGCAGCGAGATGATCACCTATGCCAGTGAGAAGTGGGGCAACGACAAGGTCGCCCAGGTCATCACCTTCGGCACCATCAAGACCAAGGCCGCGCTCAAAGACTCCGCGCGCGTGCAGTTCGGTCAGCCGGGCTTCTCGATCGCCGACCGGATCGCCAAGGCGCTGCCGCCGCCCGTCGCCGCCAAGGACATCACGGTCGCCGGCATCACCGATCCGTCGCACGAGCGGTACGCCGAGGCGACCGAGGTCCGCACCCTCATCGAGACCGATCCGGACGTCAAGAAGATCTACGACACCGCGCTCGGCCTGGAGGGGCTGATCCGCAACGCCGGCGTCCACGCCTGCGCGGTGATCATGTCGTGCGATCCGCTGACCGACGCGATCCCGGTGTGGAAGCGTGCGCAGGACGGTGCGATCATCACCGGCTGGGACTACCCGTCGTGCGAGGCCATCGGCCTGCTGAAGATGGACTTCCTGGGTCTGCGCAACCTCACCGTCATCGGCGACGCGCTGGACAACATCAAGGCCAACCGCGGCGTCGACCTCAACCTCGACAAGCTGCCGCTGGAGGATCCGCCCACCTACGAACTGCTGGCGCGCGGCGACACCCTGGGCGTGTTCCAGCTCGACGGCGCCGGTATGCGAGAACTGCTCAAGATGATGCAGCCGACCGGGTTCGAGGACATCGTGGCCGTTCTGGCGCTGTACCGCCCGGGCCCGATGGACGTCGGCGCGCACCACTCGTACGCGCGCCGCAAAAACGGTCTGGAAGAGATCAAGCCGATCCACCCGGAGCTCGAGGAGCCTCTGAAGGAGATCCTGGCCGAGACCTACGGTCTGATCGTCTACCAGGAGCAGATCATGGCGATCGCGCGGAAGGTGGCCGGGTACTCGCTCGGCGAAGCCGACCTGCTGCGTCGCGCAATGGGCAAGAAGAAGAAGGCCATCCTGGACGAAGCGTACGGCGGCTTCGCCGAGGGCATGCAGAAGAACGGGTTCTCGCAGGCGGCGATCACCGCGCTCTGGGACACGGTGCTTCCGTTCGCCGGTTACGCGTTCAACAAGTCGCACGCCGCAGGCTACGGCCTGGTGTCGTTCTGGACCGCGTACCTCAAGGCCAACTATCCGGCCGAGTACATGGCCGGACTGCTGACCTCCGTCGGCGACGACAAAGACAAGTCGGCCATCTACCTGTCGGACTGCCGCAAGATGGGCATCACGGTGCTCCCGCCGGACGTCAACGCATCGCGCGCGGACTTCGCGGCAGTGGGGGAGGACATCCGCTTCGGCCTGGCCGCGATCCGCAACGTCGGCAGCGGCGTCGTGGCGTCGATCATCAAATCGCGGGAGGAGAAGGGCGAGTTCGTCTCGTTCTCGGACTACCTCTCCAAGATCGACGTCACGGCCTGCAACAAGAAGGTCACCGAATCGCTGGTCAAGGCCGGCGGTTTCGACTCGCTGGAGCATCCTCGCAAGGGTCTGTTCCTGGTGCACGCCGATGCCGTCGACTCGGTGCTGGGCACTAAGAAGGCCGAGGCGATGGGCCAGTTCGACCTGTTCGGCGACATGGGCGGCGGCGACGAGTCGCTGTCGGAGGTGTTCGCCGTGAAGGTGCCCGACGAGGAGTGGGAGTCCAAGCACAAGCTGGCGCTGGAACGAGACATGCTCGGCCTGTACGTGTCCGGGCATCCGCTGTCCGGCGTGGAGCACGCGCTGGCCGCCCAGACCGACACCTCGATCACCTCGCTGCTGGAAGACCAGGTGGGTGACGGCGCACAGATCACCATCGGCGGCATCATCTCGTCGGTCACCCGGCGCGTCAACAAGAAGGGCGAGCCCTGGGCGGCGGTGACCATCGAAGACATGGTCGGCGGTGTCGAGGTCTACTTCTTCCCGCGCGCCTACGTGGCGTACGGCATGGACCTGGTGGTCGACAACATCGTGCTGGTCAAGGCCCGGGTCAACAAGCGCGACGATTCGACGATGATCAGCGCCAACGACCTCGCGGTGCCGGACCTGTCCGTCGCCGGCGCCACCAAGCCGCTGAATCTGACGCTGACGGCACGGTCGTGCACGCCGGCCAAGGTCACCGCGCTCAAGCAGGTCCTGACCCGGCACCCCGGCATGTCCGACGTGCACGTGACGCTGGTCAGCGAGAGCAGTCAGACGCAGTTGCGGCTCATGGAGTCGCTGCGCGTCTCGCCGTCGTCGGCGCTGATGGGCGACCTCAAGGCGCTGCTCGGACCCGGCTGTCTGACCGGTTGATCCGTGTTCGTCCTTGACCCGTCCGCAGGTGAGACGACCGTCGAGACGGTCGTCAAGAAGTCGCGGTTCATCGCGACGCTGGCGGCGGTCGACGACGAAGACGGCTTCGGTGCGCTGCTGACCCGGGTGAAGGCCGCGCACCCGACCGCCCGGCACGCCTGCTGGGCGTTCACCGCGGGCTCCGGTCCGTATCGAGTGGAACGCTGCAGCGACGACGGCGAGCCGGCCGGGACCGCCGGACCGCCGATCCTGTCGACCTTGCACTCCCGGGAGCTGGTAGGGGCCGGGGTGGTGGTGATCCGGTACTTCGGGGGAGTGAAGCTCGGCGCCGGCGGACTGATCCGTGCGTACGGCTCGGCCGCCGCGGCGGCGCTCGACGCGGCACCGCTTCGCCAGGCGCGGCCGGTGAGCGTGCTGCGCATCGTCGTGCCGCTCGACGACGCCGGGCGCGTCGAGACGATGATCCGTGCATTCGGGGCCGTGCGCGCCGCCGAGTACGGGGCGGCGAGCGCCGAGTTCGCCGTCGCCGTCGACACTCCCGCCGAAGAGGGACTCCGCGACCGGTTGCTGTCGCTCACGTCGGGCGCCGCGCAGGTCGTCGATGTGGTGCGAACCCTCGCTTGACGGCTAGGTTTCGGTGAGCCGAATCTGTGGTCTCGGGTTCTGGTTATACTGAATGTGTGACCACGCTCAACGACGTCTACGCACGGCCTGACGACCAGTCTTCCGGTGTCCCGGAAGTCGACGTCTTCGGTGTCGCGTGGCCCCTCTACAAGCTCCACGCGGTGCTGGTCGGGGTGGTGGCGGCGGTACTGGCCCTGGCTCTGGGCGGAGCGCCTGTCGTCGCCGCGTGGATCGCCGGAGGTTCGGTGCTGGCCGTCTGGTGGGGTGAGCGCATCTGGTCGTCGCGTCGGTGCGACCATGGAGTGCGTGAGCACGCACCCCGGAACTGATCATTCGACCGAACTCCCGACGCTGAGTCTGGAATCGATCGTCGACGCCGCGCAGCGGCTCGAGGGCGTCGTCGCCCTGACTCCGCTCGAGGCGTGCCCCCGGCTGTCGCAGCAGACCGGCGCGCAGATTCACCTCAAGCGCGAAGACCTCCAGTCGGTCCGCTCCTACAAGATCCGCGGCGCCTACAACGTCATGGCGCAGCTGTCCGAAGAGGAGCTCGCCGCGGGTGTCGTCGCGGCCAGCGCCGGCAATCACGCCCAGGGCGTCGCCTACGCGTGCGCCACGATGAAGGTGAAGGGCCGCATCTACGTTCCGACCACCACCCCCAAGCAGAAGTGCGATCGCATCGTGTGGCACGGCGGCGACTATGTCGAGCTGATCGAAGTGGGGGACACGTACGACGCGGCGGCGTCGGCCGCACAAGCCGACGTCCTGCGCACCGGCGCCAGCTGGATCCACGCGTTCGACGATCCGCGCACCGCGTCGGGGCAGGGGACCATCGCGCTGGAGATCGTCGAACAGCTCGGCAGGAGCCCCGACGTGATCGTGCTCCCGGTCGGCGGCGGCGGGTGCATGTCGGGCATCGTCACCGCGCTGCGGGCGATCAACCCGGATGTCGCTATCGTCGGCGTCGAGCCGTCCGGCGCGGTGTCGCTCGCTGCGGCACTGGTGACCGGCGCGCCGTACACCCTGCCGTCGATCGACCCGTTCGTCGACGGCGCATCGGTCAAGCGGATCGGCGCGCTCGGCCACGACACGATGGCGCAGACCGGTGCGAAGGTGGTCGACCACCCGGTTCTGGCCGGGCTCGCCGACGATCCGCAGGCTCCGGTGATCCAGCCCGACGAGATCGAACTGGTCCCGGGCAGCGTGACCATCACACATGTCGACGAGGGCGCGATCTGCTCGACGATGCTGGAGCTCTACCAGAACGAAGGCATCATCGCCGAGCCCGCCGGAGCCCTCGCGGCCACGGCGATCGCTCAGCTTCCTCTTCCTCAAGGTTCGACGGTCGTGGGGCTGGTGTCCGGCGGGAACAACGACGTCTCGCGGTACGGCGAGATCATCGAGCGCTCGCTGGTCCACCGCGGACTCAAGCACTACTTCCTGGTGAACTTCCCGCAGGAGCCGGGCGCGCTGCGCCGATTCCTCGACGACGTCCTGGGCCCCGACGACGACATCACGCTCTTCGAGTACGTCAAGCGCAACAACCGGGAGACCGGAGCCGCACTCGTCGGCATCGAGCTCGGCCGGCCCGAAGATCTGGCGGGTCTGGAAGACCGGATGGCGCATTCACGGCTGCAGACCGAACGGCTCGAGCCGGGCACCCCGGCCTACCGGTACCTGACGTAGATCTCGGTCCCCCGTATGGGCGTCGCGCCGCCGGACGCCTTCGCTGATGTCCCGACGAGTGGACCCTAGTCCGTATATCGCCGCAGGTAGGACGTCTTCCTGGGGAAATAGTCGCCTCCGCGACACTGGCGACCAGTAAGTGAGCCCCGACACAAAAAGCTACTCGCGAGTCTGTATATTACGACGCACGGAATTCGAGACGGTCCGCCACGCGACTGGCGGCCTGACCGATTCCAGACAATCGTCGGACGGACTGAGAGGGCAGAGCGTGACCACAGACGCGGTTGATGCCAGCCCAGCACTGCGGAAGCGGCGAATCGCCGATTCGGGTGCGGTCAAGTGGTACCGCGAGCACATCGTCAAGTCGTTCGACACCTTCGGCCGCCAGCTGGCAATGTTCGTCGAAGTGTTCCGAACGCTCGTCGTGGACATCGCAAAGAAGCGCTTCCCGTTCGGGGAGTTCGTGCGCCAGTGCGCATTCATGGCGTCGACGTCGGTGTTCCCGACGCTGCTCGTCGCCATCCCCATCGGAGTGATCGTCTCGATCCAGGTGTCGAACATCGCCGGGCAGATCGGTGCGACGTCGTTCGCAGGCGCCGCGACCGGCCTCGGCGTGATCCGCCAGGGCGCTCCGCTGGTCACCTCGCTGCTGTTGGCCGGCGCGGTCGGCTCGGCGATCGCCGCCGACCTCGGCTCGCGCACCATCCGCGAGGAGATCGACGCGATGCGGGTCATGGGCGTGAACCCGATCGAGCGACTGATCTCGCCGCGCCTGCTGGCGACGATGGTCGTCAGCTTCCTGCTCTGCGGCTTCGTCTGCTTCGTCGGCTTCATCACCGGCTACGTGTTCAACGTCTACTTCCAGGGCGGAACGCCGGGCAGTTATACGGGAACCTTCGCCTCGTTCGCGGGCACTCAAGACCTGATATTCGCGTTGGTCAAAGCCGTGATCTTCGGCGCGATCGTGGCGATCGTCGCCTGCGACCGCGGGCTGAGCACCAGCGGCGGCCCGGCCGGCGTGGCCAACTCGGTGAACGCGGCCGTGGTCAACTCGGTGCTGCTGCTGTTCACGGTCAACGTCGTGCTGACGCAGATCTTCGCTCTCGTCGTCCCGGCCAAGGTGGTGTGAGATGACTGCATCCCGCTATACCGCGCCGGCGCTTCGGCCGTTCACGTGGCTCGGCAAGCTCTGGGAGATCCCGCGCGACGCCCTCGTCTCGATGGGCCACCTGATCACCTTCCTGATGCGGTCGATCGGCCTCGCGCCGATCACCTTCCGGCACTACCAGAAGGAGATCTGGCGACTGCTGTCCGACGTCGCGTGGGGCAACGGTGCGATCGTCGTCGGCGGCGGCACCGTCGGCGTCATGGTGATCCTCGGCGTGATGGGCGGCGCGACCGTCGGCATCGAGGGCTACACCGCGCTGAACCTGCTCGGCATGCAGCCCCTGACCGGCGCGCTGTCCGCGTTCGCCACTACGCGTGAGATCGCGCCGCTGCTGGCCGCGACCGCTTTCACCGCGCAGTCCGGCTGCCGCTTCACCGCACAGCTCGGATCGATGCGCATCAGCGAAGAGATCGACGCCCTCGAGGCCATCGCGATCCGCCCGCTGCCGTACCTGGTGACCACTCGCATGGTGGCCGCGGTGCTCTCCATCGTCCCGCTCTACGCGGTCTCGCTGGCCGCCAACTACATCGCCTCGGAGGTGATGTTCCAGCTGCAGAGCGGCCAGGGCGTCGGTACGTACTCGCACTACTTCGCGCAGTTCATGCTGTCGCGGGACATGGTGTTCTCCTTCCTCAAGGTGATGGTGTTCGTCCTGCTCACCACCTTCATCCAGTGCTACTACGGGTACTTCGCCTCGGGCGGCCCGGAGGGCGTGGGTGTGGCCGCAGGTCACGCGATCCGGCTGTCGATCATCACGATCGTCTTCGCCAACCTGATCATGACGTTGGTGTTCTGGGGCACCTCCGCCGGAATACAGATATCGGGGTAGCTGCTCAATGGTGCGAATCGACACAGGCGGTCGCGATCCGTCGCTCACCGCGTACATCTGGCGCGGTGCGGCGTTCCTCGCCGTCGCCATCCTGGTCCTAGTGCTGCTGATGATGCGGTACGAGGGCAAGTTCGACAGCTACACCAAGATCACCGCGAATCTCAACGATGTGGGTGACGGGCTGATCGACGGCGCCGAAGTGCGCTACAACGGCTTCATCGTCGGCGCCGTGAAGTCGGTCGACGCGGTCGGCGCCTCCTCTTCGGACGGAGTGACCACCAAGAAGGTGGCGATCGACCTGGCGCCGGATCAGGCCGAGGGCATCCCGTCGAACGTGAAGGCGCGGACCGTTCCGTCGAACCTGTTCGGCGTGAACTCGGTCGAGCTGGTCCGCCAGGATCAGGTGGTCGAGACGCGGCTGACCGACGGTGCGACCATCGGCCCCGACACCTCGGAGCCGACGATCCGTCTGCAGGACGCCCAGAACGAGCTCCGGACGTTGCTCAAGGCCGTTCCGCCGGAGGACCTGG
>JASGFV010000029.1:0-22600 GCA_047605365.1 Gordonia sp. (in: high G+C Gram-positive bacteria)
GGTAGCGCGGGTTCGAATCCCGTGGGGGCTACAAGAGAGTGCCCCCCGATCGCGAACGCGCGATCGGGGGCCTCTCTCATTTGTCATTCGAACAGAGCGATTCGAGGAGGAGCGAAGCGACGGAGCGGGCCTGGGCGGTCAGCACCGCGCCGCGGATTCGCCGGGGCCGGTGCTCGGTGGACCAGATGCCAGTGGTGCTCATCACCCGAACGTAGCCGGGCGGCGGACACGGTGTCCGAGGTCGGTGCGGAGCGAAGTCGGTAGGGTCGAGAACCGTGGCAGCCAAACAACTTCCGGCGCGCGCGGACTACGTCGCCTGGGACCGTGTGACCCTGCGCTGGGCTGACGTCGACGTCTACGGGCACGTCAACAATTCGCGCTACTTCGAGATGATCGACACCGTCGTCAACGACTACCTGGCGCGTTCGACCGGCGTCGACATCCGGAAGCTCCCCGCGATCGGAGTGGTCGCCGAGGTCGGCTGCCGCTACTTCAGCGAGGTCACCTATCCGGGCGAGGTGCGGCTCGGGGTGTACGTCGAGAAGCTGGGCAACTCGTCGATCCTCTACCGCGTCGGCGTCTTCACCGGCGACGACGAGACGGCCTCCGCGGAGGGGCGATTCGTCCACGTCTACGTCGACAACACCGACCCGGCCCGGCCGGTCGTGCCGATCCCGGGCGAGATCCGCGAGGCCGTGCGGCCGTTGGTCGTCGCCCCTTAGTCGTGCCGGCTAGTCGTTGTTCGGCGCGGTGGAGCCGGCCAGCGGCATCTCAGGAAGATTCAGCTTGCGGTGGTCCCACGAGCGGACGCGCTGCGGCACCAGGCGGACCGCGACGCGCTTGTTCATCATCGCCTCGACGGCCGGGCGCAGATCGTCGGTGTACGGGCCGTTGTAGCGTTCCCAGACGTTGATGCCGACGCGCAGGCAGGTCTCGGGATCGTGGTGGATCTCCGCGACGCCCTCGATGCTGACACCGCGCAGCTCGTCGTAGGTGAGGCCGTCCTCGAGCAGGGCGGTCAGGCGCGGATTGCGTCGCAGGTTCACCACCTTCTGCGACTTCTCCTTGGTCTCGAACCACAGCTCCGGAATCGGCCCGGTGATCGGTGCGTCGCTGTTCGGGTCGGCGTCGAGCGCGGCGTACCACATGGCGACCAGGTGGATCTGTTCGTCTTTGCCGGTGGTCGCGAAGGTCGCGGTGCGGTGACTGCGGATGAAGTCGGCGATCTCGTCGTCGGACATCACGATCTGGCCGCGCTGATTGGTTCCCATGCTTGTGACGGTACTCATAGGCGGTGGAGCCGGTCCACGGACTCCGGTGTCGATCCCTACAGTCGTGCGCTGATCGATGCGGCGGCGGCCAGCAGGTCGTCGGCCCAGAGTTCGCCGGGGCGACGGCCCACCCGGTCGATCGGGCCGGAGACGGACACGGCGGCGACGACGTCGCCCGCGGCGTTGCGTACCGGAGCCGAGGCGCTGGCGACGCCGGCGGCGCGCTCGCCTGCGCTCTGGGCCCAGCCGCGTCGTCGCACGTCGGCGAGCGTGCGGGCGGTGTACGCCGAGTCGTGCAGCAGTGACGCCTGGGTCTCGGGGTCGGCGAAGGCTGCGAGCACACTGGCTGCCGAGCCGGCGCTCATCGTGTACCGGGTGCCGACGGGCACGGTGTGGCGCAGCTCGTTGGGAGGTTCGGCGGTGGCGATGCAGACGCGTTCGGAGCCGATCCGGCGATAGAGCTGGACGGATTCGCCGGTGCGCTCCTGCAGGCCAGGGAGCACCAGCATCCCGGCCTCCTGGACGGCGTCGCGGGCGGTGGCGGCCAGCTCGGGCAGCGTCGGTCCGGGGATCCAGCGGCCCTCGGAGTCGCGGGTCAGGAGGCCGTGCACCTCCAGGCCGCTGGCCAGCCGGTGAGCGGTCGCGCGGGCCAGTCCGGTGCCCTCGGTCAGTTCGGCCAGATTGCAGGGACGCTGTGCGACGGTCCGCAGTACCGACACGGCTTTGTCGAGGACGCCGATTCCGCTATCATTTCCCATAGGACGATATTAGCTGTCCACATACTGAGACGGCCAGCCTTGGTCGGGAATCAAGTCCACAGCCCCGGACCCCGACCGCGGACCGACCGCACGAGGACCACGAGAAGCGAGTGCACTCATGACTCACGTTGATGCCGACTCGGCGCCGCGCACCCTGGCCGAAAAGGTCTGGGCCGACCACGTCGTCGTGCCCGGCGGCACCGATGCCAGCGGCAACGCCGACCCGGACCTGATCTACATCGACCTGCACCTGGTCCACGAGGTGACCAGCCCGCAGGCGTTCGACGGCCTGCGGATGGCCGGCCGCCCGCTGCGCCGCGTGGACCTCACCATCGCCACTGAGGACCACAACGTCCCGACCGTCGACATCTTCAGCCCGATCGCCGACCAGGTCTCCGCGCTCCAGGTGGAGACGCTGCGCAAGAACTGCGAAGAGTTCGGCGTCCGGCTGTACAGCATGGGCAACGCCGAGCAGGGCATCGTGCACGTCGTCGGCCCGCAGCTGGGCCTGACCCAGCCCGGCATGACCGTGGTCTGCGGCGACAGCCACACCTCCACGCACGGCGCCTTCGGCGCCATCGCGATGGGCATCGGCACCTCCGAGGTGGAGCACGTGATGGCCACCCAGACACTGTCGCTGCGCCCGTTCAAGACGATGGCGATCAACGTCGACGGCGAGCTGCCGCCGGGCGTCACCGGCAAGGACCTGATCCTGGCCATCATCGCCAAGATCGGTACCGGCGGCGGTCAGGGCCACGTGCTGGAGTACCGCGGCCCGGCCATCGAGAAGCTGTCGATGGAAGCCCGCATGACGATGTGCAACATGTCGATCGAGGCCGGCGCCCGCGCGGGCATGATCGCCCCCGATCAGACCACCTACGACTACCTCAAGGGCCGTCCGCACGCCCCGAAGGGCGAGGAGTGGGGCGCCGCCGTCGAGTACTGGGAGAGCCTGCGCACCGACGAAGGCGCCGTCTTCGACCGCGAGGTCTACATCAACGCCTCCGAGTTGACCCCGTTCGTCACCTGGGGCACCAACCCGGGACAGGGCCTGCCGCTGGGCGCCAACGTGCCCGATCCGGCGGAGATCCACGACGAGACCGAGTCGCTGGCCGCCGCCCGCGCGCTGGAGTACATGGACCTGAAGCCGGGCACCCCGCTGCGCGACGTCGAGGTCGACACCGTGTTCGTCGGGTCGTGCACCAACGGCCGCATCGAGGACCTGCGCGCCGTCGCCGAGGTGCTGAAGGGCCGCCGGGTGGCCGACGGCATGCGCATGCTGATCGTGCCCGGCTCGATGAAGGTCCGCGCACAGGCAGAAGACGAGGGCCTCGGCGAGATCTTCACCGCCGCTGGCGCCGACTGGCGGATGGCCGGTTGCTCGATGTGCCTGGGGATGAACCCCGACCAGCTCTCGCCGGGCGAGCGCTGCGCGTCGACGTCGAACCGCAACTTCGAAGGCCGTCAGGGCAAGGGCGGACGTACCCACCTGGTGTCCCCGGAGGTCGCCGCGGCCACCGCCGTGCGCGGACGCCTCGCCTCGCCCGCCGACCTCGACTGACCACACTTCCCGGCCCGCTACTTCGGAGACGAACTCATGGAATCCTTCACCACCCACACCGGCATCGGGGTCCCGCTGCAGCGCAGCAACGTCGACACCGACCAGATCATCCCCGCCGTCTACCTCAAGCGCGTCACTCGCACGGGCTTCGAGGACGGCCTGTTCGCCGGCTGGCGCAACGACCCCGACTTCATCCTGAACAACGAGCCGTGGTCCAACGGCTCGGTGCTCGTCGCCGGACCGGACTTCGGCACCGGCTCGTCGCGTGAGCACGCGGTGTGGGCGCTGATGGACTTCGGCTTTCGCGTCGTCATCTCCTCGCGCTTCGCCGATATCTTCCGCGGCAACTCCGGCAAGGCCGGACTCGTTGCGGCACAGGTGGATCAGAGCGACGTCGAACTGCTGTGGAAGCGGCTCGACGCCGAGCCCGGTCTGGAGCTGACGGTCAGCCTGGAGGACAAGACCGTCACCGCCGGCGATCTGGTGGTTCCGCTGCAGATCGACGACTACACGCGCTGGCGGCTGATGGAGGGGCTCGACGACATCGGGCTGACCCTGCGCCAGACCGACGCGATCGCCGCCTACGAGGCGCGCCGGCCGTCGTTCAAACCGACTACACTGCCGTAACCGCTGGTAGGAAAGTTTCACTGCGCAGTGGCATCGAATTTGTTGTTGCGCTGACGCATTCGCCGCTCCCCGTTTACCGTGAGGTTTAGCTGGTCGGTCCAGCCAGCCCAATCGCGCGGAGGAACGCATGAACAAGGCAGAACTCATCGATGAGCTCACCAAGCGACTCAACGCTGATCGCAAGACTGCGTCGGACGTCCTGGAACAGTTCATCGACACCGTCGTGAGGGCGGTCAACAAGGGTGAGAGCGTCACGATCACGGGCTTCGGCGTCTTCGAAAAGCGCCGTCGCGCACCACGTGTCGCGCGGAACCCGAGGACCGGCGAGACCGTGAAGGTGAAGGCGACGTCGGTCCCGGCGTTCCGCCCGGGGGCACAGTTCAAGGAGATCGTCGCCGGCAAGAAGAAGCTGAAGGCCGGCACCCCGGCGGTCAAACGTGCCGGCGCTGCGGCCGGGACCCCGGCCACCAAGGCCGCGGCGAAGAAGACCGCTGCCGCGAAGAAGACGACCGCGGCCAAGAAGGCGACCGCAGCCAAGAAGACTGCCGCGGCCAAGAAGTCCACGGCGGCCAAGTCGACGGCGGCGAAGAAGACGACCGCGGCCAAGTCGACCGCAGCCAAGAAGACTGCCGCGGCCAAGAAGTCCACGGCGGCCAAGTCGACGGCGGCGAAGAAGGCGACCGCGGCCAAGTCGACGGCGGCGAAGAAGACCACCGCGGCCAAGAAGACGATGGCTGCCAAGAAGGCGAGCCCGGCGAAGTCGGCGGCGACGAAGGCCGCTGCGAAGAAGGCCACCGCGACCAAGTCGACGGCCGCGAAGAAGACCACGGCCGCCAAGAAGGCTCCGGCCCGGAAGGCTGCTGCGAAGAAGTAGATCTCACAGGGCCCGCTCCCTGAGCTTGTCGAAGTGTCTGGCGGACAGGGACTGCTCGATCAGCGACCGACAGCAGGCGGCAGCGGGCTGGGGTAGTAGTCGGCGAAGACCAGGCGGTCGCCGCGCAGAGTCAGGATCCAGGTGCTGCCCTTGCGGTTCCGGCTGCTCGGCAGGGCGACGCCGTCGTCGCCGGCCCAACTCTCCAGGAGCGGGGGGATGGCCTTGCCCTGGCTGCAGATCGCGCGGACCGGGGACCTGCCCGCGCACAGCTCGCGCAGCGTCGCCAGGGCGAGATCCGGGTCGGCGCGATACGCCTCCTCGGTCAGCTCCGGGACCACGGTGACGTCGGTGCGCAGCGTCTCGGCGAGCGGCTCGAAGGTCTGCACGCACCGCAGCCGGTCGGCCGCGTACAGGCGGTGCACGCCGAACAGTCCGAGGACCTCGACGAGCGCCTGGGCCTGCTTGCGGCCGTCGGCGTCGAGCGGCCGCTGTCGGTCGTCGCCCCGGAATCGTGAGCGACGGCCCGCCTTCGCGTGACGCACGACGGCGACGCTGTGCAGTTCCTCCACCGGCTCGACGGTGAAGTCCCGCAGCACCTTCCGGTCGGCCGCATACGACGTCTTGGCCATCGCCTGAGCCGTCGACAGCCACTTGAGACGGTCGGTCTCGTGGTTGGTGACGAACTCGCCGCCGACCGCTTCAGCAGCCCAGTAGCCGACCTTCTTCCGCGCGCCGGACTTGAGCTGGTACTCCACCGTGCGGATCTGATGACCCATCCGCACGTCGAAACCGGTCTCCTCGGTGATCTCCCGGGCGGCGGTGGCCACCAGGATCTCGCCGCATTCGGCCTTTCCCTTAGGCAGTGACCAGTCGTCGTACCGTCGGCGGTGCACCAGTGCGACCTCGACGTCGCCGCCGGAGCAGCGCCGCCACAGCACGCCGCCGCCGGCCCACACCGTCCTGGCCGGTGAACTCATCCTTCAGACGCTCGCTCGACCTGGCGTCGTGCGTACGACATCATCGTTCGCTGGTGATCGCGCACTTGCTCGCCGGCCGCGGGCGACGCCGTCCACGAGCCGTCGGCCTGCAGTTCCCAGCAGCGGGTGCGGGGGTCGAGCGCCGAGTCGAAGATCTCCTGCAGCTGCGACGACAGCCGCGGATCGCGGACCTGCACCAGCACCTCGACGCGGCGGTCGAGGTTGCGGTGCATCATGTCGGCGCTGCCGATCCAGTACTCGTTCTGCGAACCGAACGTGAAGATCCGGGAGTGCTCCAGGAACTGGCCTAGGATCGACCGCACCACGATGTTCTCGCTCAGACCGGGAACGCCCGGGCGCAGCGCGCAGATGCCGCGCACCACGATGTGCACGGGAACGCCGGCCTGCGATGCGCGGTACAGGGCGTCGATGACGCCCTCGTCGACGAGTGCGTTGGCCTTCAGCTGAATGCGGGCCTTGTCGTCGCCTGCCTTGAGCGCCGCGATCTCTGCCTCGATCCGCTCGACGATGCCGGCGCGGATGCCCTGCGGCGCCACCAGCAGATTGCGGTACTCCTTCTTGCGGGAGTAGCCGGTCAGCGTGTTGAACAGGTCGGTGAGGTCCGCGCCGATCTCCGGCGCCGCGGTGAACAGGCCCACGTCTTCGTAGAGTCGCGCGGTCTTGGGGTTGTAGTTGCCGGTGCCGATGTGGCAGTAGCGGCGGATCGTCGAGCCTTCGCGGCGCACCACCAGGCACGTCTTGCAGTGCGTCTTGAGTCCGACGAGACCGTAGACGACATGCACGCCGGAGCGTTCCAGCTTGCGCGCCCACTTGATGTTGGCCTGCTCGTCGAACCGTGCCTTGAGTTCGACGAGGGCGACGACCTGCTTGCCGGCCGCTGCGGCGTCGATGAGGGCGTCGATGATCGGGGAGTCGCCGGACGTGCGGTACAGCGTCTGCTTGATGGCGAGCACCTGGGGATCGGCGGCCGCCTGCTCGATGAATCGCTGCACGCTGGTCGAGAACGAGTCGTACGGGTGATGCACCAGCACGTCGCCTTCGCGGAGCGTCTTGAAGATGCTCTTCGGCGTCTCCCGCTCGCCGAACGCGGGATGCGTCTTGGGGACGAACGGACGTTCCTTGAGCGCGGGACGGTCCACGCCGTACACCTCGAACAGGCCGGTCAGATCCAGCAGCCCGGGGACCTGGATGACGTCGGCGGGATCGACGTCGAGCTCGCGGAGCAGCAGGTCCAGCATGTGCTCGGTCATGTCCTCGCCGACTTCGAGGCGGACCGGCGAGCCGAAGCGGCGTCGAGCGAGTTCGCGTTCGAGGGCCTGAAGCAGATCCTCGTCGCGGTCCTCGTCGACCTCGAAGTCGGCGTTGCGGGTCACCCGGAAGACGTGATGCTCCACCACCTCCATGCCGGGGAACAGGTCGGAGAGGTTGGCCGCGATGAGCTTCTCGACGGGCAGGAAGATGGCCGGCGGCGGACCGTCTTCGGAGTCCGGGTTCTCCTCGGGGATCAGCTGGTCGACGCGCATGAAGCGGTTGACGTTGTTCGGCACCTTCACACGGGCGAAGTGCTCGCCGCCCTCGGCCACGTCGCGCACCGTGACCGCCAGGTTCAGGCTCAGACCGCTGATGTAGGGGAACGGGTGCGCCGGGTCGACGGCCAGCGGGGTCAGCACCGGGAAGAGCTGATTGTGGAAGAACTCGCGGAGCCGTTCCTGCTGGGGGGCGGTCAGCTCGTCCCACGAGACGATGCGCACGTCCTGGGCGGCCAGTTCGGGCTGCACCGAGTCGAGGAAGACGCGGGCGTGGCGGTGGGCGATCTTCTGGGTGCGCGCGGCGATCATCTGCAGCTGCTGGCGCGGCGAACGACCGTCCGCGGATCGCACCGACAGTCCGGTCTCGTCGCGGCGTTTGAGTCCGGCGACGCGGACCATGAAGAACTCGTCGAGGTTCGAGGCGAAGATCGCCAGGAACTTGGCGCGTTCGAGCAGCGGCATCGACGCGTCCTCGGCTAGGGCCAGCACGCGTGAGTTGAAGTCCAGCCAGCTCAGTTCGCGGTTGAAGTAGCGCTCGGCGGGCAGGTCTGCGGCTTCGTCCGGCGCGACGGTCTCCGCGGGCAGCGCCGCGGGCAAGTCGGTGGAGGCGGCGAGATCTGTCGAGGAGAGATCAGCGGAGGGCGTATCGGAAGAGGTTCCGGAGGTCTCGTCGGTGGCGGTCACTCAGCCATTGTTCCCCATCGGGCCGGTTCTTGCTCGCGCTCGTGGCGGACGCGGCCGGTCCAGGACGGTTCGGGTGTGCGGGCCGACGCCGAGTAGGGCCACATGCCGCAGGTCGTCGGGGGTGTCGACGTCGGCGCGCAGATCCGGCCAGCGGTCCGCGGCGGGTCGCAGCTCGACCGCTCCGCGGACTCGGTGCGCTTGCGCGGATCCGTTCCCGAACGCGGGGGCGAAGCCGGAGTCCGCGGCGATCGACAGCAACACTGTGCCCAGACCGGCCCGGTCGGCCACAAAGGCGGCCGGATGTGCGGCGGCGTCGTCGATCGCGCCGTCGAGGCTCTCGGCACTCAGCGCGGGCAGGTCGGCCTGGAGGAACACGATGCGGCTCGACGCCCAGCGGTCCCGGGCGACGTCCGCGCCGTGGGATAGCGCGGCGTTGAGGCCGCCGCGGGCCGGCTCGTCGACCGCCAGTGCCCCGAAGTCCGCGACCCGGGCGTGGACGTCGCGGTCCGGGCTCACGACGATCACCCGCGACAGCCCGGCGGCCCGCACCGCGGCGAGAGTGTCGGCGAACATGGCCGCGACCAGCGCGCGCCGGTCGTCGTCGTGGGCGAACCGCCCGGCGAGTCGGCTCTTGGCCGCGGCCAGGTCTTTCACCGCGAGGACGACGGCGACGTCGCGGGAGAGTTCGTCGGCAGGCACCTCACCATCGTGCACGACGCTCCGCTCCAGCGGTTCCGGCCCCTCACCCCGCATGCTGCTGTCGAGCCTCCTCCGGCCGCCTCGATGACCTAATCTGTGTCGGAGACAAGTCGGCCCGAAGGAGTGTTGTCGTGCGTGCTGTGGTGATGGGGTCGGGATCGTGGGGGACCGCGGTCGCCAAGGTGCTCGTCGATGCGGGCAATGAGGTGACGATGTGGGCGCGACGCCCGGAGCTGGCCGAACAGATCAACACCCGGCACGAGAACAGCGACTACCTCTCGGGCATCGAACTTCCCGCGTCGTTGAACGCGGTGTCGTCGGTCGCCGAGGCGCTCGACGGCGCGGAACTGGTCGTGTGCGCGGTCCCGTCGCAGTCCCTGCGCGCGAACCTGGAGGCCTGGCGCGAGCACCTGCCGTCGGATGCGATCCTGCTGTCGCTGGCGAAGGGCGTCGAGATCAGCACCGGCGAGCGGATGAGTCAGGTGATCAAGGAGGTCACCGGTCTTCCGGACCGGCAGATCGCGGTGCTCAGCGGACCGAACCTGGCGCGGGAGATCGCCGAGGAGCAGCCGGCCGCGACGGTCATCGCCTGCACCGACGAAGAACAGGCCAAGCTCGTGCAGAAGGCGTTCGAGGCGCCGTATTTCCGGCCGTACACCAACACCGACGTCGTCGGCTGCGAGATCGGCGGCGCGGGCAAGAACGTGATCGCGCTGGCCTGCGGCATGGCCTCGGGTATGGGATTCGGCGAGAACACCCTGGCGACGCTGATCACCCGCGGACTGGCCGAGGTGATCCGCCTCGGCGTCGCACTCGGTGCCGACATCACCACGCTGGCCGGTCTGGCGGGCATCGGCGACTTGGTCGCGACGTGTTCGTCGCCGCTGTCGCGCAACCGCACTTTCGGCGCGCGCATGGGCGAGGGCAAGAGTCTGGAGGAGGCACAGGCCGCGACCAACGGTCAGGTCGCCGAGGGCGTCAAGTCGTGCCGGTCAGTGCGTGCGCTGGCCCAGCAGCACGGCGTCGAGATGCCGCTGACCGAAGCCGTCTACCAGGTGTGCCACGAGGGGATGCCGGTGCAGGCCATGGTGGCCCACCTGCTCGGCCGAGACACCAAGCCGGAGGTCTCCGGAGACGTCCGCGAGGCGGTCTCGACCAAGCCGATCTGAGCACGGCGCGAGCGGAAGGCGTCTGCCTGATGCGGCGATCAATCCGCGTAGCCAATCGGAATATGCCGGAATTTAGATGCCTAGCCGAAATGCACGTTTTCATCTGTTGGGGACACCGGCCCCAATTGCGTACCCCGAATGTCGGGCTCTATTCTCGTGTGGGTCAAATGTCCTCGACGCGAACACTGGCACTCGGCAGAGTTCGCCCACATGAGAATGGCAGGTCCGGAGCATGGCGAACGGCGACACTCCGAACGTTGCAGTCCCACCAGTGATGCAACGGCCCGGATCGGCCGGAACGGTTGTCAGCGGACAGCAGCTGTATGGGATTGGGTTGTACGGACCCTATGTGGTGCCTCCCGAGGCTGACCCTGCTCTAAAGAAGCCTGAGCCTGGAGCTCCCGGACCGGCGGCCGGCCAAATTCCCGGGATTCCAGTGAACCCGCCAAACTCAGGTCCGCAAGCGCCAAATGGCACGCAGGGCAGCGCCAATGACACCGGTCCGGTGCAGGTTCTCGAGCAACATTCGGATGGAACCGAGTTGTCGGATGAGGAGATCAAGAGGACCCTAAATGGGGCGACTCCCGAAGTTGCTGCGCAGAATGACGTCAAGGTAGTGGGTGACCCTAAGAGCACCCCCACAGAGCTTGATCAGAGTCATGCGCGGATCAAGCTGTTGACGTCTCTCAGTGACGAGCAGCTTGCTGCAATCGGCCGTGGCGACAAGGTTGCAATCTCAGATTTCCAGTTCCGCTACGTGAAGGCTCTGACTGGTGCGGTTGACGTGGGATTTCAGGGGAAGAAGGGGATGAATGCATTTCAGGCGTTTGGGGGTACGGACCAGCCGCGTGCAGGTGAATATCAGAACGCCCTTCATAACGGACTTCAGATCATCTCGAACAAGAATATCGTTTCTGATGGGAAGCCTCCTCACGCTGGAGGCTTTGAGAACCTCCCGAAAACGTTTAAATCGCTCCATGACACACAGTACTCGAAGTTTGACCCCGGTAACGCGGTCTGGCTCCCCTCATTTACTGTAGGCCCAGAGTATGAACAAAATCTCCAAATCGCAAAATACATGAAGTCGGGAGGGGATGTGCGATATAAAAGCGGTACGGATCTGGACCGCGCCCTGCTCGCCGCAGGGCAGCGGTACCTCCGCGTTCAGACCGGCTATGAACAGCAGCATCCGTACAAGGCGAACATTAAGTACATGGGTGATCCCGGCTGGTTCCGCCGAGGTGGCTTCAAGCAAAGGTTTTCCGAGGACTTCTTCGAAGCGGCGTCAGACGACAAGCGTGCGTTCGCTGACGCTGTTGAAGACCCTGCAACGGGGTATACGCTGGTGAGTGACATTCTCACCCACCACTGGAACGATGACTCTGTTCCCGCGCAGTTGGTTCACTTCAACATTCAGGGCGTGCCCCCGTCTATCGCCGACCCCGCGCAGCAGGAGCTCCGCGGTAGAATCATGCAGCGCTTTGCTCGGCACATGGCGACAGATGAAAGCTGGAAAACTGCGGCGGATGTTCCCAATTCTCGGGGCGCTGACATCGGAAGACTGAATCCGCGACTATTGCGGCAACTGGGGATCAGCCTCACGCCGTACCTTGGAACAATGGGAGGAGACGGTACTCGGCTTCCTGGGTTTCCGATCCATGGTGCTGCAGATCAGGAGCCTTGGCTTTCGCAGGGTAACAAGGGCACGTTTAACGGACTCAAGAACATCATCGCGACGATCAATCTGGATAAGTCCGCTGGCGAGCAGTTTAACGCTGCGATTTACGCATACCGGCTTGATGCCGAACGTGACTCATACGCGAACCCAAATCGCACGATTCTGGAGCATGAAGATGTCAAAGGTCGACTTAAGGCTGCTGGGGCGCTTCAGGGCGCCGTGGACTACGGGACGATGCGGGCGGCGCAGGCTCAAAACAACAAGGATGCTGACGCTGCAGCTGAGGCCTACAAGTGGCGTCGGGCGGCGTTCGGAATCGTCCTCGATGCGAAGGGTGAACTGCTCGGGCGTGTTCCGGGTGCGCAAAAGGCCGATGAACTGCTAAGTGATGACGACAACCTCGCAGACCAGTTTATCGGACCCGAGCCTACGTCGGAGGAAGCGCCTCTAAAGGGCTTCGACCAGCATGCAACCACGTACAACGCGATTGCTGGGGCCGCGGACGCCAAGGCTATTCCGTCACAGCTTGAACATGACTACGGAGCCCTCTTTAGGGGCGGCAAACTGCGCCCTTATTCAGAGCTTCGTGGATCTGATATTCACCTGATGGAAGGGCTGGAGGAGCGTTTGAAACTAGTCAACCTTCCTCCCGGCTCGGACACCCCTAGGCAAATCTTGGAGGATGAGTACAATCGTACGATTGAAGCCAAGTAAGAGCGCCAAGATCAGCCGGGCAGTAGTGGTTTCGGTGATGGTTGCCTCGATGATCGTGAGCTGTAGTTCCGGTACTCATCCGGCATCTGAAGGATCCGCTGGGCCGTTGCCAGTACCGCCATGGACGCACTATTGGAGATCCGCTGAAGGAATCTCGCTATTCACGCGTCCCGCGGAGGTCGTCCGCGCAACGGTTGAGGCATTCGACTACCAGAATCTCGCGCGACGAGACGCCGTATTTCCGGGATTCGATTCTTCATTATTGCCGAATGCTCAGCTCGATTGGGTCTACAAGCCGAGGCGGTATCTCTCGCAGGGCCTGGAGCCGAGTACCACCTTCGCTCTCCTTCTTGGTCTTGAATCTTCTAAGGATAGAATTGATGCGTGGGTGTGCAGTGAAGCCCGCAGGGCGGGCGATGATATTTCGCCGGGGAGTGTTCTAATGCCTGGGTTCGTGAGTCATTTTCGGCTGTCGAATGCCGGCGGTATGGACGCTCTGATGTCCTCCTTTGACGATCCTTCCTCGCCGCGAGACAGGCAGGAGCGTGTCCCGCACTGGAACGTGTTTGGAAACTGGAAGATCGAGATCGCCGATATTGATCGAAATCCTCCTTTCGCAACACTGCCGATCGTTCCACACGGCATACCTGTGGGTTGCAAGGAGCATGTTACGAACGGTCTGGCGAGTAGCATCCCCACCCCAGATCCGGGCTATCCAGCGGCTCAGTATCCACAGTGGGTTCCGCGTGAGTCGACTGAATGACTTGAGTGGTTGCAGCAGGCCGACTAGGTCGTAGTGCTACATGGCCGAGAGTTGGAGAACTCGGTGCTACTTGCCGAAGTCCGGAGGAGTGCCGCGGTCAGTTTCTGTGCGATGAGTAACTTCCAATATTCCTCGCGCTTCGCCTGATCCAGCTGAATAAAGAGGATGCATACAGTGACACGAACGAAGCGAAGTGAACACCGGAAATTCTCTACGCTGTTCGCTGGGGCTATTGGCATCTTGATGATCGCGAGCTGCGCCCTGGCGGGTCGTCTGCCGGCTGAGCAGCACGCTGCACCTTTGCCCCCGCCTCCTTGGACGTTCTATTGGAGGGCGGCTGAAGGAATTTCACTATTCTCGCGCCCTGCTGAGGTCGTGCGGGCAACGGTGGAGGCATTCAACTACCAGAATCTCGCGCTACCTGCAGCGGTGTACCCTGGGTTCGATAAAGCTTTGTCCCCGACGGCTGTGCTCGGAGATGCATACAGACCGCGAAGGTACCTCTCGCAGGATCGGGATCGGAGTTCCAACTTTATGTATCTCCTTGGAATTGAGTCTACTAAGAATAGAATTGATGCGTGGGTGTGTGGTGAATCTCGGAGAATGGCTGACGACATTGCGCCGGGAAGTACGCTCGCGCCAACGCTAGCGACTCATATTCGATTATCGGCTTCCGGTGATACTGAGTCCCCGACGTCTTCCTTTGACGACCCCTCCTCGCCAAGAGATGCCGAGCAACGAATTTCCCGATGGAATGTATTTGGAAACTGGAAGATCGAGATCGCCGATCTCGATCGAGATCCCCCGTTTCCCACCTTGCCGTCCGTTCCTCATGGTGTGCCGGTGAGGTGTAAAGACCAGATCACCAATGGGTTGTCGAGCAACATCCCGACCCCAGATCCGGGCTACCCGGCCGCCCAGTATCCACAATGGATCCGCCGCGCGTCGTATGTATGAGTTGAGCTTTTCGGCGAGCGAACTTGGGTGTATCGCTATGCCCCGAGTGCCGGAGATCTCAGGTCGACTTGCCTAGTCTTGACTCGGATTGGTCACATCGGGCTGCAGTGCACAGATGCTTCGCACGACGAGGACGACGACGTGCACGGGTACAGCGGTCTTGTGACGCGCAGCATAAGGATGTCTATGACGGCCTTTTCGACGAGTGCGTTGGACTTCGACCGGGGCGCGGGCCTTTTTGTCGTTGGCCCTTGAGTGGTTCGTTGTCTACCTCGATCCGTTGGATGTTGAATAGCGGGCAGGTGTGTTCATAATCCGACTTTGAAAATTTTTGAATCGGTATGACCGTGGGACTGGAATGGGGATTTATGATGCTGGATCACCGCTCTGGTTCTCACGACCGGGTTAGTGCATCGAGGATGGATATGCTGATACGAATGAGGCGAAGCGGGGGACGAAAGATCGAGCGGTTTCTAATTGCTACTTTCACGGTATTGATGATCGCGAGCTGTAGTTCCGGTGCTCATCTGGCATCTGAAGGATCCGCTGGCCCGTTGCCGGTACCGCCATGGACGCACTATTGGAGATCCGCTGAAGGAATCTCGCTATTTGCGCGCCCAGCGGAAGTCGTCCGCGCAACGGTTGAGGCATTCGACTACCAGAATCTCGCGCGACGAGACGCGGTATTCCCTGGATTTGATGCGGCTCTGTCGAAGGCGTCCGTTCTTGGGGATGTATATACTCCGCGACGGTACCTATCCCAATCGCGCGAGCCGAGAACGGTCTTCGTTCTCTTGCTTGGCTTGAGATCTTCCAAGAACGAAATTGACGCATGGGTGTGCGGTGAGTCCAGGGGTGTAGCCGATGATATTTCGCCGGGGAGTGGTCTAACGCCCGGGTTCGTGAGTCATTTTCGGCTGTCGAATGCCGGCGGTATGGACGCTCCGATGTCCTCCTTTGACGATCCTTCCTCGCCGCGAAACAGGCAAGAGCGTGTCCCGCGCTGGAACGTGTTTGGAAACTGGAAGATCGAGATCGCCGATGTTGATCGAAATCCTCCTTTTACAACACTGCCGATCGTTCCTCGCGGCATACCTGTGGGTTGCAAAGAGCATATTTCGAATGGTCTGTCGAGTAGCATCCCCGCCCCAGATCCGGGCTATCCGGCGGCTCAGTATCCACAGTGGATTCCGCGCGAGTCGACTGAATGAGTTGAGCTGCTGTGGGCGGCCCACTTGGTCGTAGTGCTACGTGGCCAAGAGTTGGAGAGCTCGTGCTACTTGCCGAAGTCCAGCGGGGCCGCGGTCAGCTTCTGCGCGATGAGTGTGGACACCTCGGTCAGTGCGGTGTTGCCGGCGCCGACCGGCACCCACAGGGCCACGTAGGGGCGGTGGTCGACGGCCACGTAGACCTGGCCGCGGCCCTCCTCGGAGTCGGTCATGTACCACTGGATCGGGTCCACCACCTGCAGCGAACTGCTCGGGGCGAACCCGGACGGACGGGCGACGCCGCAGCGCAGCACGATCGCGCCGCCCGGACTGCCGGTCCAGCGGACGGTGTTGCCGTCGACCTTCTTCTTGTCGTAGTCGCCCATCGTCGCGGGCAGGGCGTCGATCAGTCCGGGGCACTTGTCGGCGTCGGCGCTGACCGTCGCGTAACTGTCGACCGGAGTCGACGGGTCGGCCTTGTTCTTGAGGACGGCGAAGGTGATGAATCCGGCGATCACCATGACCGGGATCGCGACCAGCGTGGCGATGAGGGCGGGGCTCAGCTCGCGTTGCGGCTTCTGCACCTCGGCGGTGGTCCGATCGGTCTCCGTGCCGGACGGTTCGGCCTGATCGTCGGGAGTCGGAGTCGAGTCGGTCACGAGGACAAAGATACAGGTGGCAGGTATCGACCGAGGTCTGAGGTCTGCGGGCCCGACGCAGCGTCAGTTAGGGGTGCAGTGCTTCTGTACCCTAGCTCGAAATGGGCGTCGAAGAAGTGCACGGTGATGGGGCGTTGAGATTCGTCGGAACAAGTACCGAGCCACGTCGCAGGACGGTGGGCGAGGTCGGTGAACGCGCCCTGATCGCGCTGTTCGCCGAGGCCGCGTCCGACGGCGGGCGCGTGTCGGGCGACGTGGTGATCGGCTCGGGCGACGACGCCGCCGTGCTGACCCCGAACGGCCCGGTGGTGGTCAGCACCGACACCGCGGTGGCGGGCAGGCACTTCCGGTTCGACTGGTCGTCGCCGGAGCAGATCGGGGCGCGTGCGGTAGTGCAGAGCGCGGCCGACGTCGCCGCGATGGGCGGAGTGCTCGGCGGGATCGTCGTGTCGATCGGCTGCCCGCCGCACACACCGGTAGAACGGGTGCTGGCGATCAACTCGGGCATCGTCGAGCAGACCCACCGCTACGGCGGCCGCGTGCTGGGCGGCGACCTCGTGTCGTCGCCGACGGTGATCCTGACCGTCACCTCGGTGGGTTCGCTGGTCGACGTCGCACCGGTCACGCTGTCGGGCGCCGAACCCGGCGACGAGCTCGCCGTCAGCGGCCCGCTCGGCGCTGCGGCCGGCGGACTTGCCGTGCTGTCGGCGATCGAGAACGGCGCCGATCCCGCTCTCGCCGAACGATTCTCGTCGCTCGTCGAGGGATACCGCCTGCCGCAGCCGGACCTGGACGACGGTCCGAGGGCGGCCCGGGCCGGGGCGCGGGCGATGACCGACGTGTCCGACGGCCTGGTGGAGGAGTTGATCACGATGGCGGCGGCGAGCGGGGCGCCGCTCGACGTCGACTCGGCACGAGTGCCGCGTGCCGAGGGCCTCGACGCCCTCGGGGCAGAGCTCGGCGTCGACCCGGTGCGCTGGGCGCTGACCGGCGGCGAGGATCACGTGCTGCTGGCAGCGTTCCGGCCGGGTGAGACCCCGGACGGCTGGATCGCGATCGGCGTCGTCGGCGACGGCGAGACGGCCGCACGTGTCGACGGCGCGCCTGCCGGAGAGCTGCGAGGTTGGGAGTCGTTCACCGAAGAGTGAGCGGCTCTGCTTGAATCGAGGCATGGCTGTCTATGCGCTCGGCGACCGCGAGCCGATCCTCGGCGAGAACGTGTACGTGCATCCGGATGCGACCGTGATCGGCGGGGTGACCCTCGGCGACGGCGTCTCGGTGTGGCCCGGCGCGGTGCTGCGCGGCGACTACGGAACCATCACGATCGGGGCTCGCACCAACATTCAGGACGGCACCGTCATCCACTGCACGTTCGCCGACGCGACGGTGATCGGGGCCGGCTGCGTGGTGGGCCACAACGCGCACATCGAAGGAGCGACGATCGGCGACGACTGTCTGATCGCCTCCGGCTCCATCGTTCTCAACGGTTCGGTGATCGGCGCGGGCTCGGTGATCGGCGCGGGCGCCGTCGTGCCTTACAAGTCCGAGGTGCCGCCGCGGTCGATGGCGCTCGGCGTGCCCGCCAAGGTGCGCGAAGGGTTCGAGGTGCCCGAAGGGCATGTCGCCGCCAACACCGAGCTGTACTACCAGAACGCGCAGTACTACCGCGCGAACCTGCGTCGCCTTGACTAGCGGGGAGCAGTCCGGCGGGGAGCACGCCGGCGATGCGACCGAGGACGCCTCGGGCGTCGTGGCGCCGAAGCCGCTGGCGGAGCTGGTCGATCCGGGCTGGGCGCAGGCGCTCGCGCCCGTCGCCGACCGGGTCGCCGCGATGGGCCAGTTCTTGCGCGACGAGCTGGCCGCCGGACGCGGCTACCTGCCGGCCGGGGAGAACGTGCTTCGCGCCTTCCAGCAGCCGTTCGACGACGTGCGCGTGCTGATCGTCGGACAGGATCCGTATCCGACGCCCGGGCATGCGGTCGGGCTGAGCTTCTCGGTGGCGCCGGACGTTCGGCCGATCCCGAAGTCGCTGATCAACATCTACCGCGAGTACTCCACCGACCTGGGGTACCCGACGCCGTCGAACGGCGATCTGACGCCGTGGTCGCGCAACGGGGTGCTGCTGCTCAACCGGGTGCTCACCGTGCGCCCGGGGGCCGCGGGATCGCATCGTCGTCGCGGGTGGGAGCAGATCACCGCGTGCGCGATCAGCGCGCTGGCCGCGCGCGAGCGCCCGCTGGTCGCGATCCTCTGGGGCGCCGACGCCCGCAAACTGACCGAGCATCTGCCGCCGAGCGTCCCGGTGATCGAGTCGGTCCATCCCTCGCCGCTGTCGGCGCACGGCGGCTTCTTCGGGACCCGGCCGTTCAGCCGTGCGAATCAGGCGTTGGCCGAGATGGGGGCCGAGCCGGTCGACTGGCGGCTTGCGTAGTCGGCCGCCGGAGGCTTCGACCATGCTCAGCTGGCGGTCCGACCGCTCCCTGAGCTTGTCGAAGGGTCAGAGCGCACGAGAACGCCGCCCGGCATGCCGGACGGCGTAGTCGAAGTGTGAAGCTGGCGGTCAGCTCAGACGAGCTGAGTCTTGCCGGCCTTCAGGCACGAGGTGCACACGTTCTTGCGCTTGCGGTTGCCCGGGGCGACCTCGACGCGAACCGACTGAATGTTCGGGTTCCAGCGACGGTTGGTGCGGCGGTGCGAGTGCGAGACCGACTTGCCGAAGCCGGGGCCCTTGCCGCAGATGTCACAAACGGCAGCCATGTCGAACTCCCTTGGTTGAAAACGGTGATGGTCTACTTATCTGTCGCGGGGCGCGTGCGCCTGCCACAGACAACCTGAACAGAATAGCCAGCCCGGCCGTCGAGATTCAAATCAGCGTCGCACCAGTCGCCGCGCAGTCGTCCGCAGCGCAGAAGAATGTCGGTGTCACCGCGTAGTCTCAGACCCGCGTGCGGAGCAGTTCGGCAGTTGATCAGTGAAGCGAGGTGACGGGGCCGGATGATCGGCGACATCAGCACCGCGGTGAACCCCGCCTTGATCCGGGACTGGGCCAGGGCGTGTGCCGACGGCCTCGAGTCGTCGCGCGGCGAGATCAACGCGCTCAACGTCTTCCCGATCCCGGACGCCGACACCGGGAGCAACATGGCTTTCACCATGGCCGGGGCCGCGGCGGCTGCCGAAGAGGTGCCGCCGGAGGAGTCGCTGGCGACGGTGATGCGGGCCGTGGCCGACGCGGGCGTGTCGAATGCCCGCGGCAACTCCGGAATCATCCTGTCGCAGATCCTGGTCGGCCTGGCCGACGCCGCCGACCTCGCCGCCGCCGAGAACGACGCGAGCTTCAACCGGCTCTGCATGAACGGCCTGCGGCTGGCCAGATTGTCGGCGACCCGGGCGGTCAGCGAGCCGCGCGAAGGCACCGTGCTGACGCTGCTGCAGGTGGCGGCCGACGTCGCCGCGCGTGAGGTCCACCATTCTCCGGCCGACCTGGTGCGGGCCGTCGCCGACGAGTGCGCCGACGCCCTGGACAAGACCACCGAGCAGATGGCGGAGCTGGCGCGGGCGGGCGTCGTGGACGCCGGGGCGCGCGGCTTCCTGGTGATGGCCGACGCGCTGGTGCAGGTCGTGACCGGCGTGGCCAACAGCCGTCGGACGTATCGCGGCGGCACGTCGTCGGACCTCACGCACGACGACGAGTGCGGCGGCGCCGGCGACACCGACTTCGAAGTGATGTACCAGCTGTCGGCCGCAGACGGGGCCCGGATCGGCTGGCTGCGCGACGAGCTGGCCGAATTGGGCGACTCGGTTGTCATCGTGGGCGACAGTTCCACCGATGCCGAACGCTTCTCGGTGCACGTCCACACCGACGTGCCGGGGGCGGCGGTCGAGGCGGGAATCTCGGTCGGCGCGGTCAGCGACATCCGGATCAGTTGCTTCATGCTCGACGCGGCGCGCAAGGATCCGGGTGCGACGGAGCCGCCGCCGAGCCGCAAGCGCGCGGTGCTGGTGCTGGTCAAGGGGGCGGGTGCGGCGGAGCTGTTCGCCGACGCGGGCGCCGCCGTCGTCCGGGCCGACCACGGCGTCCACCCGGCGACCGTCGCCGAGGCCATTCGCGCCACCGACAGTGCGCACGTGGTGGTGATGGCCAACGGCATGATGTCGTCGCAAGACCTGGTGTCGGTGGGCGCCGAGGCGCGTTCGACGCGACGTTCCCTGGTCTTCATCCCGACCATGTCGATGGTGCAGGGCCTCGCAGCGCTGGCGGTGCACGAGCCGGCGGTGGAGGCCGACGTCGACGCCTTCGCGATGGCCGAGGCGGCGGCCGGGACGCGCTGGGGGTCGCTGGTCCGGTCCACCGGCAAGATGATGACGCTGGCCGGTACCTGCGACGTCGGCGACGTGCTCGGCCTGATCGGCTCCGACGTCCTGGTGATCGCGCCGGGGCAGGCCCAGGCGGCCACGGCGCTGATCGACATGATGCTGGCGACCGGCGGCGAGATGGTGACCATTCTGGCCGGCGACCGGCTCGACGACGAGGCCCGCGCCGCCGTCGCCGAGCACGTGCGGTCGGCGTATCCCGGCATCGAGCTGGCCCTGTACGACGCAGGTCAGTCCAACGATCTGCTGCAGATCGGCGTCGAATGATGCGGCTCTCATGATCACGACGAACACCCCGCTGGCCGAGACTGCGATCGACGCGAAGCTGGTCGGCAAACTGGCAGATCTCGAGCTGACGACGGTCGGTGAACTGCTGCGCTACGTTCCGCGCCGCTACGTGCGCCGCGGTCAGCTGACCGAAGAGGAACAGCCCGAGGAGGGCACCTGGGTGACCGTCGTCGGCCAGATCATGAAGGCCGACATGATCTCCATGCGCCGCCGGCACGGGCAGTTCCTGAAGATCGTCGTCGCCGACGGCCGGCAGAGCTACGAGGCCAGCTTCTTCAACGCCCGGTGGCTGCAGAAGGTGCTGCGGCCCGGGACCCGGGTCGCGCTGGCCGGCACCGTGAAGTTCTTCCGCAATCAGATCCAGCTGTCGCATCCGGACTGGCTGATCCTGCCCGACGACGACCACGACCGTGTCGTGTCGGCGGGCGCGGGGATGCTCAGCGAGATGTTCGGTCCGGAGGATTCAGAAGGCTCAGGCGACCTCTCGCACACCGCGTCGGCCGAGGACGTCGAGAGCTTCGCCCGCGACGTCGTGCCGATGTATCCGGCCACCAAAGACGTGCAGACGTGGGAGATCTGGCGTGCCGTGCGCACGGTGCTCGCCGATCTAGCACCGATGGACGACGCGCTCGACTCCGCCGAGCGGACCCGGCGCGGCCTGCTGACCAGCGACGAAGCGATCAAGCGGATCCACCTGCCGGAGGACCTGGCCGACATCGACGCCGCGCGCGAACGCCTCAAGTTCGACGAGGCGCTGGCCGTCCAGACCGCGCTCGCGCAGAGGCGGGTGGCGGCGGGCGCCGAGTCGGCGCACCCCTGCCCGCACGTGCCGGGGGGCCTGGAAGACGCGTTGCGGGCGTCGTTGCCGTTCCAGCTGACCGACGGCCAGGAGCTGGTGATCGACGAGATCGGCGACGACCTGGGCACCGCGCATCCGATGAACCGGCTGCTGCAGGGCGAAGTGGGTTCGGGCAAGACCCTGGTGTCGTTGCTCGCGATGCTCCGAGTGGTCGACAACGGGCACCAGTGCGCGATTCTCGCGCCGACGGAAGTGCTTGCCGCGCAGCATTTCCGGACCGTCATGGCGATGCTCGGCGACCTGGCGCGCGGCGGTGAGCTCGGCGCGGCCGACGGCGCGACCAAGGTCGCACTGCTGACCGGCTCGATGAAGACCGCGGGCAAGAAGCAGACGATGCTCGACATCGTGACCGGTCAGGCCGGGATCGTCGTGGGCACGCACGCGCTGCTCGAGGACAACGTCGAGTTCTTCGATCTGGGCATGGTCGTGGTCGACGAGCAGCACCGCTTCGGCGTCGAGCAGCGAGACGTCCTGCGCGCCAAGGGCCGAGTGAACCGTCCGCACTTCCTGGTGATGACGGCGACGCCGATTCCGCGGACCGTCGCGATGATCACCTTCGGCGACCTGGAGACCTCGGCGCTGACCGAACTGCCGCGCGGACGTCAGCCGATCACCACGAATCTGGTGCCGATGGGCAAGACCAACTGGGTCGACCGGGTCTGGGAGCGCGCCGGCGAGGAGATCCGCGCGGGCCGACAGGTGTACGTGGTGTGCACCCGGATCGGCGACGAGAAGTCGAACGCCGACGCCCAGGAGGTCTCGGTCCTCGACCAGTGGCAGGAGCTGTCGGAGGACCAGCTCGCCGCCTACTCGGTCGACTTCCTGCACGGCCGGATGGCGGCCGAGGAGAAGAACGAGGTGATGGACCGGTTCACCCGCGGTGAGCTCGACGTCCTGGTCGCGACGACGGTGATCGAGGTCGGCGTCGACGTC
>JASGFV010000030.1:0-22585 GCA_047605365.1 Gordonia sp. (in: high G+C Gram-positive bacteria)
CCGAGAACGGCCGGATCATGCACGAGGGCATCAACGAGGCCGGTTCGGCGGCCGAGTTCACCGCGGTCGGCACGTCGTACGCCACGCACGGCGAGCCGATGATCCCGCTGTACATCTTCTATTCGATGTTCGGCTTCCAGCGGACCGGCGACAGCTTCTGGGCCGCCGGTGATCAGATGGCCCGCGGCTTCGTGATCGGCGCGACAGCCGGCCGCACCACGCTGACCGGCGAGGGCCTGCAGCACGCGGACGGTCATTCGCATCTGCTGGCCGCGACCAATCCGGCCGTCGTCGCCTACGACCCGGCGTTCGCCTACGAACTCGCGCACATCGTCGTCGGCGGCCTGGACCGCATGTACGGGCCCGACCCGGACAACGTGTACTTCTACATCACCGTCTACAACGAGCCGATCCATCAGCCGGCGCAGCCGGAGAACCTCGACGTCCCGGGTCTGCTGCAGGGCGCCTACCTGTACCGGGAGGCGAAGGAGCCGGGTGAGCACGCGGCCAACATCCTGGTCTCGGGCGTCACGATGGGCGACGGTCTGCGAGCCCAGGATCTGCTGGCGCAGGACTGGAACGTCGCGGCCAACGTCTACTCGGTCACCTCGTGGAACGAGTTGGCGCGCGACGGCATCGACGCCGACCGGGACGAGCTCCGCGAGGGCACGGTCCGCAAGTCGTACATCACCGAGCTGCTGAGTCAGGCCGACGGCCCGTTCGTCGCCGCGTCGGACTATATGCGCGGCGTGCCCGAGCAGATCCGCCCGTACGTGCCCGGCACCTACGTCACGCTGGGCGCGGACGGTTTCGGATTCTCCGACACCCGGACTGCGGCGCGGCGCTTCTTCAACATCGACGCCGAGTCGATCGCGGTGGGCGTGCTGGTGGCCCTGGCGCGCGACGGCAAGATCGACCGCTCGGTCGCCGCCGATGCGGCGAAGAAGTATCAGATCACCGACGTCTCAGCCGCACCTGTGTCGCTGGCCGATCCCGGCAGCGCCTGATCGACCGCGAGAGAACCCCGTCGGGCCGGCGGCCTGCCGGCCGTCGCCCCGGCGGGGTTCTTCTTCGGCGAGCCGGCCGGCACCGCCGTCGTCGAACGCGCACCGCCCGCCTTGCAGTGCGGGGGCATCTGGTTTTCGCAGCGTAAATTGAGGGAATGTCCGAACCCGTGCTGAACCAGCCCCCCGCGATCGAGGTCTTCGGCGACCGCGGGACGCACGTCCGCACCCCGGACCACGTGCACGACGCGCTGCCCGACACGCTCCTGCGCCGGGTGAAGCAGTACAGCGGCCGCCTGGCGACCGAAGCGGTCCACTCGATGTCCGACCAGCTCCCCTATTTCAGCGACCTCGACGCCGCGCAGCGCGCCAGCGTGCAGCTGGTGGTGCAGACCGCCGTCGTGAACTTCGTGGAGTGGATTCAGGACCCCGAAGGCAACGTGAAGTTCAGTGTGCAGGCCTTCCAGGTGGTCCCCCAGGATCTGGCCCGCCGCATCACCCTGCTGCAGACCGTCGAGATGGTCCGCGTGGCGATGGAGTTCTTCGAGAAGTGGCTGCCGCTGCTGGCCCGCAACGACGCGCAACTGCGCGCCCTCACCGAGGCGGTCCTGCGGTACGGCCGCGAGATCGGCTTCGCGGCGGCCTCCATCTACGCTTCGGCCGCCGAGTCGCGCGGCGCGTGGGACTCCCGCATGGAGGCGCTTGTGGTGGACGCCGTGGTCCGCGGCGACACCGGGCCGCAGCTGCTATCGCGGGCCGCCGCCCTCAACTGGGACTCGGAGGCGTCGGCGACGGTGATCGTCGGCTTCCCGCCGCCGGAGCAGAACGTGTCGGTGCCCCTGGCGATCCACAACACCGCGCGCACCTACGACCGCTCGGCGCTCTCGGTGGTCCAGGGCCATCGGCTCGTGACGATCGTCAGCGGCACGCTGGAGCCCACCGAGCGCTTCCTCACCGATCTGCTCGATCACTTCGCCGACCGGCCCGTCATCGTCGGACCTACGACGCCGAATCTGAGCGCGGCGCACGCGAGCGCGACCGAGGCGATCGCCGGAATCGAGGCCGTAGTGGGATGGCCGGGAGCCCCGCGCCCGGCCTACAGTTCGGATCTGCTGCCGGAGCGAGCGCTCTACGGGGACCGGTCCGCGGTCAAGACGCTCACCGAGAGTCTGGTCGCTCCGCTAGTCGACGATTCGGGCATTTTGGCCACTACCCTGGACGCCTATCTGGAGGCCGGCTGCTCCATCGAGTCGTGCGCGCGGGCGTTGTACGTTCATCCAAATACCGTTCGGTATCGCCTGAAGAAGATCGCCGACGTGACCGGACGTGACCCAGCTAACCCTCGAGACGCCTACGTTCTGCGTGTCGCAACGACCGTCGGGCGATTGACACGATTCGGCGAAGAACCGAGGTCAAAAGCCACCTGAGTCACAGCCGACACTCGGCGTGTCGTCTGTTTGTGCAGGCAGGGGCGATTTCGCATCGATTTGGTAACGAATCTCGGGCAGGTGACGATGGGGTCGCCAACCGGGGGCCAGCGACGGACCCTTTGTAGGAACCCTACAAAAACGGGGCCGAAGGTTCGGACCCCACAACACCCCGCGCAACCGCCTGGAAAGTGTTTTCTAGTCAAGTGCTTACGTTGCTTGCACCCGGACAGGGTTCTCAGACGCCCGGCATGCTCACCGAATGGTTGGAGCTGCCCGGAGCCACCGAGCGCGTGCAGAAGTGGTCCGACTCAGTCGGCCTCGACCTGCTCCGCCTCGGCACCACCGCGACCGCGGAGGAGATCACCGACACCTCGGTGACCCAGCCCCTCGTCGTCGCCGGCGCGCTGCTCTCTTACGCGGCGCTCTCCGCCCGCTACGGTCAGCTGCCCGCCGACACCCTCGTCGCCGGCCATTCGGTCGGTGAACTCGCCGCCGCCGCCATCGCCGGCGTCATCAGCGACGACGACGCCGTCGCTCTGGCCGGCATCCGCGGCGCGCACATGGCCAAGGCCTGCGCGCTGGTCCCGACCGGCATGGCCGCCGTCCTCGGCGGCGACGAAGCCGCCGTCCTCGAGCGCATCGACGAGTTCGAGCTGATCCCGGCCAACCGCAACGCCGTCGGCCAGATCGTCGCCGCCGGCGCGATCGAGGGCATCGACAAGCTGGTCGACAACGCCCCCGAGAAGGCCCGCATCCGCAAGCTCGCCGTCGCCGGCGCCTTCCACACCCACTTCATGGCTCCGGCCCGCGAGGCCGTCGAGTCGGCCGCCGCCCGGATCACGCCGCAGAACCCGACGCTGACCCTGCTGTCCAACAAGGACGGCAAGCCGGTCGCGTCCGGCGACGACGCGCTGGCCAAGCTGGTCAGCCAGGTCACCAGCCCGGTGCGCTGGGACCTCTGCTCGGCCGCCATGCGCGAGGCCGGCGTCGACGCCGTGATCGAGCTCGCCCCGGCGGGCGCGCTGGCCGGCATCGCCAAGCGTGAACTCAAGGGCGTGCCGCAGCGCGCCGTGAAGGCCCCCGCCGATCTGGCGGACCTCCCAGGACTTGGATAGCGGTCGGACACCCTCCGACCCCCGGAAAGCCGCCGATCGGCGGCTCGTCCACGATGGCTCATGCCGTCTTCCGGACACTTAGAAATCATGTGACACCCACAGGAAGGGAGCCCACCGTGGCCGCCACTCAGGAACAGCTCGTCGCCGGTATCGCCGAGATCATCGAGGAAGTCACCGGCATCGAGCCGTCGGAAGTCACCCTGGAGAAGTCGTTCGTCGACGACCTGGACATCGACTCGCTGTCGATGGTCGAGATCGCCGTGCAGGTCGAGGACAAGTACGGCGTGAAGGTGCCGGACGAGGATCTGGCCGGCCTGCGCACCGTCGGCGACACCGTCGCCTACGTGCAGAAGCTCGAGGCTGAGAACCCCGAGACGGCTGCCGCCATCGCCGCCCAGATCGAGGCGAACAAGGCCTGATATGACCGAACTGCGCGACTTCTCCACGCGTGGTGGAGAGTTCCCCAGCGTGGTCGTGACCTCGATGGTCGCCACCACCTCTCTCGGAGTGGACCTGGACTCCACATGGGAGAAGCTCGTCGCGGGCGAGTCGGGCATCCGTCCTCTGACCGACGACTTCGTCACGAAGTACGGCGAGCTCCCCTGCCGCATCGGCGGGCGCCTGTTGGAGGATCCGGCCAACGAGGTCACTCGCATCGAGGCCCGCCGCATGGCGTACGTCGAGCGGGTCTCCCACGTCATGAGCAAGCGCCTCTGGGCGCAGGCCGGCGAGCCGGAGGTCGATCCGGAGCGTCTCGCCGTCGTGATCGGCACCGGCCAGGGCGGCGGCGACGCGATGATCGACGCCGTCAAGGCGATCGAGGAGTCCGGCAACTACCGCAAGGTGTCGCCGCTCGCGGTCTCCATGGCCATGCCGAACGGCCCGGCGGCCGTCGCCGGCCTGAACGTCGGCGCCCGCGCCGGCGTCATCACGCCGGTCTCGGCCTGCTCGTCGGGCGCGGAGGCCATCGCTCACGCGTGGCGTCACATCGTCATGGGCGACGCCGACATGGTCGTCACCGGTGGCGTGGAAGGCCACATCGACGCCGTGCCGATCGCCGCGTTCTCGATGATGCGTGCCATGAGCACCCGCAACGACGATCCGGCGGCCGCCTCGCGGCCGTTCGACAAGGATCGTGACGGCTTCGTCTTCGGCGAGGCCGCCGCCATGCTGATCCTCGAGCGCGAGGATCACGCGAAGGCCCGCGGTGCGCACATTCATGCTCGCGTGATGGGTGCGGGCATCACCTCGGACGGCTTCCACCTGGTGGCCCCGGACCCCTCGGGTCAGGGCAACACCCGGGCGATGCGTCGTGCCTTGCAGACCGCCGGTCTGGCCAAGGAGGACATCACCCACGTCAACGCGCATGCGACGTCGACGCCGATCGGCGACACCGCCGAGGCGCTGGGCATCCAGCACGCCGTGGGCAACCACGCCGCGATCTACGCGCCGAAGTCGGCGCTGGGCCACTCGATCGGCGCCGTCGGCGCCCTCGAAGCGGTGCTGACCATCAAGGCGGTGGAAGACTCCGTGATTCCGCCGACCCTGAACCTGGAGAACCTGGATCCCGAGTGCGGCGACATCGACGTCGTGCACGGCGAGGCGCGTCGTGGCCAGATCGACTACGCGCTCAGCAACTCCTTCGGTTTCGGCGGTCACAACGTGGCGCTGGCATTCGGACGCGCCTGACGCGTTCGGCTTTCACGAACCAGGGCGACGCCCCCGAGAATCTCTCGGGGGCGTCGTCCTTTTCACGTTCGACCTACGCCGCTCGACATGGCAGGCGGCCGCAGGAGCAGACTGTGCGGCACAGCGTGAAGCCCACGGAAGGATCGCCCCCATGCCCTTCGAGATCGACGACGACCTGCGCGACGAGCTCACCCGCCGGTGGAGCGAGCCGCACCGCCGGCACCACGACCTGAACCATCTGAACGAAGTCCTCGCCGCACTGGCGACCCTGCACGACGACGGTCTGGCCTTCGCGGCACGTCCGGTGGTGCTGGCGGCCTGGTTCCACGACGCCGTGTACGAGCCGCTGGGCGCCGACAACGAGGGCGCCTCGGCCGACCTCGCCCGGGCGAGGCTGGCCGGCGATCCCGACGTCGACGAGGTGGTGCGCCTGGTGGAGATGACGCGCTCGCACCAGGCCGCTGCAGACGATCGGAACGGCATCGCCCTGTCCGACGCCGATCTGGCCGTCCTGGGAGCCTCTGCGGGCCGCTACGACGCCTACTCGGCGGCGGTGTGCGACGAGTACCGCGAAGTCCCGGAGGAGGCGTTCCGCGCCGGCCGAGCGGCCATTCTGAGCGACTTCCTGAGCCGGGACCGACTGTTCGCCTCGGAAGAGGGCCGAGCACGGTGGGAGTCGGCAGCGCGGGAGAACATCGCCCGCGAGATCGGTGCGCTGCGCTCCGGCAGTTAGAAGCCACTTCAGTCACATAGGACACAAAAGCCACTCTGATACCAGCCCGCCAGGCCGACTCGGCGATGCGACACGCCGACAACCACAAATGCCACTAGCGCAACACGCACCTCACAGGGCATACTCTCTTTCAACAGCTTGTGGTATCCGGATGACGACGAAGTGCGCTTGGGGAAGACGTTCCTCGTCGACCGGAGGTGAACAAAAGTGCGCAATCTCAATCAGTTTGCGGACATGACGAGCGGTGTTGTCTACTTGCACGCCGCTCCTGTCGCGCTGTGCCCGCATGTGGAGTGGGCGCTGTCGTCGACCCTGAATGCGCGAGCCGACCTGAAGTGGTCTGCGCAGGAGGCCGAGCCCGGTCGCATGCGTGCGACCGTGGACTGGGCCGGCCCCGTCGGCACCGGCGCCCGCCTGGCCAATGCGCTGCGCGAATGGTCCGGTCTGCTCTTCGAGGTGACCGAGAACCCGAGCGAGGGCGTCGACGGCGAGCGCTTCAGCTACGTCCCGGGACTCGGCCTGTGGCGCGGTTCGATCGGCGCCAACGGCGACGTGATCCTCGGCGAGATGCAGTTGCGCGCCATGATGGACGCACAGCCCGACAGCCTCGACCTGGCCGGCGAACTCGACGCCGCCCTGGGCACCGCCTGGGACGACGCCCTGGAGACCTATCGCTGCGGCGGCGCCGGGGCCGAGGTCACCTGGCTCACCCAGCGCGTCGGCTGATCGTCGACCGCTACTCCCCTACGCATCCTCAGCAGATCGCGCGGCCTTTCCGGCCGCGCGATCTTTGCGATCGAGGGCGATGATGTGCCGCGCCCGCGACTGGACCGATTCGACGGTGAGGATCACCGCGCACAGCACCGCGATGGATCCGGGCACGAAGACCAGCATGTCGTCGATGCGCTCCCACGCCTTCGGCCGCCACAGCGCCACCCACGTCAGGCCCAGCGCGACGACGGTCGAGATCTCGCCGACGAAGTTCACCACCACGAACCCGAGCGCCAGTCGCCGGTGCCTGCGCACCTCTTTGCCCGAGAAATGAAAGTTCGCCGCGAACGCGAGCAACAGCACCGCGAACAATGACAGCAACAGGCCGAGATCGTCGGCCGTCAGTTCCCGCATCGTCTCCCCCTCGACCCCGACCAGCACCTCAGACCCGGTCCAGCCCGTCCAGGATGCCCTGATTGGTCTCGCTCCACAGCGGTTTGGCCCATGCGCCGAACGCCCGGTCGGTGAGCACGACGCACGCGACGTCGCGCACCGGGTCGACCCACAGGAAGGTCCCGGCCTGCCCGAAGTGCCCGAACGTCTCCGGCGAGTGCCCCGGTGCCGTCCAGTGCGGAGACTTCTGCCCCCGGATCTCCGGCCCGAGGCCCCAGTCGTTGGGCCGGTGTCTGCCGTAGCCGGGGACGAATCCGTCGAGTCGGGGAAAGTGCACAGTCGCCGCCGACGACGCGGTGTCCGGGGTCAGCAGTCCGGGCCGCAGCAGGTCGCCCGCGAAGGCGGCGAGGTCGTCGACGCACGACGACGCGCCGTGCCCGGCCGGCCCGTCGAGCACAGTCTGAGTCATGCCGAGCGGCTCGCACACCGCCTCGCGCAGGTAGTCCGGGAAGGCGATGCCCGCACCGTCTTCGACGGTCTCGGCCAACACCTCGTAGCCGGCGCTGGAGTAGATCCGCTGGGTTCCGGGTTCGGCGACGGCGTCGCGCTTGGCGAAGTCGAGCCCGGACGCGTGCGCCAGCAGATGCTCCACGGTCGCGCCGGGCGGACCGGCGGGCTGGTCGAGCGTGACCGCCTCCTCTTCGACGGCCACCAGGACAGCCCTGGCGACGAGCAGTTTGGTGACCGACGCCAACGCGTAGACCCGGGTGGTGTCACCGTAGGTCTCGGTGACACCACCCGGGTCCACGAGTGCTGCGGCGACGTTGTCGACGGGCCAGTCGGCGAGCTGTTTCAGGACCTCCACGTCCCGCACCTTACTCGCCGTGCCGGCGCCGAACCCCTCGACAAGCCCAGGGAGCGAGAACGCCGGCTGAGCCTGTCGAAGCCTCTGGCGGCTCGGCGTCAGCGGGTCGACGTCGCGGGCGTGCGCGTCGTCGAGCTGCGCGGCGTGCTCTTGCGCGGTGTGGCGACGTCGCCGCCGGTCTGGCCGCTGGGCGTCGCGGCGGCGGGCTCCTCGACGTCGCTCGCCTCCACCTTGAGTTCGCCGGACTTGTCGACCACCTGACCGTCGTCGTACGTGCGGTCGACGTCCTCGACGTTGCCGAGTACACGGTCGACGTCCGCCGTGGTGTAGCCGCAGTTCTTGGTGGCCTCGGAGACCCACTTCTTGGTCAGGCGCGGGATGCCGTCCTGGTGCGCCTCGGCGACGGTGCCGGTGTGAATGTTCTCGGCCTTGGAACGCGACAGGTCGGGGACGTCGCGGCAGACGTGGAACGCCGAGCCGCCCTTGACCCAGTAGACCTCGTCCTTGCCGGTCAGTTCCTTCACGACGTTGGTCTCGACGCTGTACTGCTCGGTCGACGGCGGGTTGAAGTCGGCGCTGGCGATGCCGACGAGCACCGCGACGACGGCGACGACGCCGCCGAGGACGCCCTTCTGCTTGCCCGACAGGTTCTTGTCCAACAGGACCAGCACGATCAGCGGCAGGAACGCGAGCACCGTGATGATCACGCCGAGCTGGTTCTGCACGAAGAACCGGACCTTGTCCTTCTCCGAGGCCGGGTCGTACCGGTTGGCCTTCTTCCAGAGCAGGGAGCCGATCAGCGTGATGACGCCGATCAGCACCACCAGGCCGATGACGATCCACATGCGCTTGTTGTCGAACGCCTCGTCGGGGACCAGCGCCCAGACGATCACGAAGATCTCCAGCGCGATCGCGAGCACCCACAGCGCCGCCGCGCCGATCCGCAGCTTCAGCGCCGTCGACTTGGCCTCCGGCGACGCCTCCCACGAGCCGCCCGCGGTGGTCTGGCGCTCGGCGACTTCCGCGCCGCGCTGGGCGCGCGACTTCGCCGGCTTCTTGTTCTCTGTCACGATCGACGTCCTCGTCTCGTAAGAATGATCGCGATCAGCCTAAACCAGGCGTCGACTCCGTTCGATCCCTGAGCCCGTCGAAGGGTCCTGGCGGTTCAGCGGTCGGCGTCGGTGTATCGGATGACGCCGCGGATGTTCTTGCCGTCGAGCATGTCCCGGTACCCCTCGTTGATCTGGTCGAGGGTGTACTGCCGGGTGATCATGTCGGCGATGTTGAGCTTTCCGGCTTTGTACATCGACAGCAGGAGCGGAATGTCGAGCTTGGGGTTGGCGCCGCCGAAGATGGAGCCCTGCAGGTTCTTCTGCAGCAGGGTCAGCATCGAGAGGTTCAGCGTGACGTCGGACTCCAGCATGTTGCCCATGCCGGTCAGCACGCAGGTGCCGGCTTTGCCGGTGATGCTCATCCAGAGGTCGACGTCGCTGCCGTGCACCTCGCCGACGGTCACGATCACCTTCTGGCACATGCGCCCCTCGGTGATGCCGGCGACCTCGCCGAGCGCCTCCTCGACGCTGGCGAAGGCGTGCGTGGCACCGAACTTCAAGGCCTGCTCGCGTTTCCATTCCACCGGGTCGACGGCGAAGATGTTGCGGGCGCCGGCGATCCCCGCGCCCTGCAGCGCCGCGGTCCCGACGCCGCCGACCCCGATGATCGCGACGTCTTCGCCGGGCCGGACGTCGCCGCTGCGCGTCGACGATCCGTAGCCGGTCGGGATGCCGCAGCCGCACAGCGCGGCCACTTCGAACGGGATCGACGGGTCGATCTTCACCACCGACGCCTCGTGCACCACCATGTACGGCGAGAAGGTGCCCAGCAGCGTCATCGGATAGACCGGCTCGCCGTCGGCGGTGTGGATGCGAAAGGTGTGGTCGGAGACGGCTTCGCCCTGCAGGAGCATCGCGCCGAAGTCGCACAGGTTCGCCTGGCCCGCGCGGCACGACGGGCATTTGCCGCACGACGGGATGAAGGAGAGCACCACGTGGTCGCCGGGCACGACGTCCGCGACCCCTTCCCCGACTTCCTCGACGACACCCGCGCCCTCGTGGCCGCCGAGGATCGGGAAGCCGGCCATCGGGATGCCGCCGGTCACCAGGTGATGGTCGGAATGGCACATCCCGGCCGCTTCCATCCGGATCTTGACCTCGTGCGCCTTGGGATCGCCGATCTCGATCTCCTCGATCTTCCACGGCGCATTCAGTTCACGGAGCAGTGCACCCTTTGTCTTCACGTCGCATTCCTCGCTCGTCGGCTTGATGTGCGGTGGGCCCGCCCGAGTGTGAGCGTAGTCACTCGCCGGCAGAATTGGAACACGTTGCAGTTTTCACCGCGCGAGCCCGGCGTCCTTGCTGCCGTACGCCTCGCGCAGCGTCGGCTTGACCACCTTGCCGCCCGCGTTGCGCGGCAGTTCGTCGACCACTACGACGTCCTTCGGATGCTTGAACCGGGCCAGATGCTCGTTCAGGTAGGGCTCGAGCTCGTCGACGGTCAGATCGCCGACGCCGGGCGCTGTCACCACGACGGCGACGGGGACCTCGCCCCATTTGTCGTCGGCTCGCCCGATGATGGCCGCCTCGACGATCTTCGGGTGCGAGAACAGCACGTTTTCCACTTCAGCGCAGTAGATGTTCTCGCCGCCGGAGATGATCATGTCCTTGGCGCGGTCCACCACGTAGAGGAAGCCCTCGTCGTCGGCCCGCACCAGGTCGCCGGAGTGGAACCAGCCGCCGGCGAAAGCGTCGAGCGTGCCCTGCGGGTTCTGCCAGTAGCCGACCATCAGCTGGGGGCTCCGGTAGACGATCTCGCCGACCTCCCCGGGCGCGACGTCGTTCATCGCCGGGTCGACGATCCGCGCGGTCACCCCGGGCACCACCTTGCCGATGGAGCCGATCTTGGCCAGCGCGTCCTTGCCCTCCAGGACGCAGGTGATCGGCGACATCTCGGTCTGCCCGAAGACCGCGACGTTCAGCGCGTCCGGGAAGGTATCGTTCATCGCCGTCAGCACCGAGTCGGACGCCGGCGCGGCGCCCCACGAGATCACCCGCAGCTTCAGATCGCGCGGACGCGCCTGCTGCGCTGCGCAGACCGCCTGCCACTGGGCCGGCACCAGGAAGATCGACGTGGTGCCCTCCCGCTCGATCACGTCGAGCATCTGGTCGGGATCGAACGCGCCGAGCGGGTGGATCACCGACAGCGCGCCCATGTAGATCAGCGGGGCCATCGCCCCCAGTCCGGCGATGTGGAACAGCGGTGCCACGCACGAGCCGACGTCGTCGGGCCGCGTGTTGAGGGCCTGCAGACAGGTCACCGTCTGCCCCTGCATGCTCTGGTGAGTCAGCATGGCGCCCTTGGGCTTTCCGGTGGTTCCCGAGGTGTACATGATGAGGGCGACGGTCTCCTCCGGGATGTCGAGCTCCTGCAGTCCGTCGGGATCCTCGGCGACGAGGTCGTCGAAGGCGAGGTGCGCCTCCGCGTCCGATCCGCCCACGACGATGATCTGCTCGACGGCGCCCGTGGCCGCGGCCACCGCGTCGGCCAGCGGCGCGAGCATCGTCTCGGTGACGATCACCCGGGAGCCGGAGTCGGAGACCAGGTAGGCGATCTCGGGCGGCGCCATCCGCACGTTGACCGGGACGGGGATCGCACCGATCAGGTTGGCCGCGAAGACCGTCTCGACGTACTCCGAGCGGTTCAGCATCACGATCAGGATCCGGTCGCCGAACGCGACACCGCGGCGACTGAAGGCGGCGGCGAGTCGTCGTACTCGGTCGTCGAGTTCGCTCCAGGTGATCGTGCGGTCGAGGAACTTCAGCGCGGGGTCGCTCGGCCGCATCTGCGCGTGGCGGCGGATCTGATTGTTCCAGTGATTGCGGCGCGAGCGGGTGGGCTCGCTGTCGAAGGCGATTCCGAGGGCGTTGGTCACGGGAGGTTCTCCTTGAGATGGATTCCGCGAGGCGGAGATTCGGGCAGGAAGAGCGTCGTGCAAAGGGCCGGCTCAGCGCCGGCTGGTGAAGGAGGCGAGGGCGGCGGCGAATTCCGGGGACTGGAGCAGCAGCGTCTGGCCCGCGATCTCACGGGTGATGGCCGAGTCGTAGCCGGCGAGGGTGTGCGCATCGACCGCGGCCTTCGTAGTGGCGAGCGCGGTGGGCGACGTCGCGACGAGCTTCGCGACCGTCCGGTCCACCACCGCGTCCAGCGCGTCCGCGTCCTCGACGCAGGCGTTTATCAGCCCGTGTTCCAATGCCTGTGCCGCCCAGAGCTTTTCACCGAGCAGTGCCAGAGCGTTGGCGCGTGCCCGGCCGAGCGACGCGGCGAAGGTGGCGGTGGCCGCGCCGTCGGGCATCAGCCCGATGGTCACGAACGGAAGCATGAAGTAGGTGCGTTCGGTGGCGTAGAGCAGGTCGGCGGCCACCGCGAACGAGGCGCCGATGCCGACCGCGGGGCCGTCGAGCGCGGCGATCACCGGCATCGGCAGCGCGCGCACCGCCGAGACGAGAGTGGAGCCGTTCTCGATGATCGCGCGGGACGCGTCCTCGCCGAAGCCCCCGGCGGCTGCGGCGTCGGCGGCCATGCCGGCCACATCGGCTCCCGCGCAGAACGATCCGCCGGCGCCGGAGAGCACCACCGCGCGGATCGTGTCGTCGTGCGCCCAGGTCAGACAACGGTCGATGATGCGGGCCGCCGACGGTGCGTCGATCGCGTTCATCCGCGCCGGACGGTCGATGCGCAGGCGGGCCACACCGTCGTCGTCGACACTGTCCCAGATGCCGTCGACCAATTGGGCTCCAGTGGTCACGATGCGCCTTTCGACCGATTCGGCTGTGCCTTGCTGCAGGCGACGCTAGCACCGACTCAGCGGCGTTCGGATGAGAATGATGATTAACTTGTCATCAACCGAGAATCCTCTGACCTGGAAGCAGACGAGCCTCAGAGCTTTCGCTGACGCGAACGGATCTTCGCCGTAGCATCGGCGGGATGGGCGAGCAAGGATCGACGGCACACGCCGTCCGAACGCGGCCCCGGGATCGCCGCGAGCAGATCCTCACCGCGGCGGCGACGGCGTTCAGCCGCCGCGGATACCACGCGACCACGCTGGCCCATATCGCCGACGCCGCAGGCATTTCCGCACCCGCGATGTACCGCCACTTCGGCAACAAATACGAGCTGTTCGCCGAGACCAACCGGGTGATCGCCGTGCGCGTGCGCGACCGGCTCGACGCCGTGCCCGTGCGTCCCGACGAACCGGAAGCCGAGCTGCGGAACCTGCTGGCGTCGTTCGCGACGCTGATCGCAGAGAACCGGCACAGCGCAGACCTGCACAGTCGCGAGCCGTCGATCCTGGCCGACGCCGACCGCGCCCTTGTGCGCGAGGTCCGGATCGCACTGCACCGCCGGGCGCGCGGCTTGCTGCAAGCGATGCGCGCTGACTTGTCCCGCGCCGACGCCGATGTGCTCGCCGCAGCGATGTTCATCGTCGTCGTCAGCCCGTCGACACATCGAATCCCGGCAGCGCGCAAGGCGATCGTCGACCTGACGGCGGGTGCGGCGATCACCCTGGCCGCCGTCGAACTGCCTCCGGCACTCCCCTCCGGCGTCTCACGCGGCCTGGTGCCGAGCGGGCGACGCGAAGCGATTCTCGCCCGCGCCGTCGACCTGTTCGCCGCGCACGGCTACCACGACGTGAGCGTCGAGCAGATCGCGTCGGCGGTCGGAATGCCGACGTCCGGGGTGTATCGGCACTTCCCGTCCAAGCAGGCCGTGTTGGTCGCGGCGCTCAGTCGTGCATCGGACCGAGCCACCGCCGCGATCGCCACCGGCCTGGCCAGCGCAGCCGATCCGGCCGACGCATTGTCGACGCTGACCGGCGAGTACGCCCGCCTGTGCGCCGCCGACCCGGCGATCATCACCGTGTACCTCTCGAACCTCGGCGCCATCGACGGCGACGAGCACGTCGCCCTGCGGCGGCAGCAGCGGACCAACGTCGACGAGTGGGCCACGTGGCTGCAGTCCGCCCGTCCCGACGTCGGCTCCGCCGCCGCCCGCTTCCTGGTCCACGCGTCACTGAACACGATGAGCGACCTCACTTCGGGCCGACACCCCGTCGACTCGCGCCGCGCGGCAGCGCTGGGGTCCGCCGTCTTGTGGGCTCCGGCGTGAGACCTGCCGGCTGAGCTTGTCCCCGCCGGCTGAGCGTGTCGCCCCGCCGGCTGAGCTTGTCGAAGCCTCTGGCGGAGAGTCTCAGACGGTCTCCAGATCGGACACCAGCCACCGGTCCCCGTCGCGCGTCAGCGTGAGCTTGACCCGCGACTGGTTCAGGATTCCGCCGTTCTCGGCGGTGAGGTCGGGCGAGGTGACCGTCTGGTTCAGCGCCACCAGCACGACGGCCTTGCTGTCGGTGATCGAGATCAGCCCGGCGTCGACGGCCGTCGCCTTGGACGTCGCCTTCGCGGCGTCGTTGCCCTTGCGCGCCTCCTGCGAGGAGGTGATGTAGCGATCGGCGAAGTCGGACGTGGAGATAGATCGGATCTTGCGGTCGAGCCCGGTGTAGTCGCCGTACGAGTAGCTGAGGATGGCGACCGACGAGTCTTTCGCGGTGGTGAGCGCCTGCCGGCCGATCCCGCTGCCGGGGCTGAGTCCGTCGTCGGAGTCGGAGGCGTACAGGTAGCCCAGGACGCCGGTCGCGATTGCGAGCACGACGACGAGTGCGCCGAGCACCAGCACCAACGGCTGTCGGCTCACCGATCGACGGGCCGGCGTCGACGCGACCTTGCCGGGCACGCGCGACGGATCCGCGGCGGGCGCGGAGTCGTCCTTCTTCGCCTTCTTCGCGTCCTCTTTGGCACGCAGCGCCTCGCGGTTGCGCCGGTTGGCGGCGAGGAAATCGTCGCGGTCGAGCGGTGAGACGTGACCGTCGGCCTGGTCTTCCGCGTCGTCGACCTGGTCTTCTGCTCCGCCGGACTCGCCCTGCGGCGCGTCGTCGACGTCGATCTGCTCCGTCTCGTCCGGCGAGTCACTGGTCTTGGCCATGGGCACCAATGTAACCGGAAGCGGCTGTGGCCCTTGCCACAAGCCGCCCCATCCCCTATATCTGATAACAGACGTTTCCTATTGCAGCCGTCCGAGGAGCACCCGTGGTCACCTTCACGCCCGAACAGCAGGCCTTCACCCAGGCCGTCAACGACTTCTGCCGCCGCGAGGCCGGCACCCGCGCCCAGCGCGACGAGTGGACCGGCGGCGGCGAGCATCCGCACTCCGAAGCGCTGTACCGCAAGATGGCCGAGCTGGGCTGGGCCGGCATCGTGGTGCCCGAGGAGTACGGCGGGGCGGGCGCGGGCAACGTCGAGCTGTGCCTGTTCCTCGAGACCGCACTGCGCAACCAGGCCCCGATCGGCGGCATCGGCCCGACGCTGATCACCGCCGCGGCGTACGAGAAGTTCGCGCCCGAGGACATCAAACGAGAGGTGCTGGCCGGGGTCGTCGCGGGCGACTCGTTGTCGATCTCGATGTCCGAGCCGGAGGCCGGGTCCGACGTCGGGGCGCTCACCTGCCGGGCCGAGAAAGTCGACGGCGGGTGGAAGATCAACGGCCAGAAGACCTGGTGCTCCAACGCCCACTTCGCCAAGGCCATCCTGCTGATCGCCCGCACCGACCGGACCGGCGCGAAGCACGAGGGCCTCACCCAGTTCCACATCCCGGCCGGCACCGAGGGCCTGGACATCCGGCCCATCGACACGCTCGGCGGCCGTGAGGTGAACGACCTCTACTTCACCGACTGCTTCGTCCCCGACTCCGCGGTCGTCGGCGAGGTCGGGGCCGGCTGGACCCAACTGATGAGCGGCCTGAACACCGAACGCCTGATCCTGGGCGCCATGCAGCTCGGCCTGGCGCAGTGTTCGTTCGACTACACGCTGAACTTCATCAAGGAGCGCAAGCAGTTCGGCCGTCCGGTCGGCTCGTTCCAGGCGCTGCGGCACCGGATGGCCGACCACGCCACCGAGATCGCCTGCACCCGCGAGCTGGTCTACAGCGTCGCCCAGGCCGCCGACGCCCACCCGGAGAAGCTGATGCCCCGCGAGGCGTCGATGGTGAAGCTGAAGGCCACCGAGACGTCGAAGGCCATGACGATCGACGGCATGCAGATGATGGGCGGCTACGGCTACGCGACCGAGTTCGACGCCGAGCGGATGATGCGCGGCGCGATCATCTCGACCGTCTACGGCGGCACCAACGAGATCCAGCGCGACATCATCGGCAAGACCTACGGCCTCTGACCAGCCGTTTTGCTGTCCGGGCGACGCATGGGATAAAGTTCCATCTCGTTCGAGACAAGCATTCCCCCATAGCTCAATTGGCAGAGCAGCCGACTGTTAATCGGCAGGTTATTGGTTCGAGTCCAATTGGGGGAGCAACGAGAAACCCGCTGGTGACAGCGGGTTTCTTTGCGTCTGGGGCCCGACGCGGCTTCCGCCCTCAGCGGCCGGTGTGCAGGGCGATGAAGTCTGCCGCCTGTTGCTTGCACACGTCGTCGGCCAGCGGGTGCGACTGCGCCTGCCCGAGCAGGTCGATCCAGTGCCGGAGGCCGCTCTCGTCGGTCTGGCCGTTGGCGATCCGGTTGATCATCCACGCCGTGTGAGCGATGGGCTTGCGCGCCCACGACGCTTCCAGCGCGGGACGGTAGTCCTCCGCGTCCTCGAGATAGTGGACGGCGGCGCCCGGCGTGCCCAGATCCTGGTGCCCGTGCTCCTCCATCCATCGGAAGACCTCCGGAATCACCTCCGATCGCGGGACGTCGAGCGCCTCGATCCGATTCATCGCGTCGGCCAGCCCGAGCGAGTCGACCTCTCCGAAACGGAAGGCGACGTCGGCCAGAAGATCTCGAATCACGCTCACCACCAGCACTCTACGAGGACTTCCGCAGTCCGGTGTACACAGTTTGTTTGCGCCGAAGCCGGGCGGGCCCACCCCGCCCCGGACGAGGGCGCCGTACCCGGACACTCGACAAGACGGCGCGAGGAGCATTCACAGTGTTGCGGATCGTGCTTGTCGTCTCCGGCGTGCTCGCAGCCGTCTGGGCGACCGCCCTGGGCAAGTCGGACGGACTCAGTCGCCTCACCCCCAGCATCGTCGGGCTTCAACGCACCTCGAAATCCATCGCCATCGCGTCTGCGACCCTGGGATGCAAAGGAATTCGCAACTCCTCGTCGTCCGTCACGTGCTCAGATGTACCACCGGACCGCCCCATCACGATGTCGAACCAACTCGCACGGTCCGTGACGACGCGGTACATCTTCTCGTCGTGCGTGCCGGCAAGGAAGGGCTGGTAGACCTGGATGTTGCCCTCACACTCGGCGAGCGCACCGATACGGTCCAAACGTCCGGTCCGCTGCTCCAGCTTGCTAGGGTTCCAGTCCAGGTCATGGTGGATCACATGCCGGCATTCCTGGTGAAGGTCGACTCCCTCCCCCATCACCGAGCTCGCCACCAGGATGTCCGGGGCGAACGGGGTGTTGAACACCTTGATCAGGCGATCGCGGAAAGCGGTAGTGCTGTCGGCGCGGCGCACCGACGCCAGACTGCTGCCGGTTCCGCCGTCGTCACCGATGAGCGCTTCGAACACTGACTCGCGATCTGCCCTGGTTCCCTCCCCGATTCGCTTTGCGAAGCGTCGCCACCGGGCGATCAGGTCCACGCCGGCAGGGTTGTCGCCGCGGAGGCCAGCCAGGATTGCGTCGACGTTCATGTCCGGCGCGAGCCGGGTGTATCGGACGAGCGTCTCTTTTGCCCGCAGGTTTCGGATCGCGACGTCGGCGACCCTCTTCGCCGTCTCGCGGTCCCCGGTCACGTCGAAGAACTCACCCTCCAGTGTGCCGTGGATGCGGTCGTGGCCTCGAGTATCGGTCCGCAGCAAGCGGTCGACGAGTCGCCGGACGGCCGTATCCACGTCGTCGAGGCTGACCGCAAGGGCCTCGGTGACGCTGTTCGCGGTATACGCGTCAACCTCGCGGATCACGATCTTCTCTAGCGCGCTGGTCGTGCGCAGATACCAGCAGAACACAAGGCACTTCTGGCCGGACTTCCACAGTTGCATCGCGCGGTCGACGGTGGCCGAGACCTTCGGATGGTTCTGTCGTTGATCCTCCGACTTCAAGATCTCGTGGATCTGCGAGCGATACCAGTGCACACCGCTCTCGTCAGCGATGTGCCCCACTGTGGACGCGTCGATGTGATCGGTGTCGACGACTTCGCCGTCGTTGAGCCGAAGATACGCCTCATACGACGACGCCAAACCGTACGCATACAGCGGTCGCGCATGGCTTCCGCACGCGTCGGTGGGAATCGCCTGTGCTCGCGCCGCGAGCAGGAAGGGCAGCATCGCACTCTCGGGGATGTTCAAGCCCTGCACCACCGGGGTCCGAATGCCAGTGATGATGGCGTCGCCCGGCAGCACGTCGCGGCGGTGGGGCCGCTCGTGCCGGATGACCCACGGGGCGAGCGCAGTGTGCATAGCCTCGCGATCGTGCGCCGCCAGGACGGCGTCGCGCCAGGCCGCCCGGGCTTGCGGACTCACATCGTCCGGAGGTACCGCGTCGACGCTCCAGCTGTCGAATGCGGCGGCGTCGGCGGCGTTCAAACGCGACCATGCGGCATCGAGCGCATTCGCTGATCGACGAGCCGCGGCCAGCGTGACCTTCAGTCCTTCGAGCCGGACCTGCAGCGGTTCGGCGGGTGCCGGATGCATCGGGCGGACGGCGTGGAGACGGCTCAGCAAGTTGATGAGCTCGTTGTCGCCGAGTTCGAACGGAGTCGCTGTCATCAACAGCATTCGCTCGAAGACCTTGCTGAGCGCGCCGTCGCCCGGTTGGTCGGAGAGCGGCGTGAAGAGTCGGCTGATCTGAGTTCCGCCATTCTTCAACGCGTGCGCTTCGTCGACGATCACCAGCGGCAGTTGCACTGAAGCAGCGGCGAGTGCAGGTTTCCAGGACGCCTGCGTGGCGTCCTGGAGCTGTTGTCGAGCGGCGCGCAGTCGTGATTCGATGTTCGCGCTCGACCTCTTCGGCAGCTCCCGGATCACCTGGCGAAGGCCGCCGAGGTCGATCTTCTCGACCGCGGCGCGCAGGTATTCGGGCACCGGAGCGTCCTCGAGCGGGGCGCCGCCGTTTCGTTCCCAAACCCGACGCCAGTCTTCGGGCGGCGCGGCCAGGAGTGCGCGCACTAGGTGCGGGGAGAAGGCGACGTCGTTGATGATTCCGGCTTTGCCATCCGACCATTTCGCCACTCGCGCACGCAGGTCGTCAGCACCGTTCAAACCGTGAATCGCGAAGTAGACCAGGGCGAGCTTGACGAACTTGTCCTTCAGCGAATTCGTCAGTGCGCTGTGTGTGACGACGACGATGTGGTTCCGGCGATCGGGCGGATCGTCGAGCGCCTTGAGGAACGCCTCTCCGCTACCAATCGGATTCGGGGTGCACCGGATCTGCGGGGCGTCGTCGTCGAGCAACTTCTCTGCGAACTTCTCCCATTCCAGGATCCACTTGTGGCCGACCTTCGGCGGCACGAAGACGACCACCTGGCCCGGCTCGGGGGTCCGCAGGATCTCCGAAACCGCGACGGCCAGCGCCACGAAGGTCTTGCCCATGCCGACTTGGTCAGCGAGGATGACCCCCTCTTGGGCGTCGAACCGAGACAAGATCTCGGCGGCGGTCCGACGCTGCCGGTCCCACGCGGCCGCGAACTGGCCGTCGAGGACGGTCCGCAGACTCGAAGTCAGTTCAGGCATCGACGAGCCTCCTGGATCGCGACTGTGAGATAGCGGCCGACATCCGATGCGTCGGCGTCGATCGCGGCCGCCGCGTAGACGAGCCGCTCCAGGTCGGCGCGAACTTGGGTGATGCCCTCATCGGCGTCGACAACGGCGAACACCTCGAACCAAGGCACGCGCGCCACAGCCAGCGCGATCTCAGCGACCGTGAACATCGCCTCTGCCGCTGTGATGCGTTCGCCCTGCCAGTCGGACACCACCTTGTCGACGATGAAGCTCGGACCATAGGGCCCACGGAGGCGCCCGGAGAGGTTGTCAAGCGACAGAACCGGCCTGCTCAGCCGTATCTGGAGCCGGTCCAGCGACACTGCCAGCGCCCGTCCCCTGCGCAGGAGCGCGCTCGACGAGTCGTGCAGCCGCAGCAGGTCGAGTTCCACCTCCCCCGCAGCAGGAGCGTCCTCATTCTCCGACCGTTCCAACTCCTCGCGGACCGCCTGCGCCAACGACTTCCCCGCCGCCAGTGCGGCGAGCAACTGCTGGGAGGACAAGCCGGCGATCTCCAGACCGGGCGGCAGATCGTGGCGGTCGTCGACGATCGTCGACCACGCCACCTCGCCACCGTCGACGCCGTTGCCCCACCGCACCGTGAGGAACACCGGCAGCGCGTCTTCGGCGACGGGGAAGGCGATCTCAGCACGGCCACCCCAGTCGGTGTCGTCGACGAGCACGGCCCCGTCCGGTCGGTGGACAGACCACGGCGCCGCGAGCTTGTCCAAGGGGTCGAACATAGTGATGACCTGCCAGGAGCCGTCCTCGGCCCGGCCGACACGGCAGAGACCGAAGAACAGCGGCAGCACCGCAACGTCTTCGGGCTCATCCTCGTCCAAGAGCGGTTCAAAGGCGGTGCCGTCGGGGACCGGGGCGCCGCGACGATCCAGTTCCAGAAGAACCTTGCCCTCTGGGGTGTCGGTCGCGGCGCCGAGCCAGATATTGAGTTCCCGATGGCGGCGCGGACCGCCGAGGCCCAGCCCTGCGCGGGTGTGGTTGGACGACCCGACAAGGGCCGACACCCATCCCGCACTGCGGATCACCAAACTTTTCGCGTGCAGGCTGCGCACGTTCCCGTCATCCACGTCGAACCGGCACACTTCTACACCGCGCGGCTGCATGCCGAGGGGGAAGGCGACGGCGCCGTCGAGACCGACCGCCGCCGACACCGTATGCCGGCGCGTAGCCGCCGGCCGTCCCTGTAGTAATCCGTGGACGGCAGTGAGGACGGTGTCGTTGTCCTTGTCCCAGAACGGCGACACGTGCGTCGCTTGCGTCGGTTCTTTGCCGCGCCACGCCAAGCGCAGGGCATCGAGCGGACCTGCACCCTCAGCGGTCGGCGCGCATGCCACGAGCGTCTGCGACGACGCGTCAGTTTGGTCGGCAGCGCGGTCGCGGAACAGTGCCAGGGTCTCGCGGGCGCGCCGCACCGCTGGGATCTCGACCTGTCCCACACCGAGATAGTCGAGATAGGACTCCACCTGGTCAGCAATGTCATTGAGGACGGAACCCGGGAACAGGCAGCTGGGGCCGAGATCGGCAGCGAGGCCGATTTCGATGTTCCTTCGGTAACCGGCTTCGGTCAGGTTCGCCGAACCGACGATGACGCGGGTCGCCTTCTCCCAGAGAATGATCGCAACCTTGGAATGTAGAAGACCGGTTGGGACCGCGACGGGCAGCAGGTCCCAGCGCAGGCTGGTGCGTTCGCACTGCGCTCTGCGATCGGCGAGAACGGTAACGGCCGGAAGGCGAAGGGCCTCCTCCATCTCCACGCGAGCCACTATGTCGTCGATGGACTTGGTCCCCTCGTCGACGGCGTCGACGGCGAGGAAGCGTGCGAGACAATTGTTCTCGAAGAATTCCGGTTCCAGGGTGAAGGTGGTGGCGAGCACGGCGACCGGATCACCGGCGGCAGCCGGTCGGTCCCACATGTCGAGCAGCGGTGCGAGGTTCACGCCGTCTCCGTTCGGTTCAGGAAGTCGACAAGCGAGTGCAGCCGCATCCGGTGGACCCAGGAGCCTTCAGGTCGTTCGGTCACCTGGTTTCCATACGCGCCGCGGACCACCCAGACACCGCTGATCGGGTCGATCCACATGCGCTTCACCTTGGTGTCCTGGACGTGCTTATGGGTAGCGATGAGCGCACCGACCAAGTCGAGTGAGGAGGAGACCGTGGTGAACTCCCGCAACGCGTCACGGGTTTCGGCGGCGAGCAGCTCAGGTGCGAGGGTCGCGGTGTCGGCGGTCGTCGGCAGGTTGCCGATGCTGTCGACCGCGCGGTCGACGAGATCGCGAACGTGAGGCGCGAGATCGACAATAGCAGCGGCCTTCGCCGCCTGCGCTTCTGCGAAGTGGCCGCCCTGCGCAGCCCCGAAGGCGAGAACCCGGCGGAAAGCATCGTCGATCGCGGTGGTCGCGGTCTCGTAGTCAATGATGGCGCGCATCTCATCGCGAAGCGCGGGACCCGCCGCGTCGTGGACGACGCCGGCGAGCTCGGATTCTACGAGGTCCGACCGGCCATCGATTTGGAGCAGGCTATGCACGAGCTCGTTGCGGTTCTCGCTGGGACTGTCGGCGATTAGCGTGCGAAGCACACGTCTTTCGGCCACCCCGGCATCGGTCGGGCCCATGCATCCGGCGATGTCCCGCATCAGCCATCCGGTCACCGGTGCAGCGGACCTGCCGTCGCGGAGCGACTCGCGGACCTTGTCGCAGATCTCCGAGCGCAGGCGGCCGCCCACCGTAGTCCCGTCGCCGGCAACAAAGCCGGCGAC
>JASGFV010000031.1:0-22321 GCA_047605365.1 Gordonia sp. (in: high G+C Gram-positive bacteria)
GCCAGCAGCGGCAGGGCCAGGCCCATGTCGCCGTAGGCCATCGCCTCGGCGACCAGCGCGTTGGTCACCACGCCGCGCTCGGAGGCGGCGCCGTCGAACGCCTCGGGGACGTTGATCATGGTGATGCCCAGCTCGGCCGAGCGCTTCACGATGTCCTCGGGGGCGGTCGCCTCGGCGTCGGCCTCGTGGGCGGCCGGGCGCAGGATCTCGCTGGCGAAGTCCTTGACGGTCTCGGCGATCATCGCCTGCTCGTCGTCCGGGTTCAGGTTGAAGTAGCCCTTGGGGGTGCTGACCGGGCGCTCGGGAGCGCTGCCGCCGGCGGCCGGCTTGAACGCGCGATTCGCGGCGCCGAGGGTCTTGAAGCCGGTCTTGGTGGCCTCGAAGGCGACCCGGTTGATCGGCTCGGCCAGACCGTACTTCTGGGCGAACTCCGAACCGGTGATCGCGGTGAGGGCACGCATCGCGGTGCCGATCGGGCTGCGTTTGTGCTGCTGAACACCGACGGAGCTGGAGTCCTTGGTGCTGGCGGTGGTTTCGGTCATGGCCTGCATTCTCTCGACGTGAACGGATTCGGGATCGTTGCGGCTTCTTACTCCGCGGTAAGTGCAGACCTTACTCCGCGGTAAGAACAGTGTCGAGTCTCGTGGAACGAAGAGTCGGCGAGTCGGCAGACTCAGGAGGGCTCGACGCCGGTGCGCAGCAGGTCGACGATGAAATCGGCCAGGGCGTCGGGGGTGGTGTTGCGCGCCTCGTCGTACCAGAAGAGGGGCCAGATGAGCATGCCCATCAGCGCCGTGCAGATCAGTCGCGGGTCGAGGGCGGGATCGATGCGGCCGTCGGCTTGGTCCTGCTTGATCGCGGTGAGGAACAGTCGCGAGTAGTCGGTGCGGGCCTGGTCGACCTCGGCCAGGCGATCCGGGGACAGGCTGCGGCTCTCGATCACCGCGACGCGATGGAAGACTCGGTCGCCCAATACGCATCGCAGATGCGTCCGCGCCATCTGACGCAGTCGGTCGGCCGCCGGCGAGGACTCGCTCGCTTCGATCACCGGGGCCACCGTCTCGTCGACGCTGGTGCGGCAGATGCGGTAGAGCAGGTCGTCTTTGTTCTTGATGTGGTGGTAGAGCGTGGCCTTGGTGATGCCCAGGCGCTCGGCGAGCATGCGCGTCGACGCGGCGTGAAACCCGACCTCGTCGAACAGCAGCACCGCCTCGGTGGTGACGTTCGCGGCTGTGCGCACGGGTCTGGCCGGAGCGTCGGTACTGGTCGACGGCGGTTCTGGGGTCGTCTCGGCGAACGGTCCGGCGGAGTCGTCGCCAGCCGTCGAGAGGGTGGGTCCGGCGGTCCCGTGCAGGAACATGTCCGCATAGAAGTCGGCGACGCCCGGCACCGCTTCTCGCGGGTGACTGGACCAGAACACGGGCCAGTTGAGGATGCCGAGGAGCGTCAGGGTCACCACTCCGCTGTCCAGCTCGGGACGGATCCGGCCGTCGGCCTGGTCCTGGCGGACCGCAGAGCGGAACATCTGCGCGTAGGCGTCGCGGAGCACCGTCACCTCGCGGCGTCGGTCCGGTGTCAGGCGGCGGAGTTCGAGCAGGGCCACCCGATACAGGGCCTGGGCCTCGAAGGTGCCGAGCATGTGGACGGCGATCATCTGCCGCAGCCGGACCTCGGCCGGGGCGGTCTCCCAGACCTCGCGGACTGCTGCGGAGGTGCGCTTGAGGCTCTCGGTGCTGATGCGATAAAGCAGGTCGTCCTTGTTCTCGATGTGGTGGTAGAGGCTCGCCTTGGTGATGCCGAGCCGGGCGGCGAGCTCGCGGGTCGTCGCAGCGTCGTATCCACGCTCGCCGAACAGTGCAGCCGACTCGGCGAGCAGCCGATCGGCTGTTCGGGCGGGCGCTGAGACGCCGACTGTCGCGGAGTCCTGTGTCTGATCTGGCGTCGACATCGGATCCCTCCTCGCGGTCTGCCAGGCGCTTCGCGCGGTCTCGACGGTGACCTGGATCCAATTGACCGTAACACCGTGAGGTCGCTGTGCGTATCGGCCTGGCGATTGTGCCGACCGGGCGGTCGGTTGACACTGGATGTGACACACATTACGTTCAATCTCAGATGCAATGCCCGTCACGCATCCGATGCGACGGCGGCGGGCTCGTGTGTCGACCATGTCGGGGCCCGCCGGGCTCGCAAGACGATCAGCTGAAGAGAAATGGACGTTCGCTATGGGAAGACTCGAGGGGAAGGTCGCGATCATCACCGGTGGTGCCCGCGGTCAGGGCCGCAGCCACGCGCTGAAGCTCGCGAGCGAAGGCGCTGACATCGTGGCGCTCGACGTCGATGCAGACATCGCGAGTCTCGAGTACGCGCTCGGCACCGACGAGCAGCTGAAGGAGACCGTCAAGGGCGTCGAGGAACTCGACCGCCGGGCGCTTGGGCTCGTGGCCGACGTCCGCTCTCAGGAGCAGATGGACGGAGTGGTCGCCAAGGCCCTCGACGAGTTCGGCAAGGTCGACATCCTGGTCGTGAACCATGGAATCTGGGGACTGCGCCCGTTTTGGGAACTCTCGGAGACCGAGTGGCAGGACATGGTCGACGTCAACCTGACCGGCGTCTTTCACGCGGTCAAGGCGGTCACCCCGCACATGATCGAGCGAGAGGACGGCGCCATCGTCATCACCGGTTCGGTGAATGCGATCGAGCCGGCCGTCGACTATGCGCACTACTGCGCGACCAAAGCCGGGGCGGAGATGTTCTCCCGCAACGTCGCCCTCGAACTGGGCCGCTTCGGGATCCGCTGCAACATGGTCTGCCCGAGCGCCACCGACACCGACATCATCAAGTGGCAGGGTGCCCTCGATCGGTTCGTCGCCCCGGGCGCGACCGTCGATGATCTGCGCGACGGCATGAAGCACTTCACCGGACTCAAGGGCCGGCGTCTGATGCGCCCGGAGGCGATGTCCGACGCCGTCGCCTTCCTGGTGTCCGACGACGCTCGCGACATCACCGGGATCACCCTTCCGGTCGACGGCGGGCACCTCATTCAGACCGGCCACAACCACAACCCGGGCTGACCGCCAGCATCTCGCGGGGACGTCCCGACCGACCGGCCGGTCCCTTGCGGGTGAAGCGACTCCCCGAAGAACGAGAACTCCGAAAACCAGCAATCGACAAGGAGAAAGAAATGCGTAAGGACGTGGAATTCCAGACCCGCGACGGTCTGACCCTGCGCGGTTGGCTCTACACGCCCGACGATGCAAGCGGCGAGTCGCCGTGCATCATCGTCGCGCACGGCTTCACCGCCACCAAGTACATGAGCCTCGACAAGTACGGCGAGGCCTTCTCGAAGGCCGGCTTCGCGGCCCTCGTGTACGACCACCGCAACTTCGGCGACAGCGACGGCGAGCCGCGCGGCGAGGTCAGTCCGCATGATCAGCGGTCGGACTACCGTGATGCGATCAGCTTCGCCGAGACCCTTCCCGAGGTCGACGCCGAGCGTATCGGCATCTGGGGAACCAGCTACTCGGCGGGTCTGGTCGTCGAGGTCGGCGCCATCGACCGTCGCGCGAAGGCCGTCGTCGCTCAGGCTCCGCTGGCCTCGGGCTACTGGAACGTTCGTCGTCTCGGGCCTGAAGGCGGTTGGCCGGACATGCTCAACATGCTCGCCGAGAACCGCCGGGCCGAGTTCGCGGGCGCAGAGCCGGGCCGCATCCCGGTGGTCAGCGACGACCCGCTGACCCCGCACGCCATCGCCGGCATCAATTCGTGGAACTACTTCACCTCGTACCCGGACGCGAAGTGGGAGAACTCGACCACCCTGCGAAGCGTCGACTACTTCCTGGAGTACGACCCGGGGCCCTTCTTCGCTCGCGTCAGCCCGACCCCGTTGCTGATGATCGTGGCCACCGAGGACATGACCACGCCGACGGATCTGTCGCTGGAGTGCTACGAGTCGGCCCTCGAGCCGAAGGAGCTGGTGCTCATCAAGGGCCACCACTACGGCTCCTACGTCGACGAGTTCGCACAGAGCTCGCAGGTGGCGATCGACTTCTACAAGAAGTGGTTGTAGTCGACGGCTGAGCTGCAGACGACGGCGCCGGTGAAGCGAATCGCTTCACCGGCGCCGTCGTGCTCACCGTGTGCGTGCGGACGGGCGCCGGAGATGCCGCATTTCGATCCGGATCTACCGACCGGTCGGGTGAGGGATGAATGGAGAGTGTGCTGTGAAAGCATCCTCGAAGTCGCCTTGTGTGCGCTGTTGTCGAGGAATATGTAGTGCTCAACGCTAATTTTATGGAACCTTTCCCGACCCGCTGACAGGTTCCCCGGGTGGGCGTAGGTTGAACCTACCGGGCGGACGGTAAGCAAGGTCACATGTTGCTTCTCCGGGTCCGGTGGCCAGAGCGGTGAGGCAACGTCGCCGCACATTGCGAGAGGTTCTTCTTCACATGACTGACAACGATTTCGCCGGAAAAGTAGTCCTGGTGACTGGTGCAGGCCAGGGCATCGGACAGGCGACTGCGCAGATGCTCGCCGACCGGGGTGCGACGGTCGCTGTCGCCGACCTGAACGCCGACACCGCGCAGGCGGTTGCTGAGCAGGTCGGCGGGGGTGCGCGGGCGTATCCGTGCGACGTCACCGACCGGCAGCAGATGCTCGACGTCGTCAAGCAGATCCAGGCCGACCTCGGCAAGCTCGACGGCGCGGTGAACAACGCCGGCATCGCGGGCGACTTCACGTCGATCCTCGACTACCCGCTGGACCTGTGGAGACAGACGATGGCGGTGAACCTCGACGGCGTCTTCTACTCGCTGCAGGCAGAGCTTCCCGCGATCATCGCGGCGGGCGGCGGCGCGGTCGTCAACGTCGCCTCGGTAATGGGCACGGTCGCTCAAGTGGGGCAGTGCGCCTACAACTCGTCGAAGCACGCGGTGGTCGGTCTGACCAAGTCCGCGGCGCTCGACGTCACCGAGTTCGGCGTCCGGGTGAACGCGGTGGGACCGGGCTTCATCGACACTCCGATGCTGTCGGTGCTCGACGAAGAGGGCTACAAGGCACTTTCCAATACCCACCCGATCGGCCGGACCGGCAAGCCCGAAGAGGTCGCCGCGCTGATCGTGTTCCTGCTCTCGGACGCGGCAGGTTTCATCACCGCCAGTTACCACCTCGTCGACGGCGGATACAGCGCCGTCTGACGGCGTTCGACGACCAGAACCCGAACAGTCATTCAACGATTCGAAGAGGAGAAGTCATGGGACGAGTAGCAGGAAAGGTCGCCTTCGTCACCGGTGCGGCACGTGGTCAGGGCCGAGCCGAGGCGCTACGCCTGGCAGAGGAAGGCGCCGACATCATCGCCGTCGACATCGCCGGACCGGTCGAGGGCATGGAGCGGTTCTACGAGGGCTCGACGGAGGACGACCTGGCCGAGACCGTGCGTCAGGTGGAGGCCCTGGACCGGCGGATCGTGGCGCGCAAGGCCGATGTCCGTGACTTCCCGGCGCTCAAGGCCGCCGTCGACGAAGGCGTCGCCGAACTGGGACGACTCGACATAGTCGTGGCCAACGCCGGCATCTTCATGTTCGGCGACCCGAGTCACGAGATGAGCGGCGAGGACTGGGACACCGTCCAGAACGTCAACCTCAAGGGCGTCTGGCAGACCGCCAAGGCTGCGCTGCCGCACCTACTGGAACAGGGCGAGGGCGGATCGATCGTGCTGACGTCGTCGACCGCCGGGCACAAGGGGTTCGCGACCATCTCGTCGTACACCGCGGCCAAGCACGGGGTCATCGGACTGATGAAGGTCCTGGCCAACGAGTACGGCCAGCAGGGGATCCGCGTCAACACCGTGCACCCAACGTCGGTGCGCACGCCGATGGTGCTGAACGAACCCCTCTACCGCCTGTTCAACCCCGAGGCTGAAGAGGCGACCTACGAGTCGGCCGAGGACGCGTTCTACGCCATGCACCTGCTCCCGATTCCGCTCGTCGACCCGATCGACATCGCCAACGCGGTGCTGTTCCTGGCGTCCGACGAGGCGCGGTACGTGACCGGTCTGGAGCTGAAGGTGGACGGCGGATTCGCGATCAAGTGACGAGTGTCGGCGGCAGGCTCCACCCGGCCTGAGCCGAGCAGAACTTCACCGCCGAGCCGCCGGTTCGGTGCATAGCCGGCGTCGGGCCGATCTCGTCGCCGATCAATATCGAGGAGGATTTCATGGGCAGAATGGATGGAAAGGTCGCGCTGATCACCGGTGCGGGTCGTGGCCAGGGGCGCGCTCACGCGTTGCGGCTCGCGGAAGAGGGCGCCGACATATTGGCGCTCGACGTCCCCGAGCAAGGAACGATTCCGTACCCCTTCGCCACTTCGGAGGACCTGCAGGAGACGGTTCGTCAGGTCGAGGCGCTCGATCGTCGGATCATCGCCGTCGAAGGCGACGTTCGGGAGCAGGAACAACTCGATGCGCTGGTCGCGGCGGGCATCGAAGAGTTCGGCCACATCGACGTAGTGGTCGCCAACGCGGCGACCTGGACGGTGCACGAGTTCTGGAACATGCCCGAGGACGAGTTCAAGGACGTTCTGGACGTCAACATCATGGGGGTGTGGCGCACCCTCAAGGCCGTCACTCCGATCATGAAGGAACAGCGTTCCGGGTCGATGGTGCTGATCGCTTCGGTGAACGGATTCGAAGGCGGTGCCAACTACCTCCCGTACATCTGCTCGAAGCATGCGGTGCTCGGCATGATGAAGTCCGTCGCCCTGGAACTGGGCGAGTACGACATCCGGGTCAACGCGGTGCTGCCGGGTGTGGTCGATACCAAGATTCTGGACTGGCAGGGCGGTTGGGACCTGTTCGCCGGCGAGGTGGGCAAGGGCAAGCGAGAGGACATGGCCGGTGCCAGGTACTGGCCGCTCCTCGAGAGCGTCGGCATGCTTCCGGTCAATGCGACGAGCGAGGCCGTGCTGTGGCTGGCGTCCGACGATTCTCGGTGGTCGTCCGGTCTGGAGATGATCGTCGACGGAGGTCATCACGTCATGCCCGGCGTCAACATGCACAAGATCGCGGTGGACAACGCGTAATACGCGCCACGTCGTCGGGGGACCCGGATCCGGTGTCGGATCCGGGTTCGCCTGGCGTCTCGAACTGGGGAAGGTCTACGGATGAGTGGAGCGTCGAAAATGGGGCAGCAAGCGGAGAGAGCGGCGGTCGTCGGGACGCGGGTGGTCGGCGAGTCGGCCGGCCGGGTCGCGGAGGTGCGCCGCGCGGTCGCGGAGCGGCTGGTCGGCCGCGAGCGGGAACTGGAGCTGGTGCTCGGGGCGGTGGCCGCCGGGCGCGACCTCCTGCTCGAGGGGCCGCCGGGCACGTCGAAGACGACGGTGCTGCAGGCGATCACCGACGTCTGGGGCGTGCCGTTCGTGCTGGTCGAGGGCAACGCCGACCTGACCCCGGCACGACTGGTGGGCCACCATGATCCGGCCCGGGTCCTGCAGGAGGGCTATTCGGCGGAGACCTTCGTCGACGGCCCGCTGGTCCGCGCGATGCGCGAAGGCGGCTTCCTCTACATCGAAGAGGTGAACCGCGCACCGGACGACACCCTCAACTCGGTGCTCACCGCCATGGCCGACCGGATGATCACCGTGCCGAGGGCCGGGGAGATCGTCGCCGCGCCGACCTTCCGCGTCGTCGCCTCGATGAATCCGTTCGACAACGTCGGCACCTCGCGGCTGTCCGGGGCGATGATGGATCGCGTCTGCCGCCTCGCCGTCGACTATCAAAGCGAAGCCGAGGAGCTGGCGATCGTCGCTCTCCGGGCGCCCAACACGCACGGCGAGATCCCCGACGACACTGTCGCGCGTCTTCACGCCGACGCCGTCGCGCTGACGCGTTCGACGCGCCTGCATCCCGACGTCCGGCAGGGGAGCAGCGTGCGCGGCGCCATCGATACGTCGCTGATCGCATTGGAACTGCTCGCGATGCGCGACGACGAGCACTATCCGGAGACCGTCTGGGACGCGATGCTGCTGGGGCTGTCCGGCCGCATCCATGTCGACGAGGCCAGCGGCCGGCGGCCCGAGGCGATCCTCCGTGAGATCTGGGAGGACCGTTTCGTCCTGAAGTTGCAGGAGCGGGCCCCGGGTTGAAGAGCACTGGACCTGGACTCCCCGATCGAACGCCGCTCGGAAGAGCCGGGCCGCAAAGGCGGTGATCGGCGCCGTCTGACGCGGAAGCCGAAACGGCTGGACTCCGACCCGTCACTGTTCGCCGCCGACGGCGGAACCGGCCGTGGAGACGGCCCTGCCCAGCGCACGCACGAGGACGTGAAGGGCAAGGCGGGCGGAGGCGGCGTCGAGTTCAGCGACGACGACGCCGAGCAGACCGAGGTCGACGCCGCGCGCGAGGCCGAGGAGGCCGAAGTGGTGCGCCGGGCGCTGGACATCGCGTCACGACTGGCGCGCCCGCGGCCCACCGTTCGGGAGGCCGACCGCAGCGCGACCGGGCGGTTGATGAGCGTCAAGTTCGATCCCGACGCCGACGAGCTCGACCTGGATCGGACGATGGAATCGCTGGTGGAGAAGCCGGTGCTGGAAGAGGACGACATCATCGTGCGGGCGCGGCGGCGTCGTCCGCGGTCGATCGCGCTCGTCGTCGACGTCTCCGGGTCCATGCGCGGTGAACGCGTGCAGATGGCGGCCGCGACGGTCGGCGCGGTGGCGGCGCACCTGGATCAGACGGACCGGCTGGCGCTGATCGCGTTCTGGTCCGACGCCGCACTGATCGCACCGCTCGGTCCGCCGCCGTCGGTGCCCGACGCGATCCGATCGCTGCTGGCGTTGCCGGCGCGCGGTCTGACCAACGTGTCGTTTCCGCTGGAAGTGGCTGCGCGGCAACTGGCCTCCGCGCCGGCCCGCTACTCGCGGGTGCTGCTGCTCTCGGACTGCGTCCACAACGCGGGCAAGGACCCGCGCGAGGTGGCTGCTCGGCTGCCGCGGCTCGACGTCCTGCTCGACGCGGTGGGCGAGCACGACACCGACCTCGCGCGCGAACTCGCGCAGGAGGGCCGCGGGTCGATCGCGACGATCAGCTCGCACCGCGAGGTGGCGCCGGCGCTCGACCGTCTGCTCGACGGCTGAGCGCCCGGTCACTTCTCCGGCCGGCCGACGATCCGTCGCCCGATGATCTGCTTCATGATCTCGTTGGCGCCGCCGAAGATCTTCTGAATCCGGGCGTCCTGGTAGGCGCGGCCGACCGGGTACTCGAGCATGTAGCCGTAGCCGCCGTACAGCTGCAGGCAGCGGTCGACGACTCGATTCTGCAGGTCGGTGCACCACCACTTGGCCTTCGCGGCGTCGACGTCGTCGAGCTCGCCGGCGTTGAGCGCCAGGATCGCGCGGTCGGCGAAGGTGCGGCCGAGATCGACCTCGGTGGCCATCTCGGCGAGCTGGAACTGAGTGTTCTGGAAGTCGGCGATGCGCTGGCCGAAGGCGTGCCGATCGCGCACGTAGGCGACGGTCTCGGCGAGGATCGTCTCGGCGACGCAGACGCCCTGTATCGCGATGCCGAGGCGTTCGAGCGGCAGCAGGGCTTTGAGCTGGCCGAATCCGCCGCCGACCGCTCCGAGCACGTTGGCGTCCGGGACGAACACGTCGTCGTAGTGCAGTTCGGCGGTGTCCTGCGCGTGCATGCCGACTTTCTCCAGACGGCGCCCGCGGCTGAATCCGGGCATGGCGCGCTCGACGACCATCAGGGTGAACGCGCCGGGTCCCCCGGCCGGGTCGGTGCGGACCACGGTGACCACCAGATCGGCGTGGATCCCGTTGGTGATGAAGGTCTTGGCCCCGTTGACCAGCCAGCCGCCGTCGGTGCGCACTGCGCTGGTCCGGATGCCCTGCAGGTCGCTGCCGGTGCCCGGCTCGGTCATGGCGATGGCGCCGATGTGCTCGCCGGTGGCCATCGACGGGAGCCATCGGGCCTTCTGCGCGTCGTCTCCGAGTTCGATGATGTACTTCGCGGCGATGTCGTCCTGGAGGGCGAAACCGGAGGCGAGCGACGCGGCGTGCACCCGGGCGAGCTCTTCGATGACGATCGAGCGGAAGCGGTAGTCGTCGACGCCGCCGCCTCCGTACTCGGTGGGGATCGGGAGTCCGATGACGCCTTGCGCGCCGGCGGCCAGCCACGTCTCGCGGTCGATGGAGTGCTGGGCGTCCCAGCGCTCCAGGTTGGGCGCCACCTCGCGCTTGGCGAACTCGCGGACCGAGGCGCGGAAGTCCTCGTGGTCTGTGTCGTACAGAGTTCGTTTCATTTCGTGGTCCTCAATGGCTGGTCGATGGTGGTCGGCGACGCCGATCGCGGCCGGACCGGGGATGGCCCGGCCGCGATCGGGCGCGCCGTTGAGACGACGTCGGTCAGGCGCGGCCGCCGGGCCCCTGCACCAGGGTCACGCCCTGGAAGGCGAATTTCGGCACGTCGGCCAGCACTTCCCGGCCCTTCGTGCTGTCGAAGCTTTCCTGGCAGGCCTCGGCGGAGGCGTACTCGAGCACGGCGATCAGGTAGTACGCGGCGGGCGAACCGTCGGCTTCGGGCGCCGGCCGGAACACGACGAGCGACTCCAGATTCGGCAGCTCTTTGGCCAGCGGCGTGTGGGTCTGCGCGTAGTAGGACTCGAAGGACTCCTTGGCGGCGTCGTCGGCGGGGTGGTTGTAGAGGGCCGTGACATAGAAGCTCATGGCGAAGACTCCTTCTCTGAGGGGATTTGGGGCCGGGTGGGCGGCGGCGATCTCACATCCGCCCACCCGGAAGCGATGGGGAGCGCGAACGACTGAAGCCCGGAGGCGTCTGATTCCCGGGCTTGAGCGCCGCGCCTCAGGCGTCAGCCGGCGAGGTGCTGGACGAAGAAGTCGCGCGCGACGCCGGTGCCCTCGTCGAAGTCCTCCAAGTAAGCCGACCGAGCGGTAGGGCAACTGTAAGCAGTGTCACGTCGAATACGCAAGGGATTTGAGAACTCTCCGACGGAATTCTCGACCGGTCGGTCGGTTGACTATGTTCTGGGTCACAGTTATATTCCTAGGCGATTGGTGCTTCCGGACTTCATTCGCCGGCGAAGGACGGTCTCATGGGCGGAGTGGATGCTGAGAAGATGGCCGCCGACAACGCCTGGCAGCGGTAATTTCCGGAAAGAGACGGGCCGCGGTCCGCTGAGGAGGAGTTGAAGTGAAGAGCACGATGATGCACGCGCCGCTGTCGATCGCCCGGGTGCTTGAACACGGCAGGCGATGGAACGCGACGCGCGAGGTGATCACCGACCTCGGCGACGGGACGCGGCGTCGAACCTCCTTCGCAGACGTGGCCGCGCGCGCGACTCGACTCTCGTTCGGCCTCGCCGGACTCGGCGTCGCGGGCGACCAGCGGGTCGGGACGTTCATGTGGAACAACCAGGAGCACCTGGAGGCCTACCTGGGCGTCCCGGCCATGGGCGCGGTGCTCCATACCGCGAACATCCGCCTCTTCCCGGACCAGGTGGCGTTCACGATCAACGCCGCGCAGGACGAGGTGATGATCGTCGACGGTTCGCTGGCCGAGAGCTTCGCCGACCTGATGCCGATGCTGACGACCGTGCGTGTCGTCGTGCTCAACGGACATGCCGATCCGGCGCTCTTCGCGGACTACGACGTCACCGTCGTGAGCTACGACGATGTGCTCGCCGGTCACCCCGTCGAGCGCGAATGGCCGGAGTTCGACGAGCAGTCGGCCGCCAGCATCTGCTACACCACCGGGACCACGGGCAATCCGAAGGGCGTCGCCTACAGTCACCGGTCGATCCTCATGCAGTCGATGTCGTCGGCGACGATGAACGCGTTGCGCATCGGATCCGACGACGTGGCGCTCATCGTGGTGCCGATGTTCCATGCGACGGCGTGGGGCTACCCGTATTCGGCGTTCTGGTTCGGCGCCGACATGGTGCTGCTCGATCGTTTCCTCTCGCCGAAGACGATCGCGTCGGCGGTGAAGGAGGAGCGAGTCACCTTCGGCAACGGTGTGCCCACCGTGTGGGCGGACGTTCTCCGGGTGGTCCGCAGTGATCCCGACGCCGACCTGTCGTCGCTCCAGCGGGTGGTCATCGGCGGCGCCGCGGTCACCACGTCGCTCCTGGAGGCCTACGACCAGGTGGGAGCCCCGATTCTGCAGGGCTGGGGCATGACCGAGACCTCGCCGCTGGTGTCGGCCGCCCGGACTCTGCCCGGCGCGACGCCGGAGCAGGCCTCCCTGCAACGGCTGTCCCAGGGGCGCGTCCTGGCCGGAGTGGACATCCGGCTGGTGGAACCCGAGAGCGGCGAAGTGCTGCCGAACGACGGCGTCGCCGTCGGAGAGTTCGAGCTGCGCGGTCCGTGGATCTCCGGCGCCTACCTCGACGGCGCGGGCGTCGACTCGTTCCGGGACGGCTGGCTGCGTACCGGCGACGTCGGCACGCTGGACGCGGACGGCTACGTGCGGCTCGTCGACAGGGCCAAGGACGTCATCAAGTCCGGTGGCGAATGGATCTCGTCGGTGGAGCTCGAGGACGTGCTGCTGCGCCATGACGACGTGGAGGAGGTCTCGGTGATCGGTGTGCCGGACGGGCGATGGGACGAACGGCCGCTGGCCCTGGTCGTGCCGCGTTCCGGTGCGGTCATCGACGCCGACCTGCTCCGCGACTTCCTGGTCGGGCGCGTGGCCCGGTGGTGGATTCCGGAACGCTGGGTGATCGTCGAGCAACTGCCCCGGACCAGCGTCGGCAAGTACGACAAGAAGCGGATGCGGGCGAGCTATCAGGCCGCCGAGTTCGAGGTGCTGACCGGACAGAAATCGCTGCGGAGGGATTGAGATGACCCGGCGGCGCGGCTCGATCGCGGCGATCCGCAATCACCGGGACGTGTTGCCGGTGCTGGATCGTCTGCTCGGGGTGTGGAGGCCGTCCGGTCCTGGCAGGATCGGGACATGATCGTCACGCACTTCCGGCACTCCTGCGTCTTGGTCGAGCTCGACGGCGCGCGAATCCTCTTCGATCCCGGCAACTTCTCGTCGGGATTCGAGGAGTTGACCGGGCTCGACGCGATCCTGGTGACCCACCAGCATCCCGATCACGCCGACCCCGCGAGGATCCCCGCGCTGGTCGAAGCCAATCCGCAGGCCGTGCGGTACGCCGATCCGCAGACCGCCGCGAAGTTCAACGACGACGCGTCGATGGGGACGTGGTCGGTGCTCGGGCCGGGGGAGAGCTTCGCGCTCGGGGCCGTCACCGTGCGCGGCACCGGCGGCCGGCACGCGGTGATCCACCCGGAGCTGCCGGTCATCGACAACACCGCGTATCTGCTCGACGTCGCGGACCGCCCCGGAGCGTTCTTTCACCCGGGAGACAGCTTCTACATCCCGTTCGAGCGGATCGACGTGCTGGCGCTGCCGGCCGCTGCGCCGTGGATGAAGATCAGCGAACCGGTCGACTACCTGCGCGCCGTCGTTCCGCGCGTCGCGGTGCCGATCCACCAGTCCGTGCAGTCCGACGCCGGGCGCGCCGTGCACAACGCCCGGCTCGACGAGATGAAGCCGGCCGGGACGTCGTTCGCGGTGCTGGAACCGGGCGTGCCGACCGAGTTGTGACCGCGCGCAGCGCGTAGTGGTTCACGATCGGCACGATCGGTTCGACGGGGATCATCGCGATGTAGAACGCGGTGGGCGGGCCGCTGGCCGCCCAGGCGAGCAGGCGCGAGAGCCCGCCGAGGAAGAACAGCAGACCGAGCAGGTCGACGACCTGTGCGCGCCGGGTGCGGCGGACCTTCTCCGGCGATCCCGGTCTGGCCGCGCTCATCGCAGATCTGCGTGAGCGGTACGACGACTTCGTGCGGCTGTGGGACACCGCGACGATCGTCCCGCACGCAGACGCTCGCAAGACGATCGATCACCCCGAGGTCGGCCCCGTGGAACTGGACTGCGACGTCGTCTCGATCCACGGAGCCGACCTGCGGATGGTCGTGTTCACCGCTGATCCGGCGTCGAAAGCCGTGGCTCCTCGGGGTGCTCGGTTCGCGGGCGATGTCGGCTAGCTCAGCGCGCTGAGCACCGCGTCGTGCAGCAGTCCGTTGGAGGCGACGGCGCTGCCGCCGGCCGGGCCGGGGCGGGCCTCGAGATCGGTGAACCGGCCGCCGGCCTCGCGGACCAGGACGTCGAGCGGCGCCAGATCCCAGAGGGACACCTCGGGTTCGGCGGTCACGTCGACCGAACCCTCGGCCACCAGGCAGTAGTTGAGGAAGTCGCCGTAGCCGCGGACCCGCCAGACCTCGTCGGTCAGCGCGATGAACTGTTCGCGCACACCGCGGTCGGCCCAGCCGGAGAGGCTGGAGAAGGCCAGCGACGACGAGGCGAGCTCGCCGACGGCCGAGACGCGGATCGGGTGCGGGGCGTGGTCGTCGAACGTCGCGAAGGCGCCGAGGCCGGTCGCCGCCCACCAGCGGCGCTTCAGCGCGGGAGCGCTCACCACACCGACCGTCGGGACGCCGTCCTCCAGGAGAGCGATCAGCGTCGCCCAGACGGGCACGCCGCGGACGAAGTTCTTGGTGCCGTCGATCGGGTCGATCACCCATTGCCGGCCGGTCAGCACGGCGTCGCCGCCGAACTCTTCGCCCAGTACCGCGTCGCCCGGCCGCTCGACGGCCAGCCGGTCGCGCAGCAGACGCTCGCAGGCCAGATCGGCGTCCGAGACCGGGGTCAGGTCGGGCTTGGAATCGACCTGCAGGTCGAGGGCGCCGAAGCGGGCCAGCGTGAGGTCGTCGGCCGCGTCGGCGAGGGCTCGCGCGAGGCTCAGATCGTCGGTGCGGTTCTCAGAGATTTCTTGGGTGTCGCCCACGATCGCCTAGGGTAGCGGTATGCCTTGGATAACCCTTGCATTCGTCGCGCTGCTCGCGGCGACCCTGGTGGCGATGTACATGCGGACCCGGACCACCGGCTTCGGCGGCGGGACGGCCGTGGGCGCCGGGTATGCCGAGGGCGTGCTGACCATCACCGGCGCCAGCGACCGTCAGCCGGGTGACAGGAACGGGCAGTGGTTCTGCACGGTCTCGGGCACCATCACCGGTCCGGAGACCGCGCCGACAGAGGTCTACGGGAAGCTGGTCTGCGGCCCGTCGGAGAGTGCGCCGCGCATCGGCGAGGACCGCCCGGTGGTCTTCAAGCCGGGCAAGACCGCTACCAGCTGGAGGCTCGTCGCCCCCGGCGAGTAGGCGTTCGACCAGTGCAATCGCTGACTTCGCGGCCAATCGGTACGCTGTCTCTCTGTGCACCCTGAAGTCTCAGCCGATCTCGAATCCCTCGCCGCAACCCTGACCACCGTCGAAAAGGTCATGGACCTCGACGAGCTGCGTCGCCGGATCGAAGAGCTCGAGATGCAGGCCTCCGATCCCGAGTTGTGGAACGACCAGGACAACGCCCAGCAGGTGACCAGCGCGCTCAGCCACGCGCAGTCCGAGCTGCGTCGCGTCACCGAACTGCGCAGTCGCCTCGACGACCTGCCGGTCCTCTACGAACTGGCCGAAGCAGAAGAGGGCGACGACGGCGCCTCCGCGCTGGCCGACGCCGACGCCGAGCGCGCCGACCTGCGGCGCGACGTGGAGGCGATGGAGGTCAAGACCATGCTGGCCGGCGAGTACGACTCCCGCGAGGCCCTGGTCAACATCCGTTCCGGCGCCGGCGGCGTCGACGCCGCGGACTGGGCGCAGATGCTCATGCGCATGTATGTGCGGTGGGCCGAGCAGCACGACCACACCGTCGAGGTCTACGACACGTCGTACGCCGAAGAGGCCGGCATCAAGTCGGCGACGTTCGCGGTGAAGGCCCCGTACATGTACGGCACGCTCTCGGTGGAGCAGGGCACGCACCGGCTGGTGCGGATCAGCCCGTTCGACAACCAGGGCCGGCGCCAGACGTCGTTCGCCGAGGTCGAGGTGCTGCCGGTGGTGGAGACCACCGATCACATCGACATCGACGAGAACGAGGTCAAGGTCGACGTCTACCGGTCCTCGGGCCCGGGCGGACAGTCGGTCAACACCACTGACTCGGCGGTGCGCCTGACGCACATGCCCACCGGCATCGTCGTGACCTGTCAGAACGAGAAGAGCCAGCTGCAGAACAAGGCGTCGGCGATGCGCGTGCTGCAGGCCAAGCTGCTCGAGCGCAAGCGCCAGGAGGAACGCGCCCAGATGGACGCCCTCAAGAGCGACACCGGCGCCAGCTGGGGCAACCAGATGCGCTCGTATGTGCTGCACCCGTACCAGATGGTCAACGACCTGCGGACCAACGTCGAGAACAACAACCCGAGTTCGGTGCTCGACGGCAATCTCGACGAGTTCATCGAGGCCGGCATCCGCTGGCGGATGGACGACGATGGCTAGCGTGTTCATGGCGGTCAAGGCGAACCCGGACGCCACCTACCTCGTCACCAAGCTCGGGCTTCCCGACTGGATGCGCAGCTGGGAGTTCACACTGGCCACGGTGATCCTGCCGGCGGCGCTGTGGATCATCGGCGGCGTGCTGGCGGCGCGGTTCATCCGCTGGATCACGAACCGCTACGACATGCGGATCGAGCATCGCTTCCACAACTCCGACGCGATCGTCGAGACCGAGGACGCCAAACACCGGCGTGCACTGGTCGACGTGATCAGCTGGACGCTGATCGCCATCGTCGGCGTCGTGGTGTTCTTGCAGGTCCTGGAGCTCTTCAACATCAAGACCTCCAGCCTGGTCGGCCCGACCGCGGTGATCGGCGCCGCGCTGGGCTTCGGCGCGCAGCGCGTGGTCCAGGACATCCTGGCCGGCTTCTTCGTGGTCGCCGAGCACCAGTACGGCTACGGCGACATGGTGCGCCTCACGGTGACCGGAACGTCGATGGCCGAAGGCACCGTCGAAGAGGTCACCCTGCGCGTCACCCGGCTGCGCACCAGCGACGGCGAGATGATCACCGTCCCGAACGGGCAGATCATCAAGGTCAACAACATGTCGCGCGAATGGGCGCGCGCGGTGGTCGACGTGCCGATCCCCGCCGACGCCGACATCTCCACCGCCACCGACGTGCTCAAGACGGTGGGCCGCAAGTTCTTCGAGAATCCGACGTGGCACAAGCTGCTGCTCGACGCGCCGACGCCGCTCGGCGTCACCGACATGGAGCTCGACTACGTGACGGTGCGCATGGTGGCCCGCACCCTGCCCGGCAAACAGTTCGAGGTGAGCCGGGCGCTGCGAGTGGCGATCGTGCAGGCGCTGGCCAGCAACGGCATCACCGTGGCGCCCTCGACGCATACGGTGGCCGCCGGTGAGGGGGAGCCCCATGAGTGACGAACGCCCGCAGGGCAGTGCCGCCGAAGAGCGCGAGGCGCGCTGGGGGGCGATCTGGTCGAAGATCGGGCACATCTACCACACCCGGATCAGGACGACGACGGTCATTCTGGTGGTGCTGTTCGTCGCGGGGACGGTGCTGTACGGCTTCACCTCGACGCACTACGGCGTCGCGCCTGAGGTCAACACCCCGCCGCCCCCGCGCAACGAGCGCACCACGTCGCCGTATCCGTCGTCGACCACCTCGCACGAGCCGTCCACGAGCAGCGTCGAGCCGTCATCGGAGTCGTCCGAGAGCGAGTCCCCGGTCAGCGGACAGCCGCGCGACGGCGGATCGACGTCGTCGACCACCTCGCCGGGCCTGCGCCTGCCGAACCTCGGCCGCACGTCGAGCCCGAGTCCCACCACGACCGGACCGCAGGGGCAGGAGCAGCAGCCTCCGGTGTCGGACGCGGTGCCGACGGCCTGACGCGTGTGGACCTGAGCGGGATTCTCAGGTCGTCTCGTTAGACTGGCGTTCCGTGATCACGCTCTCCGATGTGACGATGCAATATCCCAAGTCCTCGCGTCCGGCGCTCTCCGACCTGAGCCTGGAACTGGACAAGGGAGAGTTCGCCTTTCTGATCGGCCCGTCCGGTTCGGGAAAGTCGACGTTCTTCCGGCTGCTGATGAAGGAGGACAAGCCGACCTCCGGCGACGTCTGGGTGGGCGACTTCCACGTCAACAAGCTGCGCGGACGCATGGTCCCGAAGCTGCGCCAGTCCATCGGCTGCGTCTTCCAGGACTTCCGGCTGCTGCAGCAGAAGACCGTCGCCGAGAACGTCGCCTTCGCGCTCGAAGTGATCGGCAAGCCGGCGTCGAGCATCGCGACGACGGTGCCCGAGGTGCTCGAGTACGTCGGACTGTCCGGCAAGGCCGACCGTATGCCGCGCGAGCTGTCCGGCGGCGAGATGCAGCGCGTGGCGATCGCCCGTGCCATCGTGAACCGGCCGGCGGTGCTGCTGGCCGACGAGCCGACCGGCAACCTCGATCCCGAGACCAGCGAAGAGATCGTCGAGGTCCTGGACCGCGTGAACCGCCGCGGCACCACCGTGGTGATGGCGACGCACGACCGGCACATCGTCGACGCGATGCGTCGCCGAGTGCTCGAGTTCGAGGCGGGCAAGCTGGTCCGCAACGACGAATACGGCGTGTACGGAATCGGCTGAGGCCGGACCCGGGCAGACAAGGAACCCATACCTGTGCGAGCAAGTTTCATTCTGAGCGAGGTCCTCAACGGATTCCGCCGCAACATCACGATGACCATCGCGATGGTCCTCACCACTGCGATCACGCTGGGCATGCTCGGCGGCGGTCTGCTGGTGGTGCAGATGGCCGACAAGAGCCAGAAGATCTTCCTGGACCGCGTCGAGATGCAGTTCTTCATCAACTCCGACGTGTCGGCGCGCGACCCCAACTGCACCGAGGATCCGTGCGCCAAGGTCAAGGCCGAGATCGAGAAGGAGCCGGGCGTCGGCACGGTCACCTTCATCAGCCAGGAGCAGGCGTACAAGACGGCGAAGGCGTCGTGGGAGAAGGAGTCGCCGGAACTGGCGGAGTTCATCCGCGAAGACTCCTACCAGGCGGCGCTGCGCGTGCGGATGAACGATCCGGACCGGTTCGGCGCGGTGCTCGACAAGTTCAAGCGCGCCGAAGGGATCGACGGCGTGCTGGACCAGCGCGATCTGGTCAAACGCATCTTCAGCGTGCTCGACGGCGCCCGCAACGCCGCGTTCACGATCGCCGCGGTGCTGGCGGTCGCGGCCATTCTGTTGATCGTCAACACCGTCCAGATCGCGGCCTACACGAGACGCACCGAGACCTCGATCATGAGGATGGTGGGCGCCACCAGGTGGTACACGCAGCTGCCGTTCCTGCTGGAGGCGGTGATCGCCGCGGTGGTCGGCGCGCTGCTGGCGATCGGCGGCTTGTTCCTGGCGAAGATATTCTTCTTCGACAAAGCGCTCGGCGACCTCTACGGTGTGAACATCTTGGCGCGTGTCACGAACGAGGACGTCCTGTACATCTCACCGTGGCTGCTGCTGAGCGGCATCGTGCTGGCCGGAGTCACCGCCTACGGAACTCTGCGCGTGTACGTGCGCGAATAGATTCGATCGGACGAGAACAAGGAGTAGAGACGTGCCGAGGGAAAGAGGTCGGGCGGTGATCGCCACCAACCGCAAGGCGCGGCACAACTACACCATTCTCGACGTCTACGAGTGCGGCGTGGTGCTTAAGGGCACCGAAGTGAAGGCGCTGCGTGAGGGCAAGGCGTCGCTGGTCGACGCCTTCGCGACCGTCGAAGACGGTGAGGTCTGGCTGCAAGCGCTGTATATCGCCGAGTACGGAGCCGGCACCTGGACCAACCACGCCGTCCGCCGCAAGCGGAAGCTGCTGCTGCACCGCAACGAGATCGACACGCTGATCGGCAAGATCCGCGACGGCAACCTCACGCTGGTGCCGCTGTCGATGTACTTCAACGACGGCCGGGTGAAGGTCGAACTGGCCCTGGCCCGCGGCAAGCAGGCGCACGACAAGCGCCGCGACATCGCCGAGCGGACCGCGAAGCGCGAGGTGGAACGCGACCTCGGTCGTCGCGTGAAGGGCATGTAGTCGCCGGTGCGCAGATTTCTGCCGCTGGTGCTCGCCGCTGTGCTGTCGCTGCTGGCGACGGCGTGCGACGTCGCGCCCGAACACCCGGACACCGCGGTCAAGGACCCGCTGCTGGCCTGGACGGTGGGATCGGTCGATTCGTGTGGTGCGACCGCCGACGAGGTGCGGGCGCAGGCGGCCGGGCTCGTCGCCCACGGTCTGCGCGACCGGGGATTCCGCACGCTGCTGATTCTGTGCGACGGCGATCCGGCGGTCCTTCACGACGGCGCGGTGTCGTCGTCGCTGGCCGCTCAAGGACTGACGCTGCGGTCCGCGCGCCGGGGTTCACGGCTCGCGCGCGCTTCGATCATGGCGTCGATGCCGCGCGTCGAGTCGCTGCGCACGGCGGTGACGCGCAACGTGATGAAGGCCGAGCCGCTGGTGTTCGGCGGGAACATCGATCAGTTGCCCGCCGAGAATCTGGCCGTCGTGTCGAACCCGTCGGTGCTGGCACTGGCTCTCGACGATCGGGGAGCGCCCGGCGGGGTGGTCGCGGGCGATGCCGAAGTGGAGTCACGGGCCGTCGGCCAGACCGGCCTGCTGGTGTCGCTGACCAACGGTTCGGGAGCCCCGCGCGAAGTCTCCGTCGCGCTCGACGCGCTGAACCTGGCCGGTTCGGACTCGGTACCGGCCACCGACGTGTGGACCGGGCAGCGGATCGTCTCCGCCGACGGGCGTCTGTCGATGATCCTGGCGTCGGGCGACAGCGCCCTGCTGCGTATCGGCTGACCTGGCCGGCGGGGAACGAGTCACCCCAGGTGCCGGGTGATTGCGGCGGTGATCGCTTCGTCGTCGGCGCCGAGGCTGCGTGCGTCGGCGATGTAGGCACGGGTTCGTTCGTCGAGGAGTTCGGCGACCGGGCGAGGCGCGGCGAGGACCGTGGTGCCCTGACCTCGGCGGGTGCGGATGAGACCCCCGCTTTCCAGTTCCCGGTAGGCGCGAGCGACGGTCCCGGTGGCGATCCCGAGATCATTGGCGAGTTGACGCACCGACGGGAGTCTCGCGCCGACGTCGAAGGCGCCCTGGTCGATCGCGTTCGCGATCTGACGGCGGATCTGTTCGTACGGAGGGGTCGGGTCGGTCGTGTCGACCGTGATCGAGGCGCTCATCCGATCATCGCCGAAGTGCGAACCGGCACGGGGCGCGAGACCACCTGCACGATGCCCCAGACATAGGCGGCGAGCCAGACGAGCAACGACCACCAGAGCGCGACGCCGACGGGGTACCACCACGAGGGTGCGCCGCAGGGTTCGAAGTCGGAGGTGAGGACGTCCGCCAGCGACAGGGTGAAGCCCGCTCCGACGATCGCGACGAAGGAGGTGTAGATGCCGAGGGCGGCGCGGATGGACGAGCGACGCAACGCGTCGTCCTCGGCCAAGGCGAACACTTCGGTGTCGGGACGGGGCCGGAAGCTGGCCTGGTGGGCGACGAGCCTGGTGAGCACTGCGGCGACGGCGACTGCCGCCAGGCACGCCCAGGCGGTCGAGCGATCCAGCGACGAGTGCGAGCTGGCGTTGTAGTCGTTCGGATAGGGGCTGGCGCAGGTGATCAGGACGTTGCCGCTTTCGTTGGTGATAGCCCACGTCCAGACGGCCACGGCGGCGAACCACACGGTAACTGCCAGCGGCACAGCCAGATCGCGGACGGTGACGTAGCGGCCGGGTGCGCGCGGGGTCAGAGTCGCGCTGCGCTGTGCGTCGGCGGGGCGGTAGGCGACGTGCTCACCGATGAGAAGGCTGAGCAGGTAGACCAGTGCGAGCGCGGCCGGCGCCCAGAACACGAGCGCTTCGGGAGCGTCCAGGTGGAAGACTCCGAGTGCGACGACGGGAATGGCGACGGCGAGCGCGAGTCCGGCTACGAATCCGCCGATTCGCCAGCCGATCAAGCGGCGGAACACCTCGGCGATGACGAGGTGGTCGCCGGACAACGCCGAACGGGTGCCGGAGAGCCGGGCGAGCCCCGACGCTGTCGCAAGTCCCAGCACGAGGGGAAGCAGTAGAAGTAGACCCACGATCATCTCCGTATCAATGTAGCGACTGATTGATACAAGAAGCTATCGGCCATGTCGCAGTGTGTCAACTGATTGATACATCGGCGTCGCCGTCTCGTATCGCTGTCGCCGGTCGGCTGCGGCCAGCGGCTGAAGGAAATCGGGATGACATCGGGTATGCCGCGGCGTTACTATGAATAGCCGGTCGCACGTCGACCGGTACCACCTCGGGGCTGATCGGTTTCGACTACGTACATCGAGGTGGGGGAAGCGTGTCGGTGCAGGCTAGA
>JASGFV010000032.1:0-22225 GCA_047605365.1 Gordonia sp. (in: high G+C Gram-positive bacteria)
GCGACGGCGTCGACCTGTTCCCCGGTTTCACCACCCCCGACCCCAGCTACAACGGCGTCGTCTTCGCCGATCTGGGCGCCCCGGCGTACGCGCTCAAGGCGCGCACCCAGCTGCTGCGCGACACGGGTGCGGCCATCTCGCCGTTCAACGCCTTCCTGCTCGCGCAGGGCATCGAGACGCTGAGCTTGCGGGTGGAGCGGCACGTCGCGAACGCGCAGCAGGTGGCCGACTACCTGGAGGCGCACCCGAAGGTCACCTCGGTGTCGTACGCGGGCCTGAAGTCGTCGCCGTACTACGAGCGCGGCCAGCAGCTGCTGCCGAAGGGCCAGGGCGCGATCGTGGCGTTCGAGATCGACGGCGGCGTGGAGGCGGGCAAGCGGTTCGTCGACGGCCTGACCCTGCACAGCCACGTCGCCAACATCGGCGACGTCCGGTCGCTGGTGATCCACCCGGCGTCGACCACGCACAGCCAGCTGTCCCCGCAGGAGCAGCTCGCCGCGGGCGTCACGCCGGGCCTGGTGCGCTTGGCCGTCGGCATCGAGAACATCGCCGACATCCTGGCCGACCTGGATCAGGGTTTCGCTGCGACCGAGGCGCCCGTCGCCGAAGGCGCATTGCTGACTGACGCGGCAGCGGACTCGTTGTCGCCCGCGGATGCCGAGGAGGTCGCCGCGCTGTGAGCGGAGCGAACGTCTGGAGTGGCCGGTGTCGATGACTGTCGACCCGACCGTCTCGGTCAGCGATCCCGACTGGGCGACTCGCCCGGACGGGACGCAGACCGACGTCGCCATCGGTGATCTGCTCCTCGACTCCGGGGAAGTGCTCACCGATGCGACGCTGACGTTCCAGCACTGGGGCACGCCGAACGCGGCACGCGACAACATCGTCTTGACGTTGCATGCGCTGACCGGCAATTCGCATGTCACCGGCCCCGCCGACGACCGGTTCGCGATGACCGGCTGGTGGGACGGCCTGATCGGCGCGGGCGCCACCATCGACACCGACGAGTGGTGCGTGATCTCGCCGAACGCGATCGGCGGCTGTTACGGGTCGACCGGCCCTGGCAGCATCGCCCCGGACGGCCTCCCGTGGGGTTCCCGCTTCCCCGCCCTCACCGTGCTGGACCTGGTCCACGCCGAGGCCATCGCCTTCGAACGGATCGGGATCTCCCGGTTCGCGGCGGTGACCGGCGGTTCGATGGGCGGCGCGCGCGCGCTGGAGTGGATCGTCGAGCATCCCGGGATGATCGACGCCGGGCTCGTGCTTGCGGTCGGTGCCCGGGCGACGGCCGATCAGATCGGCACCCAGACCACGCAGATCGCGGCGATCACCAACGACCCGGACTGGCAGGACGGCGACTACTACGGCACCGGGCGCGCCCCGATGTCGGGGATGGGCGTCGCCCGCCGGATCGCGCACCTGTCGTACCGGTACGACGTCGAGCTCGACGACCGCTTCTCCAATGCCCCGCAGGGCGACGAAGACCCACTGAACGGCGGCCGCTACGCGGTGCAGAGTTACCTGGAGCATCAGTCGGCCAAGCTGCAGGAGCGTTTCGATCCGGGCAGTTACGTCGCGTTGACCGGGGTCCTCAACAACCACGACGTCGGCCGCAACCGCGGCGGCGTCCGTGCGGCGCTGAACGCGTCGACGGTCCCGGTGATCGTCGGAGGCATCGACTCGGACCGCCTCTACCCGATCCACCTTCAGGCCGAGATCGCCGCAGAACTGGGCAACTGCGTCGGCGGGCTGCACGTGGTGCATTCGAACGCCGGCCACGACGGCTTTCTCACCGAGAAGGAGCCGATCGCCGACCTGCTCCGCCAGACCCTCGACGTCGCTCGCGCCGCCCGCCCCTGAGCCTGTTCCCCGCTCCCTGAGCTTGTCGAAGGGTCAGGCGGTCCCGAGCGAGTCGATCGACGTCGCCAGCCACAGCACCAGCACGCCCAGCGTCGCCATCGCACCGATGTCGAATCCGCGGCTGCGCACCTGCAGCAGCCCGGCACGGCTGGTGGGCAGCACGGCCCGCAGGACCGCGCCGACCAGCATCGCCGAGCCGAACACGAATGCGCCGCGGCGCCAGCGATCCATGAGGACCAGGACTGCGGCGAAGCCGATGATGGCGAGCACGACGAAGAACGGGATCTGCCGCAGCAGGCGACGACGTCGTCGTGCCTTCCGGAGCGACTCCACCCGTTCGACGGTCATCAGGCGCCCGCCGCCGCCAGCTGGGCTTCGGCCCGCTCCACGACGTTGACCAGTAGGAAGGCACGGGTCAGCGGGCCGACGCCGCCGGGGTTCGGCGAGACCGCGCCGGCCACGTCCCAGACGTCGGGCGCGACGTCGCCGGTCAGTCCGGCGTCGGTGCGGCTGACGCCCACGTCGATGACGGCAGCGCCGGGCTTCACCATGTCGGCGGTGATCAGGTGCGGCACGCCGGCGGCGCCGATGACGATGTCGGCGCGTCGCACCTCGGCGGCCAGGTCGCGGGTGCCGGTGTGGCAGAGGGTGACGGTGGCGTTTTCGCTGCGGCGGGTCAGCATCAGGCCGATCGGGCGGCCGATGGTGACGCCGCGGCCGACGACGGTGACGTGTGCGCCGTCGAGCGGGATGTCGTAGCGGCGGAGCAGGTGGATCACGCCGCGCGGGGTGCACGGGAGGGTCGCGGGCTCGTTCAGCACCAGGCGGCCGAGGTTGATCGGGTGCAGGCCGTCGGCGTCCTTCTCCGGCGCGATGCGCTCGAGGGCGGCGTTCTCGTCAAGGTGCTTGGGCAGCGGCAGCTGCACGATGTAGCCGGTGCAGGCCGGGTCGGCGTTGAGCTCGTCGATCGCGGCGTTGAGCTGCTCGGTGGTCGCGTCGGCGGGCAGGTCCTTGCGGATCGACGCGACGCCGATCTTGGCGCAGTCCGAGTGCTTGCCCTTGACGTACGAGTGCGACCCCGGGTCGTCGCCGACCAGCACCGTGCCGAGTCCAGGGGTGATCCCGGCGGCGCGAAGCACGTCGACGCGTGCCTTGAGGTCGGTGAAGATCTCGTCGCGGGTGGTCTTGCCGTCCAGTCGAATCGCCGTCACGACGTCCATTGTTCCATCTGGCACGCCGTCGGCCGCATTCGGCGCGGCGAACTCAGCAGTTGTTCGGCTCGCCGTATTTCACGACGGTCAGCACGGCTTCGCCCTCGGTGACGGTCGCGCCGGGTTCGGGATGCTGCAGAACCACCAGCCAGTTCCGGTCGTAGAGCTGTCGGCGGGCCTTGCCGGTGCCGTCCTGGCTGCGTGAGAAGAAGACACCGGCCTTCTGGATCTTGTTCTGGGCTTCTTGCAGGTTCATGCACATGACGTCGGGCATGATCGCGGTCCGGCCGAGCGGCCCGCGCTTCTCCACCGAGGTGCTGGTCGACGTCGACGCGCTCGTCGTCGTGGTTCGGGTCGACGACGATGTCGTCGGGTCGACGTGCACCGTCTTGGTGACCACGCCGGAGCCGTCGTCGTCCGACGACCCGCATGCCGTCACCGACGTCACGACCAGGCCGACCGTCGCCAGCAGCATGAACATTCGCTTCATGCCGATCACGCTACGCGGTCAGTGCTTGAAGGCCTTCTCGTACTCGTGGACGGCCGACGGCTTCAGCTCGCCGCTCACACGCAGCAGCAGGTCGCCTTTGACGACCTGGTGTTCCGGCTCGATGCCGGGCATCCCCTGCAGCGCGCTCGTCACGTATTCGGCCCGCTCCTTCGCCGACCGGTGGTCGGGCCACTGCTCGACGACGGCGCCGCAGTCGACGCCCAGTTCACTGCCGGAACAGTGGACTCGCGAATCCACCAGCACGGTGACCGCCACGTAGCCGTTGGGCTTGCCGAGGATGCGGTTCGGGTCGGACTCGCTGGTCACCGGACGCAGCTCGACCACGTCGCGGACCGCCCGCTTGATCTGCTCGGCCGACTTCTGCGCCGCAGTCTCGCCGACGCTCGACGCCGCGCTCGCCCCTTGGCTCGCCGTCGTCGTCGACGACGCACCGCACCCGGTTGACACCGCCGCGCATGCGGCGAGCGCGAGCGCGGCGGCGGCCCTCCGACTGTCCATGAGTCGACATGGTGACACATCGGCCTATGAGTACTCTCAGACGTTGTGTTCAAGATTGTGTACTACCAGCCCTGCATCCCGCCGAACACGGGCAATGCGATCCGGATCGCGGCCAACACCGGCTGTGAGCTGCATCTGATCGAGCCGCTGGGGTTCACGATGACCGACCAGCAGGTGCGACGCGCCGGCCTCGACTACCACGACATGGCCTCGGTGACGGTTCATCCGAACCTCGACGCCGCGTGGGAAAAGATCCGGCCCGGGCGAGTCTTCGCATTCACCGCGCATGCGACGCGCTTCTACACCGACGTCGAGTACCGCGCCGACGACCTCCTATTGTTCGGCCCCGAACCGACCGGCCTGCCGCAGGAGGTGCTCGACGATCCGTACGTCACCGACCAGCTGCGCATCCCGATGCTCCCCGACCGCCGGTCGATGAATCTGGCCAACGCGACCAGCGTCGCACTCTATGAGGCGTGGCGGCAGAACGGCTTCTCCGGCGCGGTCTGAGGCCTGGGACGCCTTGACGGCGTGGAGGCACGACGACGCGCCCGGCCACCCGGTGGGTGGTCAGGCTGCGTCTCGTCCGCCGGGCGGGTCGGGGTAGGAGTCGTAGACGAGGTGGTAGAGCGCTTCCTCCACGGGACTTTCGAACACTGTTCCCGGTGGTAGGGCCGGTCTGGCCAGGTCGTCGCCGACGGGCCCGTTCATCCGGTGATTCACCGGCGGCGGTGGTTCGCCGGGATGAAGTTTGTCCGGATGGTAGATCGGGTTCACCAGCCACGGTCCGTCACGTCCGACGGGCCGCCAGCCCACGCGTCCGGCGTTCGGGCCGTCGGTGAGGACGGTCGATTCCCACTGGCCGCGGTGCTTGCCGGCCCACCGATTGTGTTTGCCGCACGCCCCGCCGAGATGGTCGACGTCGGTGGGGCCGCCGTCCTGCCAGTCGGGCATGTGATGAATCTGGGTGCGGGAGAACGGGGCCGTGCAGCCCGGTGCGGTGCACCCGCGGTCGCGGGCGAACAGCGCCAGGCGTTGCGCTTTGGACGCGAAGCGGCTGCCGCGGCCCAGGTACAGGACCTGTCCTTTCGCTTTCGAGAACACGGCCAGGTACGGGACGGTGTCGGCGGCGAACTTCACCAGATCAGTGACCGGCAGGCGGGTGCCGGTCGCGGTGTAGGCGACACCAGCCTGACGGGCCAGGTCCTCATCGGTGACGGTGATGACGATCTGCGAGGAGATCCGGCCCGAACTCTCACCGGTGCCGGCGTTGACGTGATCGAGGACCGCTTTGAGGGCGTCGTGCTGACGCTGCCCGATGGAGCGGTCATCACGCTCAGCTGCCGCGGCCAGGACTGCGGGGTCCAGGCCGGGCTGGTCGGCGGCGCCGTGGGGTGAGTCGGGGTCGGCGGGATTGTTCATGCCGGGTTGAGCCCACTGTTCGAGCATCACTCCGAGTGAGGCCTGCAGTTCCGGGGTGAGCTGGGCGCGGACTTTCGCCATCAGTTGCATGTTCTGCGGCATCACCACGAACGTGCGTTGCCGTTGGCGGTCCCGGTCGTCGGTGAGTTGTCCGTCGGGGTCGAGGTAACCGAGGATGCGGTTGCCCATCACGGTGAGGTCTTCTGGGGTCAGGTGCCGGGCCGCTTCGGCGAGGTCGGCTTCGGCGGCGGCACGCTTTTCCGGGTCCACACGGTCGGGGATCTTGTCCATCACCTGCGCGATCACCGCGACGTGTTCCCGGCCGATCGCTCCTTCAGTGACCGCGGCTTCGGTGGCTTCCAGCTGCGGGGCGAGCGGGTCGCCGGTCATCGAGGTGAGCCGGCCGATCGCGGCGGCGGTGTTCTTACGCCGCCGGGTCTCCCCGGTCCCCAGACGGACGCCCTGCTGGTAGAGGGCGTAGGTGGAGCAGTAGCCGGCCTGCTTGTGCACGTCACGATCGTTGATCTCCACGTACAGGGCCGCGTTGAAGACCTCGGCCTTGCGGCGCGAGCGCTCCCGGATCTCGAGCAGGTCCAGAAGACCGTCCTCGGATTCACGGGCCAGGACGGTGTGATGAGCGAGGTGGCCTTCGATGCGTTCGTGCAGGGTCAGGAGTTGAGCAGGGGTGAGCTGGTCGAGGTCGATCTCGTCGGTCATCGCAGGTCACCTCCCGAAACTCGGGTTAGCGCATGTGTTCGATACTTCAAGTGTACGCACACTATGTTGTGTGTGCAATAGAAAGTTCGAAGAAATGTACGAATACTTTTCGCCTCGGGTCCACCGGAGAAGCCTCCTGACTTCGACGCCCCGTTTCGCTGGTTGAGCGAGCGCAGCGAGTCGAAACCTACTGTTCAGGGCCGGTTTCGACTCACAAGCTCGCTCAACCAGCGGGGCGAGAGAGGGGCGACGCGACCAGTTCCCGCTCCAGGTCTTCGTTCCCCCTCTTGGACGAGCCAAGAGCGGGAACGCAAACTTGGCGCGGGAACACAGAATTGGAGCGCGAACGGCCCGTGAGGCGGGGTCTCGACACGCTGCACCCTTCCTCGGCGGCTACGCGCGACCACCCAGCTGGGCGGACGGCAAGCACACCGTCGCTTACGACGGCGAGCCGCTGTTGCTGCCCCTCCACCGCAGCGGGGCCTCGGAATACTCTTCGGCGACGTGCGCCGCCATCCCTACGGTGCGCGCGTACTGGAACAGGACTTCGGGCGTGCGGCGTGGCAGTTCCAGCTCGCAGGCGATGACGGCGCTGGCGAGGTCGACGTTCATCGGCCGCCCGGCTCGCGCGACGATCGCTTCCGCCGCGGCCAGCGACGCCGATTCCGGCCGGTCGGCCCGGATGCGGTCGAGCACGATGGTGGCGCGCGGATCGTCGCCGACGTAGACGACGTGACCGAACCCCGGCAGCCGGCCCCCGGTCACGGCGTCGGCGATCGCCCGGTCGACGTCGAGTCCGGAGGACACCGCGTCGACCATCTCGTAGGCCGCGACCGGGGCGCCGCCGTGCAGCACGCCGGAAAGCGCCGCATAGCCGGCCAGCAGGCAGTCGAGCACTCCCGCCCGCGCCGACGCGGCCACCCGAGCAGCGGTGGTCGACGCGGCGAGGCCGTTGTCGATCAACGTCGTCGCCAACAGGTTCACCCACGGGTGCGTCAGATCGATCTCCGGGACTGCCGCGGCGAGAGACGGCAGCAGAGCAAGGACCCGGCCGCCGGGGTCGGACAGGTCGTCGCGCAGTGGATCACGAGCGGCGGCGAGCGCGACGACGAGCGGGATCCGGCGCTCCAGCGCGACCCCTGCGACGACGCCGTCACGCACGTCGTCGACGCTCGGTTCGGGCGCGACGCTCCCGGCGTCCACGTCGAGCACGAAGCGGGCGGCAGCTGCGAAGTCGCGCTCGGCACAGAGCTCGGAGAGTTCGCATCCACGCAGGTAGAGACGGTCGTCGCGGATTGCCGACACCTTGGTGGCGAGGGCCCTGAAGCGCATCAGCCGGTCCCCCGAGCGTCGGCCGTCGTGCTTGGCGGCCGCGAGTGCGTCGACCTCGTCGCGGACGAACAGCGACTCGGCCTGGCCGGGCATCCGCTGCGATCTCAGCACTCCGCGACTGACGTACGAGTACAGCGTCGCCCGCTTCACGCCGAGTCGTGCGGCGGCCTCCGACGTGCTGATCCAAGTGCCTTCACCGGTCTCCGATTCACTGCTCACACCTTGATTGAATCAACATTGCAGACATTGATCGACATCGACACACTGATTGTCATGACAGCACCGATCACCGTCCCCCGGGGACTCAAGAACGTCATCGTCACCGACACGACCGTCGGCGACGTCCGCGGCTCAGAGGGCTACTACCACTACCGCGGACTCGACGCGACGCACCTCGCTCGCACCCGTAGCTTCGAAGACGTCTGGCATCTGATGGTGCTCGGCAGGCTGCCGTCCCCGGAGGAGTCGGAGGCGTTCGCCCGTCGGATCGGCGAGCTCCGCGTGCTCGACGGCCCGACCGTCGACGTCCTCCGCGCGACCGTCACGCCGGGCGTCGATCCGCTCGCCGCACTGCGCACAGCACTGGCGACGCTCGGCCTGCGCGACCGCCCGCTGTTCGACCTCCCCGAAGAAGCACGGGTCGACGCCGCGCTGCGGGCCGCGGCGGTCACGCCGACCGTGCTGGCCGCCGCCCACCGGCTCGCCGTAGGTCTGGACGTGATCGACGCCGATCCAGCGGCCGGCCATGTCGCGGACTTCCTCCGCATGGCCACCGGCACCACCGATCCTGAGGCGACGGCCGCACTGCAGACCTACCTGGTGGCCACGATCGACCACGGCTTCAACGCGTCGACGTTCGCCGGCCGCGTCGTCGCCTCGACCGGTTCGGACATGACATCGTCGCTGCTCGGCGCACTCGGAGCCTTCCTCGGCCCGCTGCACGGCGGCGCCCCGAGCCGCGCGCTGGCCGCCCTCGACGAGATCGGCGACCCGTCGAACACCCGCGACTGGGTGCGCGGCAAGATCGCTGCGGGCCAGGTCGTCATGGGTTTCGGCCATGCGGTCTACCGGACGCACGATCCGCGGGCCGAGCTGATCAAGGAGGTCGTCCGGCAGCGGTACGACTCCCCACTGGTCCGGCAGGCGCTCGACGTCGAGCGTGAGATCGAAGCCGCGATCGCCGAACTCAAGCCGTCGCACCCGCTGTACGCCAACGTCGAGTTCTACGCCGGCGTCCTGCTGACCGAGGTCGGGTTGCCGCCGGAGATGTTCACTCCCGCCTTCGCGACCGCCCGAGTCGTCGGCTGGACCGCCAACATCCTGGAACAGGCCGCCGAAGGCAAGATCATCCGGCCGGTCGCACGGTACGTCGGCCCGGAACCGGCCTGACGATCTCCCAGCCTGCTAGTTCGTTTCACGGTGGTTCTCCTCCACTGGAGGAGACCATGAACTCCCTATCGACCACTCTGAGCGACAACTCCCGGTGATCCGTGTGCGTCGGCCAACGCAGTTGTGGCTCAGAGTGGTCAGATCGGTTTGTGCGGTATGCCGATGCGGAGGTGTTCGTCGTTCACATCGACAAGTGGCCCTACCTCGGGCGCAGCGAATCGTTCGGGAAGCCCTGCGCCTGGTGGATGTCGTAGTCGAGCACGCCGGCGATGACCGCGGGGTCGTCGGCCATCACCGAGGCGACGGTCTCCGGCACGCAGTCGAAGATCGCGATGCCTTCGACCGGCGAATCGTCGCGCACGGCCAGGACCACGGCCAGTTGACCGGCGGCGCGCAGCGCATACATTCGTCGCGTGTGTTCGGTGCGGAGCGACGCCGCGTCCGGCCCGTCGTGATTAGCGCCTCGCCGGACGATCACCACCGTGTACGACTGCGCGTACTCGGTGATCGTCTGCATCTCGACGTCGGTGATCGGGGGCAGGTCGGACATGTTCGTCTCCTCGCTCGCACCGGGCCCGTGTGTGGCCCGACTCGTCGGATTCTCATGGAAGGCGCACGGGCGAGCTCTCTGGTGGCGGCATCGCCAACGGCCTGGCCCCATTATGACCCGCACCACCGACACCCCGCGGCGGCTTCGCGGGGACACGGAAGGGCTTTGCGTACCGCCGCGAACTCACTGCCAGTCGCGTGATCGCGTGCCCACCCGCAGGTCCAGCTGCGCCAACCGATCGGCGACGACGGTCACCGCACCCTCCGCGTTCTGCACTTTGCCCCGGATCAGCAGCGCCGACGCCGTCTGCGCGAGCTTGCGGTACCGCGCCCACAGCCCTACCGAGCACACGACGTTGACCATCCCGGTCTCGTCCTCCAGGTTGACGAACGTGACGCCCGACGCCGTGGCCGGCCGCTGCCGGTGAGTGACTGCGCCGCCGACGGTCACCCGCGTCCCGTCGGGCACGGTCAGCAGCCGGTCGGCGGGCGTCACGCCCATCGCGTCGAGCCGCGGGCGCAGGTACTGCGTCGGATAGGTGTGCGGGGTGATGCCGGTCGACATGGCGTCGACGGCGGCCAACTCCACGTCGGACATCCCCGGCAGCGTGGGCGCGTCGCGCGGCGACACGACGTCGAGCTGATCGTCGCGCAGTCCGGCCGCCGCCCCCGCCTCCCAGAGCGCCGCACGACGATCCAGGCCCAGACTCCCGAACGCGCCCGCCGTCGCCAGCGACTCCAGCTGCGTCGCCGTCAGCTCGGTGCGCCGCGACAGGTCGGCGACGCCGGCATACGGTCCGCCGGCCTCGCGGACGTCGACGATCCGCTGCGCCGCGTCGTCGGATAAGCCGCGCACCGCGGCCAGGCCGATCCGCACGTCGAGCCCGGCGTTCTCCAGGTTCGCGTACCGCAATGAGCTGTTCACATCCGGATGATGCACCCTCACGCCGTGCCGCCGGGCGTCGGCGACCAGTGACTGCGGCGAGTAGAAGCCCATCGGCTGCGCCCGCAGCAACGCCGCGCAGAACGCCGCCGGATGGTGCAGTTTGAACCACGACGAGTAGAACACCAGCGACGCGAAGCTCTGCGAATGGCTTTCCGGGAAACCGAAATTCGCGAACGCGGCCATCTTCTCGTAGATGCGGTCGGCGGTCGGCCCGGTGATGCCGTTGGTCTTCTCCATCCCCTCGTAGAAGCGGATGCGGAGTCGTTCCATACGCTCCGGCGACCGTTTGGAACCCATCGCGCGGCGCAACTGGTCGGCTTCGGCGGCGTCGAACCCGGCGACGTCGACCGCCAACTGCATCAGCTGTTCCTGGAACAGCGGAATGCCCAGGGTGCGGTCGAGCGCCTTGTGCATCGACGGATGCTCGACGCGGGCCTCCTCCTCCCCGTTGCGCCGCCGGATGTAGGGGTGCACCGAACCGCCCTGGATCGGGCCGGGCCGGATCAGCGCGACCTCCACCACCAGGTCGTAGAAGTTGCGCGGCTTCAGCCGCGGCAGGGTCGCCATCTGCGCCCGCGACTCCACCTGGAAGACGCCGACCGAGTCGGCGCGGCACAGCATGTCGTAGACGGCCTCCTCGGTCAGGTCGAGCTGAGCGAGGTCGACGTCGATCCCCTTGTGCTCGGCCAGCAGGTCGATCGCATAGTGCAGCGCCGACAGCATGCCGAGGCCGAGCAGGTCGAACTTCACCAGCCCGACGGCGGCGCAGTCGTCCTTGTCCCACTGCAGCACGCTGCGTCCCGGCATCCGAGCCCACTCGGTGGGGCAGACGTCGGCGATCGGCCGGTCGCAGATCACCATGCCGCCCGAGTGGATGCCCAGATGCCTCGGCATCGACGAGATCTCGGCGGCCATCGCGCGCACGTCGTCGGGCGCGGAGTCGGGGATCTTGCTCCACGCGTCCTGCTGCCCGGGGTCGTAGCCGAGGGCCCGGGCCATGTCGCGGATCGCCGACCGTCCGCGATAGGTGATCACGTTGGCCACCTGCGCGCTGTACTCGCGGCCGTGCTTGGCGTACACGTACTGGATCGCTTCTTCGCGGCGATCGGACTCGATGTCGACGTCGATGTCCGGCGGGCCGTCGCGCTCCGGCGACAAGAACCGCTCGAACAGCAATTTGTTGGCGACCGGGTCGACGTTGGTCACCCCGAGCGCGTAGCAGACCGCCGAGTTGGCGGCACTCCCCCGGCCCTGACACAGGATGTCGTTGTTGCGGCAGAACGAGACGATGTCGTGCACCACCAGGAAGTAGCCGGGAAAGGTGAGCGTCTCGATGATCGCCAGCTCGTGGTCGATCTGCCGGTAGGCGTCGGGCCGCTGCGTACGCGTGCCGTAGCGCTTGAGCGCGCCCCGTTCGGTCAGCTGCCGCAGCCACGACGCCTCGGTGTGGCCGGGCGGGACGTCGAACGGCGGCAACTGCGGTGCTATCAGGCCGAGCGAGAACGCGCAGTCGGCGCCCAATTGCACGGCGTTGTCGATGGCCTCGGGGTGCGCCGGCAGCAGCCGCGCCATCTCGTCGCCGCTGCGCAGATGCGCGCCGCCGACGCCGGGCAGCCAGCCGGCGATGGTGGCCACATCGGTGCGCGCCCGCACCGCGGCCACCGCCTGCGCCAATCGACGACGACGCGGCGCCGCGAAATGCGCGCCCGTCGTGGCGACGGTGGGCAACTTCAGCTCGGCCGCCGCCTGCGCGAGCAGCGCATTGCGCTCGTCGTCGTCCGGGATGCCGCCGGCGGTGAGCTCGACGACCACGTTGTCGTGCCCGAAGCGCTCGACCAACTGTCCCAGGGCTTCTCGCGCCCCGGGCAGCCCCGCGCGCGACAGTCCACGACGTACCGCCCCCTTGCGGCAGCCGGTCAGGATCAGCCAGTGCCCGGCCGCCGACTCCGTGATCAGGTCGGCGTCGTAGTTCAGCAGCCCCTTCTCGCCGCCGCTCATGTGCGCGTCGGCGATGACCCGCGACAGCCTGCGGTACCCCTCGGAGTCGCGGGCCAGCACCAGCAGGTGTTCACCAGGCGGGTCGACGGAGCCCGCACGTGCCGCGCCCTTCTCTCCTGTCGAGACCGACAGCTCTGCCCCGAACACCGTCGGCATCGCGTACTCGCGAGCCGCCTCGGCGAACCGCACGACGCCGTAGAAGCCGTCGTGATCGGTCAGCGCCAGCGCCTTCAGTCCGAGCCGCTGCGCCTCGACGACCATCTCCTCCGGCATCGACGCGCCGTCGAGAAAGCTGTAGGCGCTGTGCGCGTGGAGCTCGGCGTACGCCACGCTCGACGGCTCGACGTCGACCTCTTCAGCCTGGAACGCCCCGCGCTTGCGCGACCATCCAGGAGCGTCCCCGCCGTCGCCCGGCGGAGCGTGTCCCGAGCCGTCCGATCCGCTCCCTGGACCCGTCGAAGGGTAAGCGGGCCGCCCCGACAGCACCCGCTCCATCTCCGACCAGCTCGGAGGCCCGTTGTTCCAGCCCACTCGTCAATCATAGAACTCATGTTCGAGACGCGGCGTGTCACTCCCCGACGAGTTGATCGCCCCCCCAAAGATGACGTATGCCGGAGGTCGACGCCGCATTCCGACTGACCCGGAGGCCACATAGGAAAACTGATGACCCCTGCTGTTGCTCTCACCACAGATGAGACGGATGTGAGAACCTGTTTCAGTGACCAGCTACTTCATGACCGGCGCCAGCGGCTTCATCGGCCGCCGAGTGCTCTCGCGACTTCTGGCCTCTGACCCCTCCGCCCAGGTTTTCGCCCTGGTACGCAGCCAATCGCTGCCCCGCTTCGCCACGCTCACCGCAGAACTCGACGGCGGCGACCGCGTGGTCGCGGTGATCGGCGACCTCACCGTCGACGGCCTCGACCTGCACGACGAGACATCGCTCGGCGACCTCGACCACGTCATCCACCTCGGCGCGATCTACGACATGACCGCCGACGAAGAGTCGCAGGAAGCCGCGAACGTCGAAGGCACCGTGCGGGTCGCCGAGTTCGCCGCCCGGCACGGCGCCATGCTGCACCACGTCTCGTCGATGGCCGTCGCCGGCGACTACGACGGCGTCTTCACCGAGAACGACTTCGACCGCGGCCAGAACCTCCCCACCGCCTATCACCGCACCAAGTTCGCGGCGGAGCGCGCGGTGCGGGAGGCTTCGACAAGCTCAGCCGGCGTCGACGGCTCGACCGGCGCTCCACTGCGCTGGCGCATCTACCGCCCGTCGGCCGTGGTCGGCGACTCGACCACCGGCGAGATGGACAAGATCGACGGCCCCTACTACTTCTTCGGTCAGCTGGCCCGGCTCGGGCACCTGCCGTCGTTCCTGCGGCTGCCGATGCCCGGCCTCGGCGTCATCAACATGGTGCCGGTCGACTACGTCGCCGACGCCATCGTCGCCCTGCTCCCCCACCGCCCCGGCGAGAGCGGCCTGGTCTTCCACCTCAGCGACCCCGAGCCGCTGACCGTCACCCAGATGTTCAACGCGCTCGCCCCCGCCTTCGACGCGCCGCGCGGATTCGACGTGCTGCCGACCGCCCTCACGCGGCCGATGCTGGCCGTCGCCGGTCTGAGCCCGTTGCGCTCGGGACGCGACCTGACCGCGCAGCAGCTCGGCATTCCGCCGGCGATGCTCGACCTGATCGCCCTGCCCGTCGACTTCCGCTCCGGTGACACGACGGAGATCTTGCGCGACAAGGGAATCGAGCTGCCCGACTTCGCCGGCTACGCCCCGCTGCTCTGGAACTACTGGGCCGAGCACCTCGATCCCGGCCGCTTCCGCAAGGACGATCCGCTCGGCCCGCTGGTCGGCAAGAACATCGTGATCACCGGCGGCTCGTCGGGCATCGGGCGGGCCACCGCCCGCATGTGCATCAAACGCGGCGCGAACGTGATCCTGGTGGCGCGCGACGCCGATCGGCTCGCCGAGACCGTCGACCACCTGAACGCCGAGGACCCCAAGCCCGGCCTCCCGCTGGGCACGGCCGTCGCCTACCCCGCCGACATCACCGACGAGGCGGTGGTCGGGACGCTGGCCAAGTCGATCATCGCTGAGCACTCGTACGTCGACATCCTGGTCAACAACGCCGGACGGTCCATCCGTCGCGCGACGATGGACGCCGTCGACCGCGCCCACGACTACCACCGGGTGATGGCGGTCAACTACTTCGGTGCGGTGCACATGACGCTGGCGCTGCTTCCGCACATGGTGGAGCGGCAGTCCGGGCACGTGGTGAACGTGTCGTCGATCATGGTGCAGAGCCGGGGACCACGGTTCGGCGCCTACGCCGCCTCGAAGGCCGCACTGGAGACGTTCGCCGACGTGACCAGCACCGAGACGCTCTCCGACCACGTGACGTTCAGCAGCGTGCGACTGCCGCTGGTGCGCACCCGGATGATCGCCCCGACCGCCGCGTACCAGGACCAGCACGGCATCTGGAACGTCGACAAGGCCGCCACCCGCGTGCTGCGCGCCATGATCGACCGCCCGCGTCACGTCAACACCGCCCTCGGCGACCTCGCCGAGTTCGGCCACCGCGTCGCACCCCGCCTGACCAACCGGATCCTGCACCAGGAGTTTCTCGCCGTCGACTGAGCTTGTCGAACCGGTCCGGGGTTACTCGTACACCCCCTCGACCGACCACTGCCCGCCCCGGAAACAGAGCAGCAGCGCCCGCGAATCCTCCAGCAGCACTTGGGCTCTGGCCATCACCGCGGTACTGCACGACGACGCGTCGACCGCGTCGTCGATACCGAACGGCCACGGACCGGCCCACCAGCCGAGCCGGTATGCACGGCGTCCGAGCCGCACCTGCGCCGGTTCTGCGCTGAAGCCGCCGCGGGCGGTGACGGCCACCGACTCGCCGTCGGCGTCGAGCAGTTCGGCCTCCTGCCGCGTCAGCACCGCCGGATTCGGCCGCGCCAGCCGGTCCGGCCAGGCCGCTCCGGCCGAACGTGCCGAAATCGTCTCGTCGCCGAAGGCCACCAGCGACACCTGTTCACCGGGACCCCGGCCACCGGCGGCCACCGGAACGCGCACGGCCTCGCCGCCCAGCAGTCCCTGCACCCGCACCAGCGCCCGGCGCGCCCGGTCACTGATCCCGCCGACCCCGCTCTCCGGAGGCAGCCCGGGACCGGTGAGGGCGTGCTGCAGCGCACCCGGATCGACCACCTCGACCGGCTCCAGGCGCAGTCTCCGGATCGGCGCATCGGGGGCGTTCGACGTCCCCGCGGCCGCGGTCAGCCAGCCCTCCAGCTGCCAGCGCACGCGGTCCGCGGTGGCGTCCGGGGTCAGCGGCTCGGCGCATCGCCAGATCCGCGAATGCTGCTGCCCCCGTTCAGTGATCGCATGCACCGCGAGCCGAGTGCAGGCCAACGACGCCGAGGACAACCGCTGATGCAGCTCCTCGGCCAGCCGTCGTCCGAGGAAGGCCGCGGCGTCGATGCGGTCGATCGGCGGATCGCACTCGTACTCCACCTCCACGTCCGACGGGACGGGCGCACGCGCCGGCCTGCGCCCCGGAGCCGCCGAGGCCAGCCGGTACGCCGTCATCGCGTCGGCGGAGAACCTCGACGCGACGTCGGCCGCATCCATCGCCGCGAAGCCGCCGAGCGTTCGGATCCCCAGTCGCCACAGCAGATTCACCAGGTCGTCGCGTCCGGGGCCGGACATCGCCGGTTCGATCGCGAGATCGGCGATCGGACGTCCGGCCAGAAACTCCGCGTCGCCGCCGGGCGGCACCGCGCAGCCCGACCGCGCCGCCAGCACCGCGGTGTAGAGCTGATCGGCCGCCCCGATCCGGGCGTGCACGCCGATCTTCTCGACGGCGTCGACCACCGACTCGGCCAACTGCTCCTCACCGCCGAAATAGCGGGCCGCCCGATCGGCGGCGACGGCCAGCAGCCCGGGCCGCAGCACCTCGGTCATCGGCACCACCTCGGTCACCGTCGACACCACCGGCTCGAAGATCCGGCCGTCACGATGCGGATCATCGAGCGCCGCTTCGAGTTCCGGGCACAGCGCCTGAGCCTGCCGCTTGCGCATGCCGCGTCGTACCCCGACTTCCCGCGCCAAACGCGAACACGCGGTGACCCGGCCGGCCTGCAGCACCGCGATCGGCACGCCGTCCGGGTGACCGGCGGCCGACGCCGCGGCCACCGCGGGCCAGTCCGGGCACCACAGCACCAGGACCCGCGTGGCCGCCCCGGCGTCGACCGTCCGAACATCCAGTCCGGTCGGTTCATCCCCGCCGATCAATTCGCCACCGCCAGACGTGCACCGGCGCCGGCAGCGCGCTGCTCATCGCCGGCCGAAGTCGCGATCGGCGCGGCCAGTTCCAGCCGGCCGGGCTCGCCCATCGCCGGCACCACTAGATCGCACCGCACCGCGCGCGGGGAGATCCCCGATCCGGAGACCTTGATCTTCATGCCGTAGCCGCCGATCCGGCCGTATCCGCTGCGCCGGACGGGCAGATGCCGGTAGCCGTCCACCTCGCTCTCGATGCGGACCGCGGCTCCCGGCCACGGCTGCCGCCCGGGGGCGGTGACGGCCATCAGCGTCGACGACTGCTTGCGGGCCCGCCCGGCCAGCACCCGCGCACGGGCGGGCGGCACCTGATCGGCGCCGGCGGCGACCACCACCAGGTCGATGCCGTCCAGCAGCACCCCGGCCACCTCCAGCCGGTCCACCCCTGGCTCGGACACCACGGCGACGCGTCGCAGATCGGCGCCCAGGTCGGCCGCCGCCGACAGGTTGACCTGCGGCAGCCCCACCAGGGCCACCGTCCCGCCGGACGCCGTCACCTCGGCCAGAATCGCGATCAGCACCGTCGCCGCTCCGGACACCGAGACCACTCCGCCGCGCACCAGACCGCGCCTGGGCAGTACCGAGGCGATCACCGGCGGCACCGGCAGCACCCCGGGGCCCGGACCTCCGGGTTCCGGCGGACCGCCGGACATCTCGGCGAGGCGCCGGCGCAGAGCCGCTACGGTGGTCCCGACATCAGCGGCCGGTTCCTCGGTCTCGACGTCGACAGACATGTCTTCCCCTTTCACCCCGGTCGGCAGGGAAGATGCCGATCTGAACAAACTCGAACTTCTGTTCGAACTTTAAGACCGTCCCTGCCGCGGTGTCAAGGGCCCGTCCGAACCGGTTCGCCGTCGCCGATTCTGTCGGTGGGACGGGGTAGATTGCCGGTGTGCACAGCCGCGCCTACGCCTACGCGATCCTCCTGGTCTCCGCGACCACGGCGGCGGTCATCGCACTGCCCTGGGTACGCGTCCGGCTCGACGATCCGCAACTGCTCACCCCCGGGCCGACCTTCTCCTGGAACGGCTTCGGCGGCTACTCCGGCCACGACTTCACCGTCCCGGTGTCCCCGCCCGGCTACGGCTGGTGGATCGCCGGAGCCGCACTCGTGGCCGCCCTGGCCGCCGCCGGATCGCTGACCGGCTCGCCGTCGACGCGCCGCGCCGTCGTCGTCTCCCTGCGACTGGCCGCCCTCTGCGCCCTGGCCGCCGCCGCGGTCCCGATCGCCGTCCTGATCTGGCCGGGCTGGTACCTCGACGACTTCCTGCGCGCGTTCTTCCTGCTCCCGCCCGGCGTTCCGGTGCACAATGCGCGCGACGTGCTCGCCGTCCCGATCATCGTCGCCGCCGCGGTGCTGCTGGTCGTCGTGGCGGGACTCTGCGCCGCCGCGAGTCGCACGCCGAAACCCCAGTTCGACGACCCGACCGGTAACGAAGACGGCCCCGCGGCCGACTCTTCCGATAAGGGGATCGCCGACGAGAATTTCCCCGCCGACAACGACTCCACCGAAGCATCCCCCGACGACAAGAAGACGGTCTCGTGACAACCACTCTGGCAAATCGCTATCGCATCGTCCGCCGCATCGGCGCCGGCGGCATGGGCACCGTATGGCTCGCCCACGACGATCTGCTCGACCGCGAAGTCGCCGTCAAGCAGGTAGTCGACACGTCGAACCTGAGCGACGACGACGCGCAGATCGTCCGCCAGCGCGCGATGCGCGAGGGCCGAATCGCCGCCCGCCTCTCGCATCGCAATTCGATCGTCATGCACGACGTCGTGGTGGCCGACGACGATCCGTGGCTGATCATGGAGTTCTTCCCGTCGGTCAACGTCGCTGAGCTGATCAAGCGCAGCCGCACCCTGGACGCGACGCAGACCGCGCAGATCGGCGCGCAGGTGGCCGACGCCCTGGTCGCCGCGCATGCGGCGGGCATCGTGCACCGCGACGTGAAGCCGGCCAACATCATGATCGCCGACTCCGGCCGCGACGCCGGACTGGTCAAGATCACCGACTTCGGCATCTCCCGCCTGCACGGCGACGTCTCGGTCACCCAGACCGGCCTGGTCACCGGCACCCCGGCTTATCTCGCGCCGGAGATCGCCCGCGGCGGCGATCCGCGCATCGAATCCGACGTCTACTCGCTGGGCGCCACCCTGTACACGATGCTGGAGGGCACGCCGCCGGCCGGCGACGACGACAACTACATGGCGCTGCTGCACCGCGTGGCGTCGGGCACGATGGCCCCGATGACCGTGACCCCGGCCGGACTGGCCGCCGTCATCGCCGCGATGCTCTCGACCGACCCGCAGGCCCGGCCCACGATGGCCGTCGCCCGCGATCAGCTCGCCGATTTCGCGGCCGGATCGCTGGGCAATCACGAGCGGGTGATGACCGGCATGGTCACCAAACCGCTTCGCGACCAGCAAGGCGGCGGTTCCCAAAGCGCCGCCACCCGGGACGGAAGCCCGCAAAGCGGGGATCATCGCAGCGGCCCCCGCCTGGACAAGCCGGTCCACTCGCCGACGCGGCAGGCCCCGCCGGACTACATGTCCAACGACTACCCGCCGACGCACCAGTCCAACCCGAGTCTCGGTCGAGCTCAACCCGTCTCACAGCCCGGGTATGCGCACACCTCGCATTCCGCTGGGGCACCGGTCCACACGTACGGCGCCCCCCAGCCGGGAATGCCCCAGCCCGGCACCCCTCAGCCCGGCACCCTGCCGCCGGGTTACCTCGCGCCGCAGTCCGACTCGGGCGGCGGCAGCCTCGCGGCCGCGATCTTCCTGCTGTTCGTGGTGATCACCGTGATCGCGGTCGTGGTGATCCTGCTGACCTGACGGCGAGCGGATCAGCCGATCTGCCGGTTCACCGCCCAGCGGGTGAGCGCGTTGCGATTGGACTGCTGGGTCTTGCGCAGCACGTTGGACGCGTGCGTCTCGACGGTCTTCACCGAGATGAACAGCTCTTCGGCGATCTCCCGGTAGGTGTATCCGCGGGCCAGCAGCCGCAAGACCTCCATCTCGCGCCTGGTCAGCGAGTCCAGCTCGGGATCGAGCTGCGGTTCGGGCACCGGCGAGCGGCCGGTGAACGAGTCGAGCACGAAGCCGGCCAGCCGAGGGCTGAACACGGCGTCGCCCTCGGCGACGCGGCGCACCGCGTCGGCCAGTTCGTCGCCGTCGATGGTCTTGGTGACATAGCCGCGGGCGCCGGCCCGGATGGTGGCGATGACGTCGGTGGCGGCGTCGGACACCGACAGCGCCAGAAAGACCGGGGCGTCGGAGCCGAGCGCGTCGGTCACCCCGCGCAGCACCGCGACGCCGCCCCCGCCCGGCATGTGGACGTCGAGCAGCACCACGTCGGGCCGCGACTCGACGATCTTCTCGATCGCCTCGGGCACGGTCCCGGCGTCGCCGGCCACCTTCAGCCCGTCCTGTCCGGCCAGTTCGGCGCGCACGCCGGACCGGAAGACGGCGTGGTCGTCGACCAGGAACACCCCGTACGTCATGAGACCTCCCGCTCCTGTCCTTGTTCTTGCTCTTGTTCTTGCTCGGACTCGTCGTGGCCGGGCTCTTCGTGACCGGCTTCGCCGTGCTCCGGCTCGCCCCGTTCCACGCGCCGCCCGCCGTCGTCCAGCGAAATGCACAGCGTCACATTGGTACCGCGTCCCGGCGTCGACTGCACCTGCGCAGTCCCGCCGGCGCGTTCCATCCGCCCGCGGATGGAACCGACGATGCCCTGCCGGTCGTCGTCGACGGCGTCGACGTCGAATCCCGTGCCGCGGTCGCGGACGAACACTTCGGCGCGGTCGTCGGTCACCTCGCAGTACAGGTCCACCTTCGGGGCGCCGGAATGCTTGGCCGCGTTGACCAGGGCCTCGCGGGTGGCGGCGACCAGTGCGCGCAACGCCCGCTGCTGCGTCTCGTCGCGCACCTGCTCCGGCGACGTGTCGCCGACGGTGACCGCTTCGATCTCGGTGCCGTACGACTCCTCCACCTCGACGGCGACCGCGCTGATCGCCGCTGCCAGCGACTCACGACGGTCGGCGTGGTCGCCGAACAGCCAGGTGCGCAGTTCACGTTCTTGTCGTCGTGCCAGTCGGGCGACGGTCTCCGGATCGCCCGACCGCTTCTGGATCAGGGCGAGGGTCTGCAGCACGGAGTCGTGCAGGTGGGAGGCGATCTCCTCGCGTTCCGCGGTCCGGATGCGGGCGGCGCGCTCGGCGTCGAGCGTGCGCAGCAGCCTCATCCACAGCGGCACCGTCAGCAGCACCACGCCGACCAGCGTGGCGACGACTGCGAAGATCGTCGAGCCGAGTCCGCCGAGGCGGGTGTCGCCGAATCGCGCGTCGCCCAGCACCACCGCGATCAGCAGACCGCCCACCACCAGCACCGCGCCGATGCCCACCCGCACCCAGGTGAGAGCCGATCGGCGGCTGCCGAGCCCGGTGACGTCGAACTCGCGCCATACCAGCGCGGCGCCGCCGACCACGAAGAGCAGCGCGACGCCGTCCTGCGCGGGCGTGTTGGACGCGAACAGCGCGGACACGCCGAGCGCGACCAGGCCGATCAGGACCAGGCCGTAGGCCTGTCGTCGTTCCGACTTCGACGGGCGCTGCGTGTCGTCGCCGGGCGGGCAGAAGAACCACAGCGCCCCGTAAGCCATCACTCCCGCACCGGCGAGCGCGGTGAGCACCACGAACACCACGCGCACGCGAAAGACCTCGACGTCCAAGTGGTCGGCGATGCCGCCGGCCACCCCGCCGATGATCTTGCCGCCGCTGCGCCGTCGCAGCCGGGGCACGGGTTCTGCAGTAGTCATTGATTCGATAGTGGCACGCCGGAGACGCCGAGGAAGAGCCCGGACGCAGAGTTCAGGGGGCATCTCAGGGTCTTTCCCGATCCTCGACGCCGTGCCGGAGGGCCAGGATGGATGCCATGAACTCGAACGCTGTGCACGACCTCTGGAACACCCGTCCGGTGCGACTGCCCGCCGACGGCATGGCGACCGGCGTCTGCGCCGGCATCGCCGCCCGCTACCGCGTGGATCCCACGCTGGTGCGAGTGGCGTTCGTCGTCGCCACCGTCTTCGGCGGCAGTGGCGTGTTGGTGTACATCGCCGCGCTGCTCTGCTTCCCGTCGGTGAACCACCTGCCGCACCAGGTCCGGGAGGAGCGACGCCGCCGCCGCTTCCCGGCGGTGCCCCGGTTCGTCTGGATGATCGTCGCGACCGTCGTGGTGGTCAGCATGCTCGGGTCGGACTCCACCTGGACGTCGTCGGGCGTGGTGAGCGCAGGAGCACTGCTGCTCGGCTGGTGGCTGCTGTACCAGCGCACGCCGGTCGCCCCGGCGGGCACCAGCGTCGACACGATGACCCCGGATCCGGCGGCCGCCGGCGCATACGGGCCGATGGCGACCGCCGCCGCGGGCGCGCC
>JASGFV010000033.1:0-22192 GCA_047605365.1 Gordonia sp. (in: high G+C Gram-positive bacteria)
TCCGGCCAGGACTCACGCCGCGGCACGTTCACCCAGCGCCACTCGGTGCTGATCGACCGGGAGAACGGCTCGGAGTACACCCCGATCAACAAGGTCGCCGCCGACGGCGGACGCTTCATGGTCTACGACTCGCCGCTGAGCGAGTTCGCGGTCCTGGGCTTCGAATACGGCTACGCGGTGGGCAACCCCGACGCGCTGGTCCTCTGGGAAGGCCAGTTCGGCGACTTCGTCAACGGCGCTCAGTCGATCATCGACGAGTTCATCAGCTCCGGCGAGGCCAAGTGGGGCCAGCGCAGCGACGTCGTGCTGCTGCTCCCGCACGGCCACGAGGGACAGGGCCCGGACCACACCTCGGGCCGCATCGAGCGCTTCCTGCAGCTGTGCGCGGAGGGGTCGATGACCGTCGCACTGCCGTCCACCCCGGCCAGCTACTTCCATCTGCTGCGCCGCCACGTGCACGACGGCATCAGCCGTCCGCTGGTGGTCTTCACGCCGAAGTCGATGCTCCGCAACAAGGCCGCGGTGTCGCCGATCGAGGAGTTCACCGAGGGCAAGTTCCTGTCGGTGCGCGACGACCCGTCATTTCCGCCCGGCGTCGGCGCCGCGCCGCTCGGCCCGGACCAGAAGCCGGGCACCGGTGACCGCGACAAGGTCAAGCGCGTCCTGCTGGTGAGCGGCAAGCTGTACTACGAGCTGGCCGCCCGCAAGGCCAAGGACAACCGCGACGACGTCGCCGTGGTCCGCGTGGAGCAGCTGTACCCGGTGCCCCATCACCGGATGGCGCGCACGCTGGAGCAGTACCCGAACGCCACCGACTTCGCGTGGGTTCAGGAGGAGCCGGCCAACCAGGGCCCGTGGCCGTTCCTCGGCTTGTGGCTGCCGGAGCTGGTCGACGCTCTGACCGGGCTGCGCCGCATCTCGCGCCGTCCGATGTCGGCGCCGTCCTCGGGTTCGTCCAAGGTGCACGCCGTGGAGCAGGCGGAGATCATCGACACCGCTTTCGCCCCGACCGACTAGAGCAACGACGACGCCCCGCCCGCTCGTTCCGACCGGGCGGGGCGTCGTCGTTCGGCTCAGTCGGCGGCCAGGTCGGCGGCGATGCCGGCGAGCGCCGGCAGCGACCCGGCGAGCAGCACGAGCACCTGATCGCGGGTGAGCACCGGATCGCTCATCCAGCGGATCACGGTCTCCTCGACGAATGCCATCCAGCCGGCGACGGCCATCCGGACCGCCGGGCCGTCGCGGAAGTCCAGGTCGACGCCGTACCGGATGATCCGGTCCATCATCTCCGAGCGGGTCGCGTCGGCCACCGCACGGATCGCGGGATCGGCGTTGGCCGCACCGCGCAGGACCCCGATGAACCCGGCCTCGTTCTCGACCACGTAATCGACGTAGTTCGTCAGCGCGGACATCAGGATCGCCAGCGTGTCGTCGCACGACTCGTCGGGCGCGGTCCGCTCCAGCAGCACTTCCGCCTCGGCCCGCACCAGGGCCCGCTGGAAGTCCTGCTTGGAGTCGAAGTAGTGGAAGACCAGGGCCCGGGACACTCCGGCGACTTCGGCCACCTCCTCGATAGTCACCGATTCGAGGGGTTGCTGCCGCCACAGTTCCCGACCGAAGTCGACCAGCTGCCGGCGGCGCGCCTGCGGACTCATCCGCGTCCGCTTCTGTCCTTTCACCGGATTGTCGCTCGTCGTCATGACACCAGACTAGGCCACTATTGACTTATCATCAATAAGCTATTGACAGCTCGTCAACAAAGGCCCTACGGTGAAACCATGACGATACGCAATGTTAAGGTGGCAATCATCGGCGCCGGCTTCTCCGGTCTGGGCGCCGCCATCAAGCTCCAGCAGAACGGCTTCGACGACTACCTGATCGTCGACCGCGGAGCCGACTTCGGCGGTACCTGGCGCGACAACACCTACCCCGGAGCCGCCTGCGACGTCCCCTCGCACCTGTACTCCTACTCGTTCGCCCAGAACCCACCTGGTCGCGCTCGTACTCCCATCAGCCGGAGATCCACCGCTACATCAACTCCGTCGCCGACCAGTACGGGATCGGAGCGAAGACCTGGTTCGGCGCCGAGGTCACCAAGGCCACCTGGAACGAGGAGACCAGCCGCTGGGTGCTCGACGTGACGCGCGACGGCACGCCGGTCCAGATCGTCGCCGAGCACCTGGTCGGCGCCGTCGGCCCGCTGTGCGAGCCCAACCTCCCCGACATCGAAGGCTTCGCCGACTTCGGCGGCAAGATCGTGCACACCGCCCGCTGGGACGGCGACTACGACTACGCCGGCAAGCGCGTCGCCGTCATCGGCACCGGAGCCTCGGCCATCCAGGTGGTGCCTCAGCTCGGCAAGATCGCCGGCCGGCTCGACGTCTACCAGCGCACCGCGCCGTGGATCGTCCCGCGCACCGAGCGCCCCTACGCCAAGGCCGAGAACTGGGCCTTCAAAAACGTGCCCGGCCTGCAGAATCTGATCCGCGGCAGCATCTACACCGCCAACGAGTCCATCGCCGCCGGCATGACCTACGCGCCCGCCGCGCTCAAGCCCGTCGAGTTGATCGCCCGCGCCAACATCTTCAAGGGCATCCGCGACGCCGGCCTCCGCGCCAAGGTCACCCCGAACTTCGCCGTCGGCTGCAAGCGCATCCTCAAGTCCAACGAGTGGTACCCGACCCTCGACCGCGACAATGTCGATCTGGTGACCGACCCCATCGCCAAAGTCAGCGAGAAGGGCATCGTGACCGCCGACGGAGCCGAGCGCGAAGTGGACGTGATCGTGGTCGCCACCGGCTTCCACGTCACCGACTCCCCCGTGTTCGACACCATCCACGGTGTCGACGACCGCACGCTGGGCGACGTCTGGCGCGAGATCGGCATGCAGGGCTACAAGGGCTCGTTCGTCCACGGATTCCCGAACATGATGCTGCTGATCGGCCCGTCGACCGGCCTCGGCCACACCTCGATGGTCTACATGATCGAGTCGCAGCTGAACTACCTCGTCGACTACCTCCGCAAGACCTCCGCGGCCGGCATCACCCGGACCGAGGTGACACTCGCCGCGCAGGAGCGCTACACCGCGGACATCCAGGACAAGCTGGCCGGCAGCGTGTGGGTCAACGGCGGCTGCTCGTCGTGGTACAAGGATAAGCACGGCAACATCACCGTGCTGTGGCCCGGATTCACGTTCGCGTTCCGCAACCAGACGCGCACCTTCGACATCACCGCGTACGACGTCTCGACCACCTCGCCGATCACCGACGACGCCGCGCCGGCCCAGCCGGTGACCGCCGGTTCCTGATCTCTGTTCAGCTCGCCAGACACCCCCTCCACGTAAGGACTCAGCAGTGAAAGACTTCCGCGACAAAGTCATCGCCGTCACCGGCGCCGGATCCGGCATGGGCCGCGACATGGCCGTCCAGCTCGCCCGCCGCGGCGCCAAGGTGGCCATCTCCGACGTCGACCCCGACGGTCTGGCCACCACCGAGCGCCTCGTGAAGGAGGCCGGCGGCGACGTCCACTCGCAGATCCTGAACGTCGCCGAACGCGAAGCAGTGCTGGCCTGGGCCGACACCGTCAACGAGCACTTCGGCTCCGTGAACGCCGTCATCAACAACGCCGGCATCGCCCACAACGGCGAGGTCGAGACGATGGAGTTCAAAGACATCGAGCGGATCATGGACGTCGACTACTGGGGCGTCGTCAACGGCACCAAGGCGTTCCTGCCGTACGTGATCGCCTCGGGCGACGGGGCCATCGTCAACGTGTCGTCGATCTTCGGCATCGCCGCAGAACCCGGCCAGGCCGCCTACAACGGTGCGAAGTTCGCCGTCCGCGGCTTCACCGAGTCGCTGCGCCAGGAGATGCTGATCTCCGATCACAAGGTCGCGGTCACCTGTGTGCACCCCGGCGGCATCAAGACGGCGATCGCCCGTAACGCCACCTCGTCGGGCGACCTGGACTCGACGACCGCCGCCGCGTTCTTCGACAAGTACCTGGCCCGCACCAGCTCGCCCAAGGCCGCGCAGATCATCCTGCGGGCCGTCGAGAAGGAGCGGGCCCGCGTTCTGGTCGGCCCCGACGCGAAGTTCATCGACTTCAGCGTCCGCCTGCTCGGCTCGGGCTACCAGGCCGTCAGCGCCCGCATCATGAAGTGGGGCACCGCGTACGCGAGCAAGCACGGCAAGTGAGCGTTCGTCGTCGCGTCGTCAGACTCCGTGCGCGGAGATCCACGACGCGGCGACGGCCCGCGGGTCCTCCCCTGCCGCCACCCGACGGCCGAGCTCGGCCAGATCGGCCGTCGACAGTTCGCCTGCGACCCGGCTCAGCTGCTTGAGCTGCGCCTTCGCGAGCCTGCCGCTGGAGAACACCGGCACCAGATCCTGGGCCCGGACCGCATCCGGCGCGCCGATCGCCTGAACGTCGCCGAGATCGGCGACCTCGGCCGACTGCAGGGCACGCAGCACGCCGAGCGCCTCGCCGGTGGCGACGCGGTCCACCACGGCCTCGGGCGTCGCAAGCCGCTCGACAAGGCCGTGCGGGCACGACGCGAAAGCGCCGAGGGTCGCCTGGTCGATCCCGGAGACGGTCACCAGCGGCAGGCCGGGCGGCAGCTTTCCGCAGTCGGTGATGCCGCTGACGCCGTGGCGTTCCCGCACCGACGACGCGACCAACAGTTGGGCGCGGTCGCTCACCCCGGTGGGGTCGCCGATCGCCACACCCTGCGGCAGGGACCGGTTCACATCGGCGATCAGCTCATCGCCGGTGGTCGCCGACGGCTCCGTGGACAGCAGGGTCAGCAGATTGCCGGTGAACGCCGGGAACAGCACGATCCGGCCCGCCCCCAGGTCGTCGAGCATCGTCGAGTCGCTGCCGGCCGGTGCGTCGACCACCGTCGCCGGCAGTCCGCTGCGGGTCAGCGCCGACGCGTAGATCGCGGCCGCCGCCCGCAGGTCCGGACTGCCCGACGAACCGACCTTCAGCGGCGCGGCCGCTTCGTCGCCGGAACACGCGGTGACCGCCGTGAGGCACAGAACCAGCGCCGCCGCGCCGATCAGGATCCGTTTCGCAATAGTCATCGACGTCGAGCCTATCGGCCCGGCCCGAGAGCCGTGTTCACGACGCCGCTTGCACGAACCCCGTCACCGACGTCGCGATCAACTGGACGGCGATCGCCGCGAGCAGCAGACCCGCGATCTTCGCCAGCAAAGTGATGCCGCTGACCTTGAGCACCCGGATCAGCGTGGTGGAGTACAGCAGTGCCAGGCACACCACCGCATGCGCGGTGAGGATGCCCGCGGCGATCGCGAGATAGCCGCCGACACTTCCGTGCACACTGCTGACGGCCACGATCACCGCGGCGATGGCACCCGGCCCGGCCAGCAGCGGAGTGCCCAGCGGCACCAGTGCGACGTTGACGTCCTCGGTGGTGGTCTTGGTGCTCGGCGTGCCCGATCCGGTCAGCAACTGCAGCGCGACCAGCAGCAGCAACAGTCCGCCGGCGCCCTGCAGCGCCGGAATGCCGATGTGCAGATAGTTCAGAATCGCCCGGCCGCCGACCGCGAAGATCGAGATCACCAGCAGTGACACCAGCGGCGCCTGCCACGCGGCCCGGCGCCGGTACTCCGGCGACCGGGATCCGACCAGGGAGAGAAACACCGGCACCTGACCCGGCGGATCCATGATGACGATCAGCGTGATCGCCGTCGTGGCGTAGACCGAGACGTCGAACGGCACGACGACTCAGCGCACGGTCGGGGTGACCGGCACGCTCAGGCCGCGGTCCTTCGCCTCTTCGCGACGCACCTGCGCCTCCGGCAGATACCGGTGCGCCGGCTCACCCGGCCGGCGCGCAGCGCGCGTCTCGGCCCGGCGATCTGTACTGCTCTGGCAACCCATGGTCACCCAGTCTACCGGCCACCGCGATCTTCGCCCGCCGGACCTGTTCATCGAATGACCCGTAACATCACTCACGTGCCGTCCAAGCCGTCGCTCCCGAGGCCGTCTCTGCCGTGGGGCCCCACCAGCAACCGTCGCGACCAGCAGAACGCCGCGACGCGTGTGCCCCCGGTGCCCGCCGCGCGGGCCGTGGTGGACTGCGCCGTGTACGTCGACGGTGAACGCCTGCCCGGACGACCCGATTTCGCCGAGGCCCTGGGCTCGGTCCGCGAGAGCGGCGAGGGCTTCGTCTGGCTCGGTCTGCACGCCCCCGATGCCGCGCAGATGTCCACCGTCGGACTGCTCTTCGCACTGCACCCGCTGGTCGTCGAGGACGCCGTGCACGCGCACCAGCGTCCCAAGCTCGAGTTCTACGACAACGTGGTGCTGCTGGTGCTGCGGTCCGTCCGGTACGTCGACCACGACACCGTCGACGTCGCGAACGATGTCGTGGAGGCCGGCGAGATCCTGGTGATCGCGGGCCCGGACTTCGTGATCACCGTCCGGCACGGCGACCACACTCAGCTCAGCGGCGTCCGCCACCTGCTCGAAGTCAAACCCGAACTGCTGCGACTGGGTCCCCCGGCGGTGGTGCACGCGGTGACCGACCACGTCGTCGACCGCTATCTCGAAGTGGTCACCGAGATGCAGACCGATGTCGACGAACTCGAAGAACGGGTCTTTGCCTCCAGCACCGGCGACCTCGACATCGACGTCGTCTACTTCTTCAAGCGCGAAGTCCTGGAACTGCGACGCGCCGTCGCCCCGCTGGCCGGACCGATGCAGTGGGCGTCCGGCGGTCCGCGCCCGGGCGAGCTGCTCGGCACGCACGACGACGAGACCCTTTGGCAGAACAAGGAGATCCAGCGGCAGTTCCGCGACGTCGCCGATCACCTGTCGGCGGCGGTCGATCTGATCAGCGAGTACGACGAGCGCCTGTCGTCGCTGCTCGACGCGGCGGCCACCAAGGTGTCGATCCAGCAGAACACCGACATGCGCAAGATCTCCGCGTGGGCGGCGATGGCCGCGCTGCCGACCGCGGTGGCCGGCATCTACGGCATGAACTTCGACTTCATGCCCGAACTGCACTGGCGCTACAGCTACCCGGTGCTGCTGATCGCGCTGGTCTGCGCGTCGTTCGTGCTGTGGCGGACGCTGCACAAGCACGACTGGCTCTAGTCCACTCGGCTCAGTCCGGCGTGGCCGGCGACCGCGCCGGATCGGCGACGTCGATCCCGGCCTCGGCCCACGCCTCACGCAACGCGTCCGCGCCCTTCAGCCTCACCCAGGCGGCCTCGTTCGCCGTGATCGGGACCGCGCGCAGAAAGTGAACGGGATCGGCGGGCTCGTCGAGCTCGAGGTCCCCCAGCGCGTCGTCGGTCATCAGGAAGGCCGAGCACCGGGCACCGTGCCAGAGCGGCTCCTGCAGGTCGATCAGCGAGTCCGCGGCCAGCACCAGTCCCTCGACGGCCGGAGCCGCGGCGACCGTCGCCAGTGTCTTGTGCAGACCCGGCAGCGGGCCGGCCGCGACCATCCGCACCACCAGTTCGGCACGCGGTCCGCGCACCGGGTCCGGGGCCAGGTCCGACGGATCGTGCATCGGATGACGCGCGCAGCCGACGGTGGCGAACACCAGATGCCCGGCCGCCGCGTCGGCGAACCGCAGCACGTCGATCGGCTCGACGCCGAGAAAGGTCACCGTCGCCCGCTGCGGAGCGCCGCCCACCTCGGCGGTGAGATGGTCGACGATCCGCTGAGTCACTGAGGTTCCGGGCACGGATACCACTATGCCCCGCCGGCGTGAAGTCAGCGCAGAGCGGCCCCGGACTCGACGTCGAACACGTGGATCAGGCGCGGCTCGACGGCCAGTCGAAGCACGCCGCCGCGCGGCACCCGCGTCTGCGGCAGCAGGCGCGCCACCTTCTGGCCGCCCGGCGTGGTGGCCCCGATGTCCTCGGCCAACGTGCTGAGCACCCGCTGCGCCGACTGCGGGGCCTCCATCGAGAAATAGTAGTACTTGTCCGAGCCCATCGACTCCACGAAGTCCACCGACACGTCGAAGGTCTTCATGATCGGCAGCACTCTCGGATCCATGTAGCCGGCGTCGGCGAAGTGCTCGGGGCGAATGCCCAGCAGCACCTCGCGGCGTCCGCCGAGCTGACTCGCCCGGGCCAGCAGCTGATCGTGATCCGGCAGCCGCACCGGACCGACCGCCGTGTCGACGCAATTCTCGGTCAGCACGCCCGGGATGAAGTTCATCGCAGGCGAGCCGATGAAGCCGGCCACGAACAGGTTGACCGGGTGGTCGTACAGCTCCTGCGGGCTGCCGACCTGCTGCACGTAGCCGCCGCGCATCACCACGACGCGGTCGCCGAGGGTCATCGCCTCGGTCTGATCGTGGGTGACGTACACCGTGGTGGTGTTCAGGCGAGCCTGAAGTCGCGCGATCTCCGAGCGCATCTGCACGCGCAGCTTGGCGTCCAGGTTCGACAGCGGCTCGTCCATCAGGAACGCCTTCGGCGACCGGACGATCGCCCGGCCCATCGCGACGCGCTGCCGCTGACCGCCGGACAGGTTGGCGGGCTTGCGGTCCAAGAACTCGGTCAGATCCAGCAGGCGCGCGGCCTCGTCGACCTTCGCGTTCACCTGATCCTTCGGCAGCTTCGTCAGCGTCAGCGGGAAGGCGATGTTCTGCCGCACCGTCATGTGCGGGTACAGCGCGTAGCTCTGGAAGACCATCGCGATGTCGCGATCCTTCGGCGCCACCTCGTTCATCCGCTGACCGCCGATGCGCAGTTCGCCGGAGGTGATGTCCTCCAGACCCGCGATCATGTTCAGCGTCGTCGACTTGCCGCAGCCCGACGGTCCGACGAGGATTACGAACTCGCCGTCGTTGATCGTCAGGTCGACCTCGTGCACGGCGATCGAGCCGTCCGGATACTGCTTGGATACGTTTTGCAGGACGATGTCGGCCATGGGTTATCCCTTCACCGCGCCGGAGGTCAGACCGGCGACGATACGACGTTGGAAGAAGAGCACAAAGATGATGATCGGGATGGTGATGATCACCGCGGCGGCAGCGATCTGACCCGTCGGTTCCTCGAACTTGGTGGCTCCGCTGAAGTTGGCGATGGCCACCGGCGCAGTCTGCGCGCGAGTCGTCGAAGTCAGCGACAAGGCCAGCAGCAGGTCGTTCCATGCGAAGACGAACACCAGAATCGCGGCGGTCACCACGCCCGGCGAAGCCAGCGGCACGATCACCCGGCGGAACGCCTGGGCCGGCGTGGCGCCGTCCATCTGCGCGGCCTTCTCCAGCTCCCACGGGATCTCCCGGAAGAACGCCGACAGGATGTAGATCGCCAGTGGCAGCGCGAACGCCACGTACGGCAGGATCAGGCCGAGCCAGGTGTCGAACAGGCCGATCTGCCGCTCGATGTTGAACAGCGGCGTCACCAGCGAGATCTGCGGGAACATCGCGATCAGCAGCGTCGCGCCGATCAGCGCCTTCTTGCCGGGGAACTCCAGGCGGGCCACCGCGTAGGCGGCCATCGTCCCCAGCACGACGGCGATCAGAGTGGTCAGCAGTCCGATGCCGATCGAGTTGACCAGCGACGACGTGAAGAACGACGTGTCGAAGACGTCCCGATAGTTGGCCAGGGTCCACTGCGAAGGGATGAACGAGCCGTCGGTGACCGATCCGGCCGGCTTGAACGACAGGCTGATGATCCACCACAGCGGAATGATCGCGTACAGGACCACCAGCAGATTGGCGACGGTCCAGCCGACGCGACGGCGGTTGAGGGCATTCACGGCCGCACTACCTCCCCTCGTTCTCGGATCCGGGCGCCGCGGCGCCGAACCCCTTGATGAAGATGAACGCGATGATCGCCACGCACAGGAAGATCAGCACACTGATCGCCGAGCCGACGCCCAGATTGAACGCTTTGAACAAGTTGTTGTAGCCGAGCATCGAGACCGACCCGGTGTCGTGGTTGCCCGCCGTCAGCACGTAGATGTTGTCGAAGATCCGGAAGGCGTCGAGCGTGCGGAACAGCAGCGCGACCAGGATCGCCGGCTTCATCAGCGGCAGGATGATCTTCACGAACCGCGTCCAGGCGCCCGCGCCGTCGACCTGTGCGGCCTTGAGCAGGTCGTCGGGCACCAGGGCCAGACCCGCCAGCAGCAGCAGCGCCATGAACGGCGTGGTCTTCCAGACTTCGGCCAGGATGATGATGCCGATGGACGGAATCTGCGAGGTCAGCGGAGCCGAACCGTCCGGCAGCAGATTCGCCAGATAACCGGTGCCCGGCGTCCACGCGTACTTCCAGGAGATCGCCGCGGCCACCGTGACGATGCCGTACGGGATCAGCACGACGGTGCGGATGGTGCCCTTGCCGAAGATCGTCCGGTACATCACCATCGCGATCGCCATGCCCAGGGCCAGCTCGATCAGCACCGACAGAACCGTGATCACCACGGTCACCGTCAGCGACGTCCACCAGTACTCGCTGGAGAGCACCGTCCCGTAGTTGGACAGCCCGGCGAAGCTGCGCTCGTCGGGCTGACGAAGGTTCGCATTGTTCAGCGACAGCCAGAACGCCGAGATGATCGGGTAGCCGGTGACCAGCGCCATCACCAGCACCGCGGGCGCGATGAGCCAGTACGCCAAGCGCCGCTGCGACTTCGTGCCGCCGGAGATCGGGCCCTTCTTGACCGTGACCGGTGCTGCAGCAGCGGGCTGCGCTTCGGCCGGCTCCTCGTCGAACACCGACCAGGTCTCGGGCGAGGCCTGCGCAGGACCCGGATCAGGTGCGACATGCCGCGGCGCGTCTGCCGGGGGCACCCAGATGTCCGAGTGCACCGGCGGCGCCGAATAGTCGGGACGGCCGTTCGGCCGGCCGGACCGCGCATCGTCGTCGTGCGTCATGGCACCAGCCCCTCTCCCTTGACCGCCTTGCCGACCTTGTCGGCCAAGACGTCGACCAGCTTCTCCGGATCCCAGTCGCCGACCGGGCTCAGCCCGCTGTAGATCGCGATCGAGATCTCCTGATACTGCGGCGACGCCGGGCGCGGCGCGGCGCGGCCGGTCTTCAACTGCTCCGCGATGGCCTCCCACATCGGGTAGGCCGCCTGGAAGTCCGGATTGTCGTACAGCGCCGCGATGGTCGGCGGGGTGCCGGCCTGCAGCGCGTAGATCAGCTGCGAGTCCTTACCGGTCAGGCACTGCGCGGCCTGGAACGCCAGATCCTTCTGCTTCGACGTCGACGCCACCGCGATGTTCAGGCCGCCCAGGGTCGACTTGGCCGGCTTGCCCGCGATGACCGCCGGGTAGGCCGCGAAGTCGAACCGCTTACGCAGCGCCTTGTTCACCGGCACCAGCGCTGGATCGGTCAGGTCGGTGGTGTTGGCGACGACGTCCTTGTACTGCGTCAGGGCCCCGCCGAGGAACTTGGCGTCACCGGTCGAACCGTTGGTCCGGGCCGAGCCGAAGACGAACGGCCAGTTGATCTCGAACGCTGCGTCGCCGGCTTCCATGGCCAGCTGCGCGGTGCCCTCGTCGGAGTTGGTGATCGACGGATCGTGCCCCGGGGCGGTGGCCACCGCCTTCATCGTCTTCAGCGCGGCGAGCGTGGCCGCACGATGCTGGGGCGTGTCGTTGAGCGTGACCTTGGTCGGATCGTTCGGATCGAGGATCGCCCCGCCCGCCGAGGCGAGAAGCGAGTTGAACCAGACCGTCAGACCCTCGTACTGCTTGGCCTGCAGCACGATCTGGCCCGGGCCGCCCTTGTCCTTGATCTTCACCGCGTCGGCCACGACCTTGTCCCACGTGACCGGAGCCTTCGGCGAGCCGAGCTTGGACTTCATCAAGTCGGGCCGGAACCACAGCAGCTGGGTGTTGGTGTTGGCCGGGAGCGCGAACATCCGCTTCTCGGAGTCGGCCGGCCGCTTCCACTCGGTGGTCTCGATCGGACCGCCCAGGTTGGTCTCAGTGACCTGCGCCGCGATGTCGTCGGGCACCGGCACGATCCAGTTGGCGTCCGCGAACTCCGCGGTCCAGACCACGTCCATCGCCATCAGGTCGAGGCCGTGGTCGTTGCCGGCCAGCCGGCGGGCCAGCTGAAGTCGCTGGTCGTCGGCGTTCTTCGGCAGCGCACTGGCGTGGATGCGGTAGGCGCCGCCGGACTTCTCCGTGCACGTGGCGGCGGACGCCGTGAAGGCGTCGATGTCGCCGGACGGCGTGTACAGATTGATCACGCCCGGCTCGTAGCTCGACGAGCATGCCGCCAGCATCGGCGCGGTGACGGCCGCGGCGAGCGCGGCCGCGACGATCCTCCTCCGCGCTCGACGTCCCGGCGGCCTTGCCCCGGGTATTGCCACTGGGCGTGTTCGGCCTGGACTCATGTCGCTGGACGCCTCCTGCTCTGACCGTTGCCACGGCACTGGGACAGATGAAACCGCACACCTGAGTAACAGCTGTGAAATCTCATGTGCGGCATAGGTTATCCCAAGCGGCAGTGAGTCAGCCCACAACCCGCCGAGGAGACCTCAGATGGCCAGGCGAGCCAGCATGTCGCGCGCCTGCTCGGCGTCGCTCGGATCGCACAGGACGTCGTACCGTCCGGCCACCAACTGCATGGTCGAGGTGAAGTCGCGCTGCCCCCGGGTGGCGGCGTACGGAATGGCCGTCGAGATCAGGCCGAAGATCATACCGGCCACCACGCCGAACACGATCGGGCCCCAGATGTCGCTGCCGGTCATGAACAGGCTGACCAGCACGCCCAGGAACAGGCCGAGCCACGCGCCCGACGCCAGGCCCCCGCCGATCACCTTGCCCCAGGTGAGCCGCCCGGTGACCTTCTCCACCTGCATCAGGTCGACGCCCACGATGGTCAGCTTCTCCACGTGGAACTGGTTGTCGGACAGGAAGTCGACGGCCCGCTGAGCCTGCTCGTACGAGTCGTAGGAGCCGACCGGCCACCCTTTCGGCTTCGTCGGCAATCCGGGCATGCTGGGTCTCATCGGGTTGGTCATCGGGAGAATCCCCCTGTCGAGTCGGGGCGCGGGACAGGCGAGTCACTAGGCTGTCACCCATGACCCCCACGCTCAAGGTCTTCGTCGCCAGACTAGTCGGTCTTGCCGTGCTCGGTCCCGACGGCGAGTCGATCGGCCGCGTGCGCGACGTCGTGATCTCCATGCACCTGCCCGGCCGCCGGCCCCGCGCACTCGGTCTCGCGGTCGAGCTGACCACCCGGCGACGGATCTTCGTGCCGATGCTGCGAGTCACCAGCATCGAGGCCGACGCCGTCACCCTCACGACCGGCCGCGTGAACCTGCGCAAGCTGCACATCCGCCCCAACGAGGCGCTCGCCGTCGGCCAGATCCTGGACAGCCGCGTCCAGATCGACGACCCGGACCACGCCGAACTCCACGGCTCGGACCTGCTGGTGGTCGACATCGAGATCGAGCGCACCCGCACCATGGACTGGGTGGTCTCGCGCATGGCGCTGCGCACCACCCGCAAGGGCCTGCGACGACGCGGCGAGACCGTCGTCGTCGAATGGCGGCACGTGCAGGGCATGACCCAGCTGAACCTGAACCGTCCCGGGCACGGCGTCGAACTGGCCCTCAGCCAGTTCGAGGGCATGCGCCCGGCCGACGTCGCCAATCTGCTGCGCGAACTGCCCACCACCCGCCGCGACGAGCTGGCCGCCGCCCTCGACGACGAGCGGCTCGCCGACGTCCTGCAGGAGATGCCCGCCGACGACCAGACCGACGTGCTAGCCAAGCTCAAGCCGTCGCGCGCCGCGGACGTGCTGGAAGCCATGGACCCCGACGACGCCGCCGACCTCCTCGGCGAACTGCCGGTCGCCGAAGCCGAAGCGCTGCTGTCCCGAATGGACCCGGAGGACTCGGAGTCGGTCCGCCGACTGCTGGCCCACTCCCCCGACACCGCCGGCGGCGTGATGACGCCCGAGCCGCTCATCGTCTCGGCCGCCGCCACCGTCTCCGAGGCGCTCGCCCGCGTGCGAAACCCCGACATCAACCCGGCCGCGGCCAGCATGGTCTTCGTCGTGCGTCCGCCCACCAGCACGCCGACCGGCAAATTCCTCGGATGCGTCCACATGCAGGCCCTGCTGCGCGAGCCGCCGGCGAACCTCGTCGGCGGCATCCTCGACACCGAGATCCCGCGCCTGCATCCGGACGACAATCTGGACAAGATGACGCGCTTCTTCGCCACCTATAATCTTGTCCTCGCCCCCGTCGTCGACGACGCCGCACACCTGCTCGGGGCCGTCGCAGTGGACGACCTGCTCGACGCTCTTCTTCCGCGCGACTGGCGCGAAACAGAGTCGGAGGCGCAGCTGCAATGAGTCCTTCCGGCCGCCGCCTGGACACCCCGAGCACGGGCCGGCGGCGCTTCACCGCGTTCACCCTCGACGCCGACCTGATCGGCTTCTACAGCGAACGCGTCGCCCGTTTCCTCGGCACCGGCCGCTACCTGGCGATTCAGACCGTCGTGGTGGTGGTGTGGATCCTGCTGAACATCGGAGCCTTCAGCTGGGGCTGGGATCCGTACCCGTTCATCCTGCTCAACCTGGCGTTCTCCACGCAGGCCGCGTACGCCGCGCCGTTGATCCTGCTGGCCCAGAACCGCCAGGAGAACCGCGACCGCGTCTCGCTCGAAGAAGATCGACGACGCGCGGCCCAGACCAAAGACGACACCGAGTTCCTGGCACGAGAGCTTGCCGCCGTGCGATTGGCCGTCGGCGACACCGTGACTCGCGACTATCTGCGCCGCGAACTCGACGACCTGCTCGAAGAACTCGTCGATCGACTGTCCCCACGGGAGGACGAAACCGAAGATAACCCTCCGGTAACAAGGCATTGACGCGGCGGATCGCGCCAATGGGCGATGTGTATGCTAGCTCACAGTGACACGCCGCCATGTCACCGACGCGCGGCGATTTTCTAGCAGTGACTTGGAGCAGGCACACCCATGGGGATGACTTTCCGGCGGAACAAGGAAGAACCTCGCGGCCCTCTGCCGGTGCGTACCGTCGCCATGGGAGTGGGCGTCGCGGCAATGAGCGCCGCTTTGCTGGCCGGCACTTCTTCCAGCTCGTCGACGGGCGCCGTCGCGATGACCGCATCGACCCAGACCGCCTCCGGCCAGACTGCGGACACCGCTCAGTTCGCTCAAGTTCTGCCGGCCACCGCCAACGCCCTGGCCGGCTTCACGCCGCCGCCGGACAAGACCGAAGACCCCGAGCCGCAGTTCCGCATCGCCGCGAACCTGCCTGCCGGCCCGCTCGGCATCCCCGGCATCGTGCTGCAGGCCTACAAGCTGGGCGCCAAGCGCGTCGCCGCGGAGAATCCGCAGTGCAAGCTCCCCTGGTTCCTGCTGGCCGGGATCGGCCGCATCGAGTCCGGCCACGCCGGCAACGGCAACGTCGACGCATACGGCAACACCCTGACCAAGATCCGCGGCCCGGTGCTCGACGGTTCGTTGGCCGGCAACGCCGTCATCCACGACAGTGACGGCGGCAAGCTCGACGGCGACACCGGCCACGACCGCGCGATGGGACCGATGCAGTTCATCCCCAGCACTTGGGCCGCCTGGGGCGCGGACGCGAACGGCGACGGCAAGGCCGATCCGGACAACGTCTTCGACACCGCCTACTCGGCGGGTCGCTACCTGTGCGCCGGGGTCACCGACATCATGGCCGCCTCGCACCGCGTCGCGGCAGTGCTGCGTTACAACCACTCGGTCGCCTATGCGAACAACGTGATCGGCTGGGCCCTGGCGTATTCGACGGGCGTCGTCCCGGTCGGCGGGATCCCGGAGATGAACTCCGGCGCCCCGAAGAAGGTCGACAAGGATAAGAAGGCAAAGGACGCGAAGAAGGACGGGGACAAGAACAAGCCCGGCCAGTCCACGCCGCCGTCCCGCACGCCCGCCAAGCCGACCCCGGCCGCTCCGCCCACCTGCCTCGGCACCGTCTGCCTGCCGCCGGGCCTGGTACCGGGCCAACCCGCACCGAAGCAGAATCGTCCGGCCAGCCAGAAGCCGACCGCCAAAGCCACCGTCACCCCGCGCTGAGCGCCGCCCGGAATTCGGGCACGACGTCCCGCGGGGATAGCCTGGAGTGGTGACGACCGCAGGCACGCCCACCGAATCGAACGTCCGCTCGGCGCTGAGCAAGGTCTCAGACCCCGAGCTGGGCAAACCCATCACCGAACTCGGGATGGTCAAGTCGGTGGCGCTGGGCGACGACGGCAGCGTCGACGTCGGCGTCTTCTTGACCACCTCCGCCTGCCCGATGCGCACCGAGATCGCCGACCGCGTCCGCAAGGCCGTCGCCGACGTCCCGGGCGTGGGCGAGGTCCGCGTCGAACTCGACGTGATGGACGACGAGCAGCGCACCGCCCTGCGCAAGAAGCTCCGCGGAGACAAGGCCGAGCCGGAGATCCCCTTCTCCAAGCCCGGCAACCTGACCCGCGTCTACGCGATCGCCTCCGGCAAGGGCGGCGTCGGCAAGTCGAGCGTGACGGTCAACCTGGCCGCCGCCCTGGCCGACCGCGGCCTGTCCGTCGGTGTGCTCGACGCCGACATCTACGGCCACAGCGTCCCGCGCATGCTGGGCAGCGAGGCCAAGCCGACGCAGGTCGAGCAGATGATCATCCCGCCGATCAGCCACGACGTGAAGTTCATCTCGATCGGACAGTTCACCGACGGCAACACCCCGGTCACCTGGCGCGGCCCGATGCTGCATCGCGCCCTGCAGCAGTTCCTGGCCGACGTCTACTGGGGCGACCTCGACGTCCTGCTCCTCGACCTCCCGCCGGGCACCGGCGACGTCGCCATCTCCATCGCGCAGCTCATCCCGGGCGCCGAGATCCTGGTGGTCACCACCCCGCAGCAGGCCGCCGCCGAGGTCGCCGAGCGCGCCGGAGCCATCGCCCTGCAGACCCGCCAGAAGATCCTCGGCGTGGTGGAGAACATGTCGTGGATGGAGCTTCCCGACGGCAGCCGGATCGAGCCCTTCGGCTCGGGCGGCGGCCAGATGGTCGCCGAGCGACTCACCCGCGCCGTCGGCGCCCCCGTCGAACTGCTCGGCCAGGTGCCGCTGGAGCAGGGCCTGCGCGAGGGCGGCGACGCCGGCGTGCCGGTGGTCCTCTCCGCCCCGGGCTCCCCGTCCGGCTCGGCGCTGCGCGGCGTCGCCGACAAGCTGGCGGTGCGCCGTCGCGGACTGGCCGGAATGAGCCTGGGCATCGACACCACGCGGCATGCCTGATTGCTGCTAGGTGGCGTCCCAGTCGGTGACGTCGTGCTTGCGCGGGCCTGACGACGGCGGCGCGGCGGCCGGCTTGTCCAGCCGCCCCGGATCCACCTGCGTCCCGGCGACCGGGCCCACGTCCACCGGTCCGGGCGCGGAAGTCGGCACCGGCGACGGGCCCTCGAAACTCAGCGACTCGCGCACCGAGTTCTCCAGCGAATCGATGGTCGACGAGTCGCCGTCGAGCAGATGCTTGGTGATCAGCGCCTTCGGTGTCATCTGACGCAACTCGTTGAGCTGTTTGATCGGCTCACGGAAGTCGTCGAAATCGGCGCCCATCTCGTCCTGAAGCTGCGACGTCGCACCACTGGCGTACTCGCGGACCTTGCGCAGCGACTGCATCACCCACGTGATGGCGCCGGGCAGCCGCTCGGGGCCCAGAATGATCAGCGCAGCGGCAAGCAGAATGAGAATCTCTCCCCAACCCACGCTCTGGAACATCGCTCGCGCCGCTTCTAGTCGCCGGCCGGCGTGATGGCGCCGTCGAAGCTGCGACCGTCCCGCCAGTAGGTGATCTTCACCTGCTCATTGATCTTCGACTTCCGGACGGCCACCGTCAATTCGTCGGCGCCCTCGATCCGCTCGCCGTCGAACGACGTGATCACGTCGCCCTCGCGCAAGCCCGCCGCGGCGGCCGGGCTGCCGGAGGCGACGTCGCGCAACTGTGCGCCGTAGACCTTGTCGTTGCGGACCGTCGCCGCACTGACGCCGATCTGCGCGTGCTTGATCTTGCCGTCCTTGATCAGCGTCTCGACCACCGGGATCACCTCGTTGATCGGGATCGCGAAGCCCAGGCCGATCGATCCGCCGCCAGCCGTCTGACCCGCGGTGTTGATGCCGATGACGCGGGCCTGGTCGTCGACCAGCGGACCGCCCGAGTTGCCCGGGTTGATCGACGCGTCGGTCTGAATGGCGTTGATGACCGCGTCGGTGTCGCTGTCTGCGTCGGGGCGCAGCGGCACCGGCCGGTTGACGGCGCTCACGATGCCGGACGTGACCGTCCGGTCGAGGCCGAGCGGCGCGCCGAATGCGATCACCTCTTCGCCGATCTCCACCTTGCTCGAATCACCCAGCTTGGCGACCTGCAGGTTCTGGACGTTGTCGACCTTGACGACGGCGATGTCGGTCTTCGGGTCGCGGCCCACGATGCGCGCCGGCACCCGAGTGTGATCGGCGAACACGACCTCAAGCTTGGAGTCCTTGTTGTTCGCAGCCATCGAGATCACGTGGTTGTTGGTCACGATGTAGCCCTTGGGGTCCACCACGAAGCCCGAGCCGGTGCCGCCGCCGCCCGGCGTGCGGACCTCGATCATCACGACCGACGGCGCGAACGCCTTGGCCACCTGGACGATCCGCGAGTTGGAATGCGAATCCGACCGATCGATGTCGAGGCTGACCGAATCGGAGTTCAGCGGTGCGACGACCTCGGCGGTGACCCGCCCGATGATGCCGCCCACCAGTCCGATCAGAATCGCCACGATCGCCAGGGTGGCCAGCGCCCACCAGTGCACCCGACGGCCGAGCAGCACGTCGCCGATGCCGAGCTTCGGCCCCTTGTCGGTCGGCACGACCGGAGCCTTCTCGGAGAGCGCCGGGCGGTCCAGGTGCGCCGTACTCGACGGATCGCGCCACGGATCGTCGGTGGCCGACTCGTCGTCGTCGCTGCCGTAAGTGGCGTACGGATCACGCTGCAGGCTGTCCGCGGACCCCGCCGGACGGCCGAACGCCTCCGCGAGCACCGGATCGGGTGCTGCGACCTCCGGCTGCGGCCGACGCGCCGGAGCCGCGCCGGAGAACGAACCGGCGACGCCGTCCGGGCGGCCGAAGACCGCGGCGGTCTCGGGCGTCACCGACGGTGCACGAGAAGGTGCGGTGGGCAGGACGGGAGCGGTGGAGTCCGCGCCGGAACCGGCGGACCACTGGGTGAAGTCGCTCACAGGTCAGCGGCCTCGGCGGTTGACGTCGCGCAGGTCGATCTCACGCGTAGGGATCTGGCTCAGCTGCCCGAGCAGCGACGGCGGCACCGCGATCTGCATCGACGAACGCAGCAGTGATCGGGCCTTCGCCTGATTGGCGACTTCGGCGGCACAGTGATCGCAAACGCGCAGATGGGCGTCCGCCCGGGCGCCCGCCTGCGGGGAGAGCACGCCGTCGACGTAGGCGACGACGGCATCGGCGGCCAAGTGGTCGGTCGAGGCGAAGCCGCGGGGCCGGTAGTCGGGGTTCGCTGCGATCGACGGTCCCGCCGGCGCCGTCCAGCGCCGGGTCCGCGAGCCTCGTGGTTCTCCCACGCGCGCCACCCCTTCTCCCTGCTCCGCACCGTCCCCTTACGGGACGCCTCGTCAGTCCTCGCCCGTCACACGCATTCAGCTGCCGGAGCGATTCGGCCCCAGCTTATCGGAACATCCGCGCGAGCGGGATCACGCACCGTCGCCGACGAGCACCGACCGGCTGTCGGTATGCCCCCGCGCGGCGAGGTATTCACGGATGCCCTGCCGCCCGCGGTGGATCCGGCTGCGCACAGTGCCCATCTTGACGCCGAGCGTCGCCGCGACCTCTTCGTAGGTCAGGCCCTCGATGTCGCACAGAACCACCGCGGCGCGGAAGTCCGGCGCCAGCGAGTCCAGCGCGCCCTGCAGATCGGGATCGAAGGTGGCGTCATCGTAGGCACGCTGCGGGTCCGGCGTGTCCGCCGGCAGCCGCTCGTAGGTGTTCTCCAGCGCTTCCATCCGAATCTTGTTGCGGCGACGCACCATGTCCAGGAACAGATTGGTGGTGATCCGGTGCAGCCAGCCCTCGAAGGTGCCCGGCTTGTAGCTGGTCAGCGAGCGAAACACCCGAATGAACGTCTCCTGCGTGAGGTCCTCCGCGTCGTGCTGATTGCCGCACAGACGGTAGGCCAGCCGGTAGACGCGGTCGGCGTGCTCGGCGACGAGTTCGTCCCAGGACGGCATGAGCGTGCGGTCGCCGGTCACGTCGAATCCCGCGGTTCCGGTGAAGGAATCGGATGCAGAAGCTGTCGGCTGGGCTGTCATGTCGATCTGGACCGGGTCCTCTCGTCGGTGCACGTCGACTACAACACGTGATGAGTCGTTCCTATTCGAGTGCATTGACTCAAAGCCTGACGCATCGGAGTATGTCGGCGCTGGGATCGGCCTGAGCGTTTCCTGAGTATGCGTCGACACGGCGACTTCACCCCTGCTCGGCGGGTCGCCCGCGCAGGTCAGCGGCCCGCATGGCACCCTCATTCACATGACCGACACTCCCCGCACCGCCGCCGCGCTGACCGCCTACGCCGAGGCCGCGATCATCGAGGACGACGCCCTGCTCGCGGCCCGCGCCCGCGCCGAGGAACTCGGCGCACCGGCGATCAGTCCGGCCACCGGAGCCCTGCTCTCGCTGCTGACCCGGGTGTCGAACGCGCAGACGGTCGCCGAGATCGGCACCGGCGTCGGCGTCAGCGGCCTGTGGCTGCTCGCAGGCATGCCCGAGAGCGGCGTGCTGACCACCATCGACCCCGAGCCCGAGCATCACCGGGCCGCGCGCGAATCGTTCGCCGACGCCGGGATCGCCCCCGGCCGCACCCGGCTCATCAACGGGGCCCCGACCGACGTCCTGACCCGGCTGGCCGACGACTCGTACGACGTCGTGTTCATCGACGGCTCCCTGCTGCACTACCCGACCTTCGTCACCGAAGCGGTCCGGATCCTGCGCCCGGGCGGCGTGGTCCTGGTGAACAACGCCTCCGCCGACGGCACCATCGGGGACCCCGACGCCACCGACCCGCGCACACTCGCCGCCCGGGAGGCCGCCTCGGTGATCGCCGATGACGACCGGCTGCTGCCGGCCGTCATCCCCGTCGGTTCGGGACTGCTCGCCGCGTCGAAGGCGCGTCCGGTCGTCTGACTCCCCTGGCGCTCAGACGTCGGTGGAGAAGCGAACGCCGTTCTCCGGGAGCGTGACACCCGGCCACACCCGTGCGCCGCGCAGCAGTTCGCAGCGGCCGCCGATGTGCGCCTCGTCGCCGATCACGGTGTCGCGGACCAGCGCCCCGCGGCCGACGCGAGCGCCGAATCCGACGATGCTGCGCTCGACCACCGCTCCCGCCTCGACGATCGCGCCGTCGAAGATCACCGCGCCGTCGAGTCGTGCGCCCGGACCGATCTGCGCGTCGGCGCCGACCACGGTGCCGCCCACCAGCACGGCGTCGGATGCGACGTGCGCACCGGCCTTGACCAGCGACTCCCCGCGCTCACCGACGAGAGCAGGCGACGGCGCGATGCCGCGCACCAGATCTGCGGAGCCGCGCACGAAGTCTTCCGGGGTGCCCATGTCACGCCAGTACGCATCGTCGACGTACGCCTGAATGTGGCGGCCCTCGGCGAGCAGCTTCGGGAACACTTCGCGCTCCACCGACACCGGCCGTCCGGCCGGGATCTCGCCGATCACCGAGCGGTTGAACACGTATGTGCCGGCGTTGATCTGATTGGTCGGCGGATCCTGCGTCTTCTCCAAGAACGCGGTGACGCGGCCGTCCTCGGCGGTCGGCACGCATCCGAACGCACGCGGATCGCCGACCCGCACCAGGTGCAGCGTGACCTCGGCTCCGGAGTCGCGGTGGGTCTGCACCACTTCGCGGATGTCGGTGCCGCCCAGCACGTCGCCGTTGAACACCAGCACGGTGTCGGCAGTCAGGACGTCGTAGACGTTACGGATGCCGCCGCCGGTGCCGAGCGGCTCGGTCTCGGTCACATAGGTCAGGTTCACGCCGAGGTCGGAACCGTCGCCGTAGTGCTCGGCGAAGACCTCCGCCCGGTACGACGTGCCGAGCACGACGTCGGTGATGCCCGCATCCCGGATGCGCGACAGCAGGTGGGTGAGGAAGGGCACGCCGGCCGTCGGGAGCATCG
>JASGFV010000034.1:0-22044 GCA_047605365.1 Gordonia sp. (in: high G+C Gram-positive bacteria)
CGACGCGGAGCTCGACACGGACACTCCTGCGTCACGGCTGACTCGCTCACCAACGGAGCACGAGGCAGAGACTGGAATTCGAGGATGCCTTCGGCGGGTGCGTCGTAGGGTCGTCGCATGCCCACCATGTCGGGGATCGAGTCGGCGTTCTGTCGGAGTTTCGGGTGGCGGCTGTTCGCCGGGCGGGTGGTGCTGCCGTGGTCGTTGACGGGGCGTGAGCCGACCGGGCGGGTGCTCGAGATCGGCTGCGGGTCCGGTGCTGCGTCGGAGCAGTTGCTCACGCGCTATCCGGACATCGAGCTCACCGCCGGCGACTACGACCCCGAGATGGTGGATGCGACGCGGCGCCGGCTCGCGAAGTCCGGCGCACGTGCGCACGTCGGGGTCGTCGATGCGACGAACATCGATGCCGACGACGCGTCGTTCGACACTGTGCTCAGCTTCCTCATGCTGCACCACGTCATCGAGTGGGAGACGGCTGTCTCCGAGATGGTGCGGGTGTTGCGGCCCGGAGGCCTGCTGATCGGCTACGACCTGCTGTCGACGCCGGAGACGCGAGTGATACACCGCGTCGACGGATCCCCGCATCGCCTTATCGAGCGGGGAGAACTCGGCCGACAGTGGGAAAGGCTACCGGTGCGCGTCGTGGAGATGAAGGAATCCCGGATGTTCAGCAGATTCGTGGTCGAAGCCAGCGGGGAGCGGACGGCTGGCGGCGGGTGACCGTCGACTAGATTGGACTCCATGAGTGCACGCGATTCCCGGCCGCAGTCCGACGACCCGGGAGCCCCCGAGATTCCGGACGACGTGACGGCGGAAGACCTGGACTCGGACGTGCGCCGAGACCTGAAGAGCCTGGACAAGGCCACCGCTGACCGCGTCGCACGTCACCTGGTGGCCGCCGGTGACGTGCTGGCTGAAGACCCCGAACTCGCATTGGCTCATGCTCGTGCGGCCCGTGCTCGTGCGGCCCGCGTCGGAGTGGTACGCGAGACCGCCGGGATCGCCGCGTACTACGCGGGAGAATGGCAGGAAGCCATCACCGAACTCCGGGCGGCACGCCGGATCTCCGGCGGAGGCGACTCACTGCTGCCGCTCATCGCGGACAGTGAACGGGGACTCGGGCGGCCGGAGAAGGCCATCGAACTGTCGAAGAGCCCCGAGGCTCGCGCGCTTTCCGGCGACGACGCGGTGGAGTTGGGGTTCGTCGTGGCCGGTGCTCACATCGATCTCGGTGAACCTGAGGCCGCACTGGCCACGCTGTCGCAGTTCGATCTGCGCCCCGGCCGGGTCGGCACCGAGGCGGCTCGGCTGTTCACCGCGTATGCGGGAGCGCTCGACGCGGCGGGCCGTCGCAGTGAGGCCCTGACCTGGTACCAGACCGCGGCGGCGGCCGACGTCGACGACGCCACCGATGCCGAGCTCCAGATCCTGGAGATGCTGGCCGAGGGCGTAGACCTGGCCGCGGTGAAGCCGGCAGACGCGTCTTCCGACCAGCGCGACGACGTCCTCGCCGGATACGATGCTCTGTTCTTCGACCTCGACGGGACGCTCTACGAGGGAAGCACTGTGCTCCCGGGAGCCATTCCGCTAGTGGGCGAGAGTGGATTGCCGTCGTTCTTCGTGACCAACAACGCCAGCCGCTCTCCGGACGCAGTCAGCGCACACCTGCGGGATCTCGGCTTCTCGGCGTCTCCCGAGCAGGTCGTCACCAGCGCCCAGGTCGGCGCCGCCCACCTCGGGGAGGTGCTCGCGACCGGTTCGCGTGTACTGGTCATCGGCGCCCAGGCGCTGCGCGACGCCGTCGCCGAGCAGGGTCTGGAACCGGTGACGACCGCCGACGACGAGCCCGTCGCGGTGATTCAGGGCCATTCGCCGGACACCGGCTGGGCACAGCTGTCGGAGGCGGCGCTCGCCATCCGGGCGGGAGCGACCTGGGTGGCCACGAACACCGACACGACGCTGCCGACCGAGCGCGGACTGCTGGTCGGCAACGGTTCGATGGTCGCCGCAGTCAAGTCGGCGACCGGATCCACGCCGACGGTGACCGGCAAGCCGGCTGCTCCGATCATGCGAGAAGCTCTGGCGCGCAGCAAGAGCCGTCGTCCGCTGATGATCGGCGACCGGCTCGACACCGACATCGAAGCAGGCAACACCGTCGGCATCGACAGTCTGCTGGTGCTCACCGGCGTCTCGTCGGCTCGCGATCTGCTCGCCGCATCCGAATCCCAGCGACCGACGTACGTGGTGCCGGAACTGCGCGGGGTGTGGGCTTCGGCCGACGACGTGCGGATCGGTCCCAAATCCGTGTGGCAGGTGACAGTGCTCGAGGAACGCGTGTCGGTCAACCCCAAGGGCGACGCTGTGCACCTCGAATCGATGCTGCCCGCGTTGACCCATGCCGTCTGGACCGCCGACGTCGGCGGCCTCGACCTGCGGATCACGTCCGACGACCCGCGGACCGCGGGGCTGCTCGCCGGTCTCGGCCTGCGCTAGCCTGGCAGGAGTCATGACGTACTCACATCCGAATCCCGGTCTGCGTCCAGGCATGCCTTCTCCGTCTGCACTGGCGGCACGTGTCGCGCAAGCGTCTGCCGAGCCGGGCGATCCCGCCGATCACCCCGTGACCGGCGCGGTCCGCGAGATCCTGGAAGAGGTGTCGATGATCCGGGAGACGGTCGGCGAGGAGTTCGACCTGGGAGCGCTGTCTCGGCAGGCCGACCTGCTGTCGGCAGCTCACGACAAGCTGTCCCGGGCATTGGAAGACGTCGGTCGTGGCTGATCGCGGGAGCCGTTCCGCGCGCGCCGCCGCGGCCGGGGGCCGCTGATGGCGGCCCGGGCGCGGCTCGACGCCGAACTCGTACGGCGCGGTCTGGCGCGCTCACGGGAGCAGGCGCGCGAGTTGATCGACGGCGGCAAGGTGAAGGTCAACGGCACCGTCGCCACCAAGCCGGCGACCAACGTCGCGCGCGACACTCCGCTGCTGGTGACCCACGAGGACCGCGAGGACTGGGCGTCGCGCGGTGCGCACAAGCTGATCGGCGCGCTCGACGCCTTCGGGCCGGCGGGCCTCGTCGTCGAAGGTCGTCGCTGCCTCGACGCCGGTGCGTCGACCGGCGGATTCACCGACGTGCTGCTGCGACGCGGGGCCTCCGTCGTCGAGGCGGTCGACGTCGGATACGGCCAGCTCGTCTGGAGGCTGCAAACCGACGAACGCGTGCACGTGCACGACCGCACCAACGTTCGGCGTCTGACGCCCGAGACGATCGGCGGGCAGGTGGATCTGATCGTCGCCGACCTGTCGTTCATCTCGCTGTCGCTGGTGCTGCCGGCGCTCAACGACTGCCTGCGGCCCGGTGGCGACGCGTCGCTGATGGTGAAGCCGCAGTTCGAAGTCGGCAAGGAACGCGTTGGCTCAGGCGGAGTGGTCCGAGATGCCGGGCTGCGTGCGGAGGCCGTCGAACAGGTGGTGATCGTCGCACGGACGCTCGGGCTTCAGCTCCGCGGCGTGGTGGCGAGTCCGTTGCCGGGGCCGTCGGGCAACGTCGAGTTCTTCATCTGGCTGCACAAGCCGACCGAGCCGGTGTCAGAGACTGCCGATAGTGTTGACGACGTCGCCGGCGGCGATCCGGTCACGACCGACGGGCCGACGCCCGACCGGCAGCTGATCGACCAGGCCGTCGCGGACGGACCGCAGTGAGTCGCGAGCAGGAGGCGACACCGGGAGGAGGGACGACGATGGACACCGGTTCGGCAGATACGTGTCTCGATCAGCGTCGTACGTTCCTGGTGGTCGCGCACACCGGCCGGGAGGCGGTGACGCATACGCTGCGGGCCTTGGCCCGGCGCTGTGCCGAAGCCGGAGTGGTGTTGCGGATCGTCGACCACGACACCCGGATGCCGTCCGATCCCAATGTGGCGACCTGGCATCCCATCGCACCCGACGATCTTCGGGCCACTGGTGCCGAAGTGGAAGTGACCCATGCGGGTTCGGCCAGTGCGGTCGGATGCGAGCTGGTGATCGTCCTCGGCGGCGACGGCACGTTTCTGCGGGCCGCGGAACTGGCGTATCCGGCTCAGGTGCCGTTGCTCGGCATCAACCTCGGCCACATCGGCTTCCTCGCCGAGGCCGAGGCGCACGGCATCGACGACGTGATGGACCGGCTGATCGACGGCCAGTACACGGTCGAAGACCGAATGGTGCTCGACATCGAGGTCAGCGCGGCGTCGACCGGCGAATCGCTGGGGCGGACGTGGGCCCTGAACGAGGTCGTCGTGCAGAACCGGTCGCACAACGGCGTGTTGGAACTCGTCACCGAGGTCGACGGCCGGCCGGTCTCCGCGTTCGGTGCGGACGGACTGCTGGTGTCGACGCCGACCGGATCCACCGCGTACGCGTTCTCGGCGGGCGGCCCGGTGATGTGGCCGGATCTGGAAGCCATTCTCATCGTTCCCAGCAACGCCCACGCGCTCTTCGCGAGGCCGATGGTCACCAGTCCGCGGTCGCGGATCGCGATCGAGGTGGACCGGCGCGGCCGGGCCGCGGTCGCCGTCTGCGACGGCCGCCGGATGATCGAAGTGCCGGCGGGCGCCCGCATCGAGGTGGTCCGTGCGTCGACGGCGCTGAAGTGGATTCGCATCGGATCCGAGCCGTTCGCGGACCGCCTGGTCACCAAGTTTTCGCTGCCCGTCACGGGTTGGCGCGGAAGGAGCTGAGCAGTCGTGCTCGAAGAGCTGTCGATCCGTGGTCTGGGTGTTTTGGAGTCGGCTTCGGTCGAGTTCGCACCCGGGTTCACGGTGCTCACCGGCGAGACCGGCGCGGGCAAGACGATGATCGTCACGAGCCTGCGCCTGCTCACCGGCGGTCGGGCCGACGCGGGACGGGTCCGGACCGGCGATGAGAAAGCCATCGTCGAGGGCCGTTTTCGCCTGCCGCCGGCCGCGGACCGTGACGCGGTGATCGAGGAGGTCCTCGATGCGACCGGTGCCGAGGTCGAGGACGACGACACCATCCTCGCTGTGCGCACGGTGAACGCCGACGGACGATCCCGCGCACATCTCGGCGGGCGCTCGGTGCCGTCGAGCTCGATGGCCCAGCTCACCGGCGAACTCCTCGCCATCCACGGCCAGAACGACCAGTTGCGTCTCATCCGCGCCGATCAGCAGCGTGGAGCTCTGGACCGATACGCCGGATCGGCGGCTGCGAAGGTGCTGGCCAAGTACCGCGCCGCGCGCAGTGAATGGCTCGCCACCCTCGACGAACTCGACCGCCGTCGTCACGACTCTCGAGAACTCGCTCTGGAAGCCGACCGATTGCGCTTCGGGCTGGAAGAGATCGACGCCGTCGGACCCGAGCCGGGCGAGGACGTCGAGCTGGTGGAGACCGTCCGGCGGCTCACCGATCTGGAGGACATCCGCGGCGCGGCGGCTGGAGCGCACGGGATCGTGGCCGGCATCGACGGCGCCTCGCTGATCGACGGGCTCGGCAGCGTGCGATCGATCCTGGAGACGGCGAGCGACGCGACGCTGCGCGACCTGCAGCCGCGGGTCGCCGAAGCACTCGTCGTCGTGACCGACCTGGGCGAAGAACTGTCGGCCTTCCTCAACGGGCTGCCGTCGGACGCCGGCGACCTCGACAGCCTGCTGAATCGGCAGGCCGAGCTCAAGATGCTCACCCGGAAGTACGCGGCCGACATCGACGGTGTTCTCGCATGGCGTGACCAGGCTCGGGAGCGCCTGTCTCAGATCGACGACCCGGAGTCGTCGATCGAGGAACTGCAGGCACGGGCCGACCGCGAGAGGGAGGTGGTCGAGCAGCTCGCGGCCGACCTTCACGCACGACGCGCCAAGGCCGCGAAGTCGCTCTCGGCCAAGGTCTCCGCGGAGCTCGCCGGGCTCGCGATGGGCGGCAGCGAGCTGGCCGTGACGGTCGATCTGGCTCCCGCCGACGACGATCGGCTGGCCATCACCGTCGACGGCCGGCGCGCGCTCGCTGGATCCGACGGTGCGGACAAGGTCGACTTCGGGCTGATCGCGCACAAGGGCGCGCGGCCGTTGCCGATCGCGAAGTCGGCGTCGGGCGGTGAGCTCTCTCGCGTGATGCTCGCACTCGAAGTGGTGCTGGCCGAACCGGACTCCGGCGGCGTGATGGTCTTCGACGAGGTGGACGCCGGCGTCGGCGGCGGAGCGGCCGTGCAGATCGGCGCGCGGCTGGCACGGCTCGCCCGTCGGCACCAGGTGATCGTCGTGACGCACCTGCCGCAGGTCGCGGCCTTCGCCGACAACCATCTGGTGATCGGCAAGACCGGCGGCGGCAGCAAGGGCCGGCAGACTTCCACTCTGACGAACCTGGGCCGCGCCGACCGTGTCGGTGAACTGGCTCGCATGCTCGCCGGGCTCGGCGATTCGGACACTGGCCGCGCGCATGCCGAGGAACTGTTGGAGACCGCGGAGGCCGCTCGCGCCGAGCAGTGAATGCTCGGGGCTCATGTGCGTCGTGTGACAAAAGTTGCGATTGTTGCGGCGCGCCTCCGTGTGCTAACGGCCGTCGGCAGCCAGGATTGGTGCCCATGAGGATGCCAGCAGTGCTCGCTCGCCACACCGACGACCTTCCGGGCCTGATCGGTCCCGCACGCATCGACAAGAAGACCAAACGTCTGCTTGGACGGGTCTCCGCCGGCGACGTCGTGATCATCGACGAGGTGGATCTCGACCGGCTGACCGCCGACGCGTTGGTCGCCGCCGACGTCGCCGCGGTGGTCAACGCCTCGCGGTCCATCACCGGCCGCTACCCGAACCTCGGGCCCGAGGTCTTGGTGTCGGCGGGCATCCCGATCCTCGACGCGGTGGGCGGCGACGTCTTCGGCAAGGTCAAGGACGGCCACAAGGTCCGCGTGCACGACGGCCGGCTGTACATCGGCGAACGCGTCGTCGCGCGTGGCGCCGAGCTCGGCGAGTCGGATGTCGCGGAGATGATGACCGAGGCCAAGAGCGGCCTCGTCGACCATCTCGAAGCCTTCTCCGGCAACACCATCGAGTTCATCCGCAGCGAGTCGCCCCTGCTCATCGACGGTGTCGGTGTGCCGGACGTGCACGCCAAGCTGGAGGGCCGGCACGTCGTCGTCGTCGGCGACGGCCCGGACCGGGTGGCCGATCTCAAGTCGCTCAAGCCGTTCATCAAGGAGTATCAGCCGGTCATGATCGGCGTCGGGATCGGCGCGGACACCCTGACCAAGGCCGGATACCGCCCGTCGATCATCGTCGGCGACGCCGACGAGATCGGCACGACGACCCTGAAGTCAGGCGCCGAACTGGTGCTCCCCGCCGACCCGGACGGGCACGCGCACGGACTGGAGCGCGTCCAGGATCTGGGCATCGGCGCGGTGACGTTCCCGGCCGCCGGTTCGGCCGGCGACCTTGCGCTGCTGCTCGCCGACTTCCACGGCGCCGAGATGATCGTGACCGCCGGTTTCGGCGGCTCGTTCAACGACTTCTTCGACCGGTCGCTGCGCGAGCAGATCCCATCGACCTTCCTGACTCGCCTCAAGGTGGGACAGAAGCTGGTCGACGCCAAGGCCGTCTCGACGCTCTACCGCAGCCGCGTCAGCGGTGGAGTGATCGCCGTCTTGGTGCTGGCTGCGCTGGCGGCGATCATCGCCGCGGTGCTGCTGACCAATACCGGCGCCGACCTGACCGGATGGATCTCGACGCAGTGGAGCGCCCTGGTCGACTGGATCACGGGGCTCTGGTCCAAGCCATGATCTCGATGCGGCAGCACGCGATTTCGCTGATCGCGGTCTTCTTGGCGTTGACGCTCGGTCTGTTTCTGGGGTCCGGCTTCATCGGCGACCGGGTCAATTCGATGACCGGCGCCGATCGTGACCGGCTCGGCAAGCTCGAAGACCAGCGAGATTCGCTCACCGAGCAAGTGAATCAGAACAACAGCTTCATCTCGGCCATCTCCGGCCGGGTCACCGACGGGCTGCTCGACAAGCGCTCGGTCCTGGTGGTCACCAGTCCGAACGCGGCCGACGGCGACGTCCAGGCGCTCAAGGGGCTGATCAACGACGCCGGGGGCACGTTCGCCGGTCAGATCGGCCTCACCACGTCGCTGGTCCGAGACGAGAACGCGTCCAAGCTCGCTTCGATCATCGACCAGTCGATTCCGCCCGGCCAGCAGTTGCGGGTGGACTACACCGATTCCGGCTCCCGGACCGGTGACCTGCTGGGCGTCGTACTGCTGCACCGCGACGGCGCGAAGCCGGTCGCCGACGCCGATCGCGACAACGCCCTCGAAGCGTTGCGCGCCGGCGGTTTCATCGACTACACCGGAGCGACGCTCAAGCCTGCCGACCTGGTTCTCGTGGTGACCGGCGGCGGACTGCCGAAAGACTCCGGAGCCCAGGGACAGCTCGTCGGACGCCTGGCGGCCGCGATGTCGCAGCGCGGGCAGGGCGGCGTCCTGACGGGCCGCAAGGGCTCGGCGGACGGCAGTGCGTCGATCGCGACAGTGCGCGCTGACCCACAACTGGGCAACAGTGTGAGCACTGTCGACGACGTCGACGTCGAAATGGGCCGCCTCACCGCCGTGATGGCGCTCAACGAGGAGACGAAGGGCAGGTCGGGAGCGTTCGGCACGGGGCCGGGTGCGACGGCCATCACGGTGGGCGCCGAGCCGGTCCGCTGACCGCTTCGGCGACGGCGCGTCGTAACGGTGCGTTGAGTAGGTGAGCAGTCAGAGTGCTGTTAGGCTGAAGCCCCGTAGGTATTCACCCTGACGGGAGCGGAATTTGCGATCACTCCGGCACAGCGAGCCTGGAACCAAGCACATCTTTGTGACCGGAGGCGTCGCGTCCTCCCTGGGCAAGGGCCTGACGGCGTCGAGCCTCGGCCAGCTTCTCACCTCGCGCGGTCTGCGCGTGACGATGCAGAAGGTCGACCCCTATCTGAACGTCGATCCGGGAACGATGAACCCGTTCCAGCACGGTGAGGTGTTCGTCACCGAGGACGGCGCCGAGACCGATCTCGACATCGGCCACTACGAGCGCTTCCTGGACCGGAACCTGTCGGGCTCGGCCAACGTGACGACCGGCCAGGTGTACTCGACGGTCATCGCCAAGGAACGACGTGGCGAATACCTGGGCGACACCGTCCAGGTGATCCCGCACATCACCGACGAGCTCAAGTCGCGGATGATGGCGATGCACGAGCCGGACTCCAGCGGCGAGTCCCCCGACGTGGTGATCACCGAGATCGGCGGCACGGTCGGCGACATCGAATCGCAGCCGTTCATCGAGGCGGCACGTCAGATCCGCCACGACCTCGGCCGGGAGAACGTCTTCTTTCTGCACGTCTCGCTGGTGCCGTACCTGGCGCCGTCGGGGGAGCTCAAGACCAAGCCGACCCAGCACTCCGTCGCCGCGCTGCGCAGCATCGGCATCCAGCCGGACGCGCTGATCCTGCGCTGCGACCGCCCGGTCCCGGACGCGCTGAAGAAGAAGATCGCGCTGATGTGCGACGTCGACGTCGACGGCTGCATCTCGACGCCCGACGCGCCGTCGATCTACGACATCCCGAAGGTGCTGCACTCCGAGCAGCTCGACGCGTACGTGGTCCGCCAGCTGGGTCTGCCGTTCCGCGACGTCGACTGGACCGTCTGGGGCAACCTGCTCGAGCGCGTGCACTCGCCGCGCGAGACGGTGAAGGTGGCGCTGGTCGGCAAATACATCGACTTGCCGGATGCGTACCTGTCAGTGACCGAGGCGATTCGCGCCGGCGGCTTCGCGCACTACGCGCGGACCGAGATCGTATGGATCCCGTCGGACGACTGCGAGACGCCGGCCGGCGCGCACGCCGCGCTGCGCGACGTCGACGCGATCCTGATTCCGGGCGGCTTCGGCATCCGCGGCATCGAAGGCAAGCTCGGCGCCATCCGGTATGCGCGACACAACCGCATTCCGCTGCTCGGCCTGTGCCTGGGCCTGCAGTGCGTGGTGATCGAGGCCGCGCGGTCGGCCGGACTGGCCGACGCCAGCTCGACCGAGTTCGATCCGGAGACGCCGTCGCCGGTGATCGCGACCATGGCCGATCAGGAAGCCGCGGTGGCCGGTGAGGCCGATCTGGGCGGCACGATGCGCCTGGGCTCATACCCGGCCACGCTGCAGGCCGGCTCTCAGGTGGCGCGCGCCTACGGCGCCACCGAGATCACCGAGCGGCACCGTCACCGTTTCGAGGTGAACAACGCCTACCGCGAGACCATCGCGAAGTCGGGCCTGGTGTTCTCGGGCACGTCGCCGGACGGTCTGCTGGTTGAGTTCGTCGAGTACCCGCGCGAGGTGCACCCGTTCCTGGTTGCTACGCAGGCGCACCCGGAGCTCAAGAGCCGACCGACGCGTCCGCACCCGCTGTTCTCGGCGTTCATCGAGGCCGCGCTCAAGTACAAGGCCGCCGAGCGGCTGCCGGTGGAGCTCGACGGCTACGACGCCACCGGTCTGGACGACGAGGCGACTGCGGAATGAGCGAGCCGGGATCGCACGAGTTCACGGTCGAATCCTCTGAGACGGTCTATTCGGGTGCGATCCTGACACTGCGGCTCGACGAGGTGGTGATGCCCGGCGGGCGCACCGCGCAGCGCGAAGTGGTGGAGCATCACGGTGCCGTGGCGGTCATCGCTCGCGACGAGCAGGGCCGGATCGCGATGGTTCGCCAGTATCGCCATCCGATCGGCCGGCGGCTCTTGGAGCTGCCCGCGGGGCTGCTCGACGGCGGGCCCGACGAGTCTCCGCTGGGCGCGGCCCAGCGTGAGCTGGCCGAGGAGGCCGATCTCGCGGCGGACTTCTGGCGGACCCTGGTGGACCTCTGCCTGTCACCGGGTTTCACCGACGAGGCGCTGCGGATCTTCGTCGCCGAGGGCCTTCGGTCGGTCGACGGCGGTGAGCGCGAGCACGAGGAGGCCGACATGGTCACCGAGTGGGTGCCGCTGGATCGTGCCGTCGCGATGACGCTGAGCGGCGAGATCGTCAACGCGACGTCGGTGGCCGGGATTCTGGCGCTGGCCGCCGCCGACGCGACGGGTGCGACGTTGCGCCAGGCGGACTCGCCGTGGACTGATCAGCCGACGAGGTTCGCCGCCCGGGGCCGTTGACGGTGGCCGACGAATCCGTGGACCAGACGGTGCAGCGGTACCTGGACCACCTCGTCGTGGAACGGGGTTCGGCCATGAACACGGTCTCGTCGTACCGGCGGGATCTGCAGCGGTACGCGCAGTTCCTCGCCGAGCGCGACGTGACGACGTTGCGGGCGGTGACCGAGCCGGACGTCCGCGACTATCTGGTCTCGCTGCGCCGCGGCGACGCCGAGCACGGCGTCCCGCCGCTCGCGGAGAGCTCCATTGCGCGAACCCTGGTGGCGGCCAGGGGATTTCACAAGTTCGCGCTGGGGGAGGGCGTCGTCGATGTCGACGTCGCCCATGCGGTCCGTCCGCCGAAGGCTCCGCGTCGCCTGCCCAAGTCCTTGCCGGTCGACGACGTGCTCGCGATTCTGGAGGCGGCCGGCAGTCCGGATCATCCTCGGGCGCTGCGGGATCGGGCGCTGCTCGAACTCCTCTACAGCTGCGGGGCCCGCATCTCCGAGGTCATCTCGCTCGACGTCGACGATCTCGACACCGAGCACCGCGCCGTCGTGCTGCGCGGTAAGGGCGGCAAGGAGCGGATCGTGCCCGTCGGACGGCCGGCGATCGAGGCGATCGAGGCCTACCTGGTCCGCGGACGTCCGGCGCTGGTCAAGAAGTCGACGCCGGCGCTGTTCCTCAACGTCCGCGGCGGACGCCTGTCGCGGCAGAGCGCCTGGCAGGTGCTGGTCGACGCCGCGGCCCGCGCAGGCGTCGAGAAGGAGGTGTCGCCGCACACGCTGCGGCACAGCTTCGCCACGCATCTGCTCGACGGCGGGGCCGACGTCCGCGTCGTCCAGGAACTGCTCGGTCACTCGTCGGTGACGACGACGCAGGTCTACACACTGGTCACCGTCAACACGATGCGCGAGGTCTACGCGACCGCGCATCCGCGTGCACGGTAAGTCGGCGCGGTTCGGCCAGCGATGTTCGGTCCGCGGGGTCTGGCGAGCAGGTCTCCGGGCTGACGTCCATTGAGGCCTTGAAACTCGTTCTGCCCACTCTGAGCGACAATGTCGCCGAGGGCAGCGAGACTCGGTGGAAGTGGGCGTCGTTGTCGCTCAGAGTGGGCAAATTGGATTTCGACTCCGTTCGGTGCGACGAAGTCAGTCGCGGCCGCAGTTAATTTTGCGTGTCTCGCCGATCACCCGATGCCGGAGATCCGTTCCGCGAAGTTCGACGCTCATGCCGAGAGGTTGCCACGAGCCTCTGACAATTCCGTCGCGCCGGGTCAATGGAGTCCGGCGAGCATGTTGATGAACAGGCCGACGATCACAGTGCCGAACAGGTAGGCCAGCAGCGCGTGCGCGAGTGCGGGGCGGCGCATGTGTGAGCCCGCGAGGTCGGTGTCGGAGATCGCGTAGCTCATCCCGACGGTGAACGCGACGTAGGCGAAGTCGGTGTAGACGGGCGGTTCGCTCTGGTGGAAGTCGACGCCGCCGACGGGATCGGTGAAGTAGAGGCGCGCATAGTGGGTGGCGAAGACGGTGTGTATGGCCGCCCACGAGACGATGATGCTGATCAGCGTCGTCACGACGAGGGAGTCGCGGTGCGCGTCGAACAGCACCAGCATCACACCGGTCAGGCTTGCCAGTGCCGCACACACGACCACCAGCAGGGTCACGCGGTGGGTCGGGTCCTCGCGACTGGCGTGAGCGGCGGTCTGCCCGGAGTCCATCGGGGCCAGCGACGTCCACGTCCAGATGACGAATGCGCCGGCGCTGAGGGCCCACGGGAGCATCCGGAAGTCCAGATCGGTGGTGCTGACCAGCGCCAGGGTGCCGAGCAGACCGATCACCACGCTGCCGCCGAGTCGGCCCATCGCCGAGATGTTCCGCAGGAAGTGCAGCGCCGTCGTCATGGGCACACGGTATCCCCGTGGTGCGCCTTGCGGCTCGTAGCCGACGTCTACCATTAGGGTGATTCATGACGGGCGGACGTCGCGTCGAAGTCTGGCAGGTGAGATCCCGCCGGGGAGGAGCAGCTGACAGGTGAGTGCCAAGTCGCCCGATGCCGCTGGTCATCTGCCGCTGGACGTCGAGGCGGGTCGACTCGGCCCGACCGGCCGTCCCTACCGCGAGATCCCCGACCCGCGGCCGCGTGACAAGCACGGTCCCGCCACGATCATCGCGATGTGCAACCAGAAGGGCGGCGTCGGCAAGACGACGTCGACCATCAACCTCGGCGCCGCGCTCGCGGAGGCCGGTCGCCGGGTGCTCCTCGTCGATCTCGATCCGCAGGGCGCCCTGTCGGCGGGCCTGGGCGTGCCGCATCACGAGCTCGACGAGACCGTGCACAACCTGCTGGTTCCGCCGTACGCGTCGACCGACGACGTGCTGATGAAGACGCGCGTCGAGGGACTCGACCTGCTGCCGTCGAACATCGACCTGTCGGCCGCCGAGATCCAGCTGGTCACCGAGGTCGGACGCGAGCAGGCGCTGGCCCGGGCGCTGCACCCGGTGGCCGACCGGTACGACTACATCTTGATCGACTGCCAGCCGTCGCTCGGCCTGCTGACCGTGAACGCTCTGGCCTGCGCCGACAACGTGCTGATCCCGATGGAGTGCGAGTACTTCAGCCTCCGCGGACTCGCGCTGCTCACCGACACCATCGAGAAGGTTCGTGAGCGCCTGAACTTCCGGCTCGAACTCGGCGGCATCCTGGTCACCATGTTCGACGCCCGCACCCTGCATTCGCGCGAAGTGATGGCGCGGGTGGTGGAGGTGTTCGGCGACTCCGTGTTCGACAACGTGATCAACCGGACCGTGCGCTTCCCGGAGACCTCGGTCGCCGGTGAACCGATCACGTCGTGGGCTCCGAAGTCCAGCGGCGCGGAGGCGTACCGCGCGGTGGCGCGGGAAGTGATCGCGCGCAACGAGCCGAGCTGATCGTCGCCCCGATGAGCGACGTCCCAGTGGCTCGCGACCTGGCGCCGCCGGAGGCTTCGACAAGCTCAGCCGGCGGCGAGCCGACCGGCTTCCAGGTCAAGCTGACCAACTTCTCCGGCCCGTTCGACCTGCTGCTGAACCTGATCAGCCAGCACCGCCTGGACGTCACCGAGGTGGCGCTGCACGTCGTGACCGACGATTTCATCGCCTACACGAAGGCGCTGGGTCCGGAGTCGGACCTGGAGCAGACCACGGAGTTCCTGGTGATCGCCGCGACTCTGCTCGATCTCAAGGCCGCCCGGCTGCTGCCCTCGGGCGAGGTCGAGGACCCAGAGGATCTGGCTTTGCTCGAGGCGCGTGACCTGCTATTCGCCCGGCTGCTGCAGTACCGCGCTTACAAGCAGGTGGCGGTGCTGTTCGGCGAGCTGGAATCGGCAGCGCTGCAACGCTATCCGCGCGCGGTATCGCTCGAAGACCGGTACGCCGAGCTGCTGCCGGAGGTGGACCTGGGCGTCGACGCGAAGCGGTTCGCGGAGATCGCGGCCGCCGCGATGGCTCCGCGGCCGGTGCCCACAGTCGGCCTGGACCATCTGCACGGCTCGAAGGTCACGGTGCCCGAACAGGCTCGACGGATCGCTGCGCTGCTGACCGCGGCGAAGGGGCGATTCCTGACCTTCGGCGAACTGGTCGCGGACTGCACGGACGGCATCGAGGTGGTCGCCAGCTTCCTCGGTTTGCTGGAGCTGTATCGCGAGCGGGCCATCGCGTTCGATCAGGAAGAAGCGCTCGGCGTGCTCCGCGTGGAGTGGACCGGCGACCGCGACGAGGCAGACATCGACATGAACGACTCGGAGGACTACGGATGACCGAGCAGACCCCCGATCCCACGATCGAGCACGACGGTGAGCGCTGCCTCGACGCCGGATCGTTGCGTGCCGCGCTGGAAGCCGTTCTGCTGGTGGTCGATTCGCCGATCAGCACCGAGGAGTTGGCGTCCGCCGTCGAGCAGGATCAGGTCCGCGTCCGCGAGATGCTGACCAGGATGGCCGCGGATCTGACCAAGGAGGGCAGCGGCATCGACCTGCGGTTCGCGGGCGACGGCTGGCGCTTCTACACCCGGGCCGAGTACGCGCCCTACGTCGAGCGCCTGCTGCTCGGCGGCGCCCGCAGCAGACTGACGCGCGCGGCGCTGGAGACCCTCGCGGTGATCGCCTATCGGCAGCCGGTGACCCGCTCACGGGTCAGCGCGATCCGTGGGGTCAATGTCGATGGCGTGATCCGAACCCTGCTGGCGCGCGGCCTGATCAACGAGGCCGGAACCGAAGACCAGTCGCACGCGATGACGTATGTGACGACCGAGCTGTTCATGGAGCGGCTCGGCCTGGCGTCGCTCACCGAATTGCCGGATCTGGCCCCGCTGCTGCCCGATGTCGACGTGATCGACGACCTCGGCGAGGAACTCCTCGACGATCCGCGATTCGCCAAACTGGGTGCTCAGGCGGCACAATCTCCTGTGGACGCGTCTGCGGCGGCACTGGCTGAAGCAGACGAGCAGTAACCGACAACTCAAGGATTTTCACATGGGAACCGCTAGCCGAGACGGCAGACCGGGACAGGGAGGCGCCGGCCGCAACGGCCGCGCCGCCACAGGCAAGAGCGCGGCAGGACGCGGCGCAGGCAAGCCCGCCAAGGGCGGAGCCAAGAGCGGCGGCAAGGGGACGGGCGGCAAGAGCTCGGGCACGACGGGCCGGGGCGGCAAGTTCGCGCCGGGCCAGCAGCCCTCCAGCCGCAAGCCGCACCGCAAGGGTTCGCGCCCGAACGTCGAGTCGGGCAAGGTCCGCCTCAACAACGCCAAGCCGGCGCGCCACCAGAAGCCCGTCGTCGACGGCGACGGCGCCACCTACGTCAGCGACGGCATGCGCCTGCAGAAGGTGCTGGCCGCGGCCGGCGTGGCGTCGCGCCGCGGCGCCGAGGAACTGATCGCCGCGGGCCGCGTCGAGGTCGACGGCGAGATCGTCGTCGAGCAGGGGCTGCGCATCGACCCGAACACCGCGATCATCAAGGTCGACGGCGCGCGCGTCGTGATCGACGAGGCCAAGCAGTACATCGCACTGAACAAGCCCAAGGGCTGGCAGTCGACGATGAGCGACGAGCAGGGCCGCCCGTGCGTCGGCGACCTGGTCGCCGAGCGCGTGATGGCCGGTCAGCGGTTGTTTCACGTCGGACGCCTCGACGCCGACACCGAGGGGCTGCTGCTCCTGACCAACGACGGCGAGCTCGCGCACCGCCTGATGCACCCGTCGTACGAGGTCCCCAAGACGTATCTGGCGACGGTGAAGGGCGAAGTGGCCCGCGGGCTCGGCCGCCGCCTCCGCGAGGGCGTCGAACTCGAGGACGGCCCGGTCAAGGTCGACGACTTCTCGGTGCTCGAACTGCACGAGGGGCAGACGCTGCTGCGCCTGACCCTGCACGAGGGCCGCAAGCGCGTGGTGCGCCGGATGATGGACGAGGTCGGACACCCGGTCCTGCGTCTGGTGCGCACCGACGTCGGCCCGGTCTCCCTCGGCAACCAGCGCCCCGGCAGCATGCGGGTGCTGGACCGCAAGGAGATCGGCGAACTGTACAAGGCGGTCGGCCTGTGAGCGCCGGATCCGTGCGGGTCGTCGCCATCGACGGACCCGCCGGCACCGGCAAGTCGACCGTCGTCGGTCTGCTGGCCGATCGGGTCGGGGCGCGTCACCTGGACACCGGGGCGATGTACCGCGCCGCCACGCTCGCCGTGCTGCGGGCCGGCGTCGCGCCCGACTCCGAGCGGGTCGGCGAGATCGTCGACGCTGCCGAGATCGCTCTCACGACGTCGGACGACGGCCACACCGTCGTCGTGCTCGACGGCGACGACGTCTCGCGGGAGATCCGCACCGACGAGGTCACCGCGGCCGTGTCGGCGGTCTCCGCAGATCCGCGGGTGCGTGCGAAGCTCGTCGCCCTGCAGCGGCTGTGCGCCGGGGACCAGGTTCTCGTGGTCGAGGGTCGGGACATCGGCACCGTCGTCTTTCCGGACGCCGCGCTGAAGGTCTTCCTCACCGCGACGCCGGAGGCGCGCGCCGAGCGCCGGCATCTGCAGAACCTGGCCGCCGGCCGGGAGAGCGAGCTGGCGCAGGTGCTCGAGAGCGTCAACCGGCGTGACCATCTGGATTCGACGCGGGCGGTCTCGCCGCTCCGGGCCGCTGACGACGCGGTCCTCGTCGACACCAGCGAAATGACTTTGGAACAGGTGGTCGACCGGCTCGTCGAGCTGACCGGCGACCGGATCGGGGAGCAGCATGTCTGACGAGATCTTCGACGACGCCCTGCCCGGCGACGGCGTGTGGAGCGACGAGGGCGATTGGAACCTCGGCGACTTCCTGGCCGACGGCGAGGCCGCCGAGGCGGTCAAGCTGCCGACCGTGGCGATCGTCGGACGCCCGAACGTCGGCAAGTCGACGCTGGTCAACCGTATTCTGGGACGCCGCGAAGCCGTCGTCGAGGACATCCCGGGCGTCACGCGCGACCGGGTGTCGTACCAGGCGAGCTGGACCGAGCGGCCGTTCATGGTGATGGACACCGGCGGCTGGGAGCCCGACGCCAAGGGACTGCAGCAGTCGGTGGCCGCGCAGGCCGAGTACGCGATGCGCACGGCCGACGCGATCGTCGTCGTCGTGGATGCGACCGTCGGCGCCACGGCGACCGACGAGGCCGTCGCGCGCGTGCTGCGTCGTTCCAAGACTCCGGTCCTGCTCGCGGCCAACAAGGTCGACAGTGAGCGACTCGAAGCCGAAGCGGCGTCGCTGTGGTCGCTGGGGCTCGGCGAGCCGCACACGATCTCGGCGGCGCACGGCCGCGGCACCGGCGATCTGCTGGACCGGATCCTGGAGATGCTGCCGGAGACCCCGCGCGAGCGTTACGCCGCGGGCGGACCGCGTCGCGTCGCCCTGGTGGGCAAGCCCAACGTCGGAAAGAGTTCGCTGCTGAACAAGCTGGCCGGCGAGGAGCGGTCGGTGGTCGACAACGTCGCCGGCACCACCGTCGACCCGGTCGACGAGCTGATCGAGCTCGATGGGAAGCCGTGGCAGTTCATCGACACCGCCGGGCTGCGCCGCAAGGTCCGCAACGCCACCGGGCACGAGTACTACGCGTCGCTGCGCACCCGTGCCGCGCTGGAGTCCGCCGAAGTCGCGCTGCTGCTGATCGACGCGAGCCAGCCGATCACCGAACAGGACCTGCGGGTGCTGTCGATGATCGTCGACTCGGGGCGCGCGCTGGTGATCGTCTTCAACAAGTGGGACCTGGTCGACGAGGACCGCCGCTACGAACTCGACAAGGAGATCGACCGCGAGCTGGCCCGCGTGCCGTGGGCCCGCCGGGTCAACATCTCCGCCGAGACCGGTCGCAGCGTGCAGAAGCTGGTGCCGGCGATGGAAGGCGCGCTGGAGTCGTGGGACAAGCGCATCTCCACCGGCCGCCTGAACAACTGGCTCAAGGAAGTCATCGCCGCCACGCCGCCGCCGGTGCGCGGCGGCCGTCAGCCCCGCGTCATGTTCGCCACCCAGGCGGCGACGCGTCCGCCGACGTTCGTGCTGTTCACCACCGGATTCCTGGAGGCCGGCTACCGCCGTTTCCTGGAGCGCCGACTCCGCGAAGAGTTCAACTTCGACGGTTCACCGGTCCGCGTCAACGTCCGCGTGCGCGACAAGCGAGACCGCAAGCGCTGACCGGTTGAGGCCGGAGTGCCCGACTCGCCACGCCTCGGGTGAGTCGGGCACTGTCGTTTCCGGACCTCGTGAAATACTTCCGGGCATGGCAATTGGTTTCTTCATCATCGGCATCATCCTGTGGGGGATGCTCATCGGCGGGGCTGCTCAGTGGATTCTGGGCGTCAACAAGGCGTCGAACATCAACTGGACGATGGCGATCGTCGCCGGCCTGGTCGGCTCGTTCGTCGGCGGCATGCTGATCAGCCTGATCTCTGGGGAGGGCCTGGAGTTCCGGCCCAGCGGCATCATCGGCTCGCTGGTCGGCGCGTTCATCGTGACCGGCATCTGGGTCTGGGTGGACCGCTCGCGCGCAGCGAAGTGAGAACTGCTTGCCGCACGGTGTCGACGACGTTGTGCGGCAAGCGGTTTCGCGTCTGCTGTGGGTCACGGTGGATTGGTCGCACAGCTAACGCGCCCCGCTGACCAGCCGATTCGCGTTTCATCCCCGCCATCAGATAGGCTTTTCGAGGTCGCCGCGAGAGTGGCGTCACGGGCTGTGGCGCAGCTTGGTAGCGCACTTGACTGGGGGTCAAGTGGTCGCAGGTTCAAATCCTGTCAGCCCGACGTCGTGACCAGCGTAAACACGCTGGATCAGGGTCACCGCGCAATAAGCGCGCAATAGCGGTCCGAACTTCCGGGTGGAGGTGCGGGCCGTTTCTTGGTGTACGGCGGTGTCGTGCGCCGGGTCCTCGGGGTCCTCGGCGGCCGACACCAGCGCGTTGGCTCTGGCGTAGGTGGCCTCGGAGATCCCGACGCCGCGGGCCGCGATGTAGGCCCCGCGTCGTTGGCGCTGCTCCTCAAGGTCCGGCCTCACTTCCGTGGAAGTGACCCCGTTGGTGATCGCAGCACCGACACGACCACCCTCACGGATAGCGGCCTTACGCTCCTCGGCACCCACGGCCATGATCCTGCGGCCGAGGGCCACCAGCTCACCCCCACGGATATGCTGTTGCGATGCCGAAGTACACCCGCGAGGAGATCTTGACCGCTGTCCAGGAGGCTGGCGGCGCGGAGGGTAAGGCACCTGGCCGAGAGCGGTTCGAGGCCGCCAGTGGAATTCGGGAATCTCACTGGCGTGGCATCTACTGGCTCTCCTGGTCCGAGCTTGTTGCGGAGGCCGGTTACACACCAAACACGATGCAGGGACAGAGGTTCACTGACGCCGAGATCCTGACATACCTCGCACAGTTCACCAGACGACTCGGCCGACTTCCGACTTTTGCAGAGTTGCGGATGGAGCGCACCGCGAACGCCGATGTCCCCAGCGACAAGAGCGTCGCTCGACTGGGCAGACAGCCCGACATTCTCGCGGCGCTCCGCACTCACATTGAGCGAACACCCGATCTCGCAGACGTGGCCGAGATGTTGCCAGGCTCAACGGTCGATCACGCGGTTACCAATGAACCGAAGTCAATGGGCCACGTGTATCTCATCCGCATGGGCAAGTTCCATAAGATCGGCAGGACCAACGATCTGGGGCGGCGAACCTACGAATTGCGGACCCAGATGCCCGAGCGCGCGGAGGTGATCCATTCGTTGGAGACCGACGACCCCGAGGGCATCGAACGCTACTGGCACATGCGGTTTGCGGACAAGCGCGCCAACGGTGAGTGGTTCCAGCTATCGCGCGCGGATGTTGCGGCGTTCAAACGACGCGGCAAGTTCATGTGAGTCCACGGTCACCTACGCCACCGGCCGGGTGATCCCGGCCGCGCATGACGGACACGGGACGCCGGGTCGGATCTCGTGTCGCTTGCGCGCGAACCCGACCGTTACGACCTTGCGCGACGGGGTCCGGCCAGTGGGCACGTGTCCAGCGTCGGCCGAGGAGGACCCCGAGGCCGCGGACCCGGAGCTGGAGCGCGTCGGTGCGTCACGGCCACCCTGGCGGTCCCCCGAGGCCGCCGATGGTGCGGTCCGGGCCGCTCCCGAGGCCGCGCGGCGTTCCTGGCGTTGGGTGCGGGACTCACCGCGTTCCTTGTGGAGCGCGGCCAGCTTGGCGGCCGACCGGGCCGCGCGGTCGTCCACGCCGACCTGGCCACCGTCGCGGAACCCCGACACATGGACGTTGACCAGGTCCACGTCCCCGATGAGCGGGATGTCCCGGACCCCGGCGCGCACGCGTGCGCCGTTGCCCTCCGAGGTCATATCCCCGTCGAAATGTCCGCCGAGGAACCCCATGTGAATCTCCTTGTGTCAGTGGGCTATTGACCAGACTGGCGGCCTCGGTGTGCGGTAACCGAGGCCGCCAGTCATGCGGTGCTGTGCGGTGGGACCTACTCCGCGGTGTCGATACGAACGATTGCCTCCGGCCGGGTGGCCGCGATCTCGAACCGGCCCTCCAGGCGGCAACGGATGAAGTTCTTCACGAAATCATCGTTGGACTTGTCCCACTCCACCCGGATACGCGCGCCGGGGTCGGAGTAGAGCGCCACCGCGTCCGCGCCGAGGAGGTAGGCCGTCTCGGCCGGGAGCTGGGTGGAGACCACGGTGGGCACTCCCCAGAGCCGCGACTCGGCACGGTCGAACGGTGCCCGCGCGTTCTGGAACTCACCGGACCCCGAGGTGGTGGCCAGGTCGATCTCCTCCAGCGCGCTCGGGCTCACGACGAACACCGAGCCCTGGTAGCCCAGGTTCTCGATCTTGGTCAGTGCGCGGCGGGTGGTGGTGAGCAGATCCACGCCGAACGCCTGGGTCTGCACGCCGGAGGTCCCGGCCAGACCGTGCAGCTCACCGGCCGCGCCGGTGTCGTTGAACAGTGCGTTTTCCACCGCGAACCCGAGGCCGAACTCCATCTCGGCCTGGATGAACGCGGTGAGGTTCGGGATGTCCTGGAGGTCGTACTCGAACACGGGCTCGGAGACGTGCGCGACCACCTGGAGAGTGCGGTCCACGGTGGAGATCCCGTAGACGCTCTCGGGCTTGGTGGCTCCCTTGGCGACCACCGCGGCGTTGTTGCTCCGGCTGGTCTGCTGGAGGAACCGGAACGACGGGGCCGACGCCGCGATGACGGGGATCTTGTCCAGCACGGTGGCCGGACGGCCGAGCGGTGCCAGGCCGGGAGCGGTGATCGCCACCGCGGTCCCGTTGCTCACCGTGAGGGCCTTGAGGCCGCCACCCTGGGGAGCGCCGATCTTGGCAGCCAGCTCGGCACCGGCGGCCTTCATGCCCGCCGAGGTGAGGTAGGTCTTGCCCG
>JASGFV010000035.1:0-22013 GCA_047605365.1 Gordonia sp. (in: high G+C Gram-positive bacteria)
GTCGAGCAGCCCGAGAAGGTCGGGGTCGTCGACCCCGGCGAACCACTCGCGCGGCTGCGGCGAGAGTGACGACGACGCGAAGTACTGGAAGAACTCACGAGGGCGTCCGGCGACCCCGGTGGCGGCGAGGGACTCGACGAGGAGCGTGCTCCCGCTGCGCTGGCTGGCGCACACCAAGTAGCTGTCATGTTTTGGCACCGCCCGAGCTTAGCCAGAGAACACGCGCGATTCGGGAGTCGAATTGCGGTCGGTTCGACGGTAATCGTTGACTTTTCACTCAACTCGTGAGAGCGGGCTCGGCGACGGCCCGGCCCTGTGCGACGACCGCGGCTAGCGGACCGTCAGGTCACCGTCGAGATCGCGTTCGGCGCCCAGCGGCCGTCGCGACGGCAACGCTTCCTCATCCGGTGCCGTGTCCTGGGACTTTGCGAAGAAGACCGCCATGAACTCCTCTGCGATCGCCGTTCCTTCGCTCTCGCCGGGCAGCACGTCGCCGGTCGATTCCCGCCACGACGTGAGGCGCGCACTGAGATCGTCGCGCACGTCGCGGAACGCCGGGTCGTCGGCCAGATTGTTTAATTCACGAGGATCGGAATTCAGGTCGTACAGTTCGGCGGCTTCGCGTGGCGCGGTCGTCGCCTCCCGTGGTAGCGACTGCGCCGAGAGGCTGTCGGCGATGTCGAGCGGCAACAGCAGAGCCGGGCGATCGGCGTAGTTCTCGATGTAGCTGAATCGCTTGGTCCGCACGGCCCGGATGGGGTCGTAGGCGTCGTGATAGGTCTTCTCGGTGAAGACCTCGCTGCGCACGGGCGTGCGGGCGCCGTCGAGCAGCGCCGGGGCGTGGGACTCGCCGTCGACGTCGTCCGGGACGCCGGCCCCGACGAGATCGAGCAGGGTCGGCGTCAGGTCGACGCCGGAGAACAAGTCGTCGTAGACCCGCGGATCCAGGCCGCGCCGCGTCGGCGGCCGGACGATCAGCGCGACGCCGGTGCCCTCCGCGTACAACGTCGACTTGGCGCGCGGGAAGGCGAGCCCGTGGTCGGTGGTGAAGACCACCCACGTGTCGTCGGCCAGCCCCAGTTCGTCGACGGTCTGCAACAGTCGTCCGACCGCCGCGTCGGCCAGCGTGATCGAGCCCAGCAGACCGCTGAGGTCGTCACGTACGGCGGGCGTGTCCGGGAGGAAGTCCGGTACGCCGAGCGCCTCCGGATCCGCCGGGACGTACTCGTCTTCCGGGTACGGGCGGTGGGTCTCGAAGAATCCGGCGGTCAGAAAGAACGGCCGGTCGTCGGCACGCTCGCGCAGCCAGCTCACGCATTCGTCGACGACGTAGCCGCACCGGGAGTCCGACACATCGACGGTGTCGAAGCCGATCGACGTCGGGTCCGAGCTCTCGTGCTGCATTCCGAACAGCGCGGTCTCGTAACCCTGCTCGCCGAGCAGCGACGGGAGGGTCCGGGTACCCGGCCGGTACGCGAATCCGTGGTGCGCCAGTCCGACGAGACCGTTGCGGTGCGGATACTGGCCGGTGAACAGCGATCCGCGCGCCGGCGAGCACAGCGGCGCAGTCGCGTGGGCGTCGCTGAAGCGGATGCCGCGGGCAGCGAGTTCGTCCAGGTGGGGACTTTGAACGCCGTCCGCGCCATAGCAGGTGAGGTGCCGCCCGAGGTCGTGCCAGTGGATGAAGATGACGTTCTCGCCGGTTGTCGTCTCGTTGCGCTCGGATGCCATCCGTACATCTTGACATCCGGACACGGGTCGCCGTGGGTCAGCTCTGCGGGCCGGTCGGCGCGTCCCGTATCAGAACCACGAGCAGGTCGTCGCCCAGTTCGGTGACCGAGTCCCGGCGGAAGCGATAAGCCTGGGTCAGGGTGCTGACCGTCGGGTCGTCGACGGCGGTCCGGCCGGCGCCGAGGACGGTCGGAGCCAGGTAGCTGTGCACTTCGTCGACGAGTCCGGCGCCGAAGAAGGCTCCGATCACCGCGGGACCGCCCTCCACCAGCACCCAGAGTGCGTCGGGAAGCGCGGCGAGGACCTCCGCCGGGTCGTGCGAATGCACGTGCAGCAGCGGTGCGCGGGAGTCGCGGAGTGCGGCCCCGGCGGGCAGGGCTCGATGTCCGAGGACCACCCGGACCGGCTGATGCGGATACAGGGTGCCGTCGGCCCGGCGGGCGGTGAGCGACGGGTTGTCGGTGAGAGCGGTGCCGGTGCCGACCACGATCGCGTCGAGCCGCGCGCGGAGGCCGTGAGCGTGCTCGCGCGCCGCCGGGCCGGTGATCCACTGGCTGGAGCCGTCCGGTGCGGCGAGGTGGCCGTCGATCGTCGTGGCGATCTTCACGGTCACGTGCGGCCGCCCGTGCTGCTGACGAAACAGCCAGTGCCGCAACGGTCCCCGCCGCACCTCGGACTCCAGCACGCCGCCGATCACCTCCACGCCCGCGGCCCGCAGAGTCTGAGCGCCGCCGGCGGCGGCCGGGTTCGGATCAGCGACGGCGAAGTGCACCGCCGAGATCCCGGCGTCGATCAGCGCTTGTGCGCACGGCCCGGTGCGTCCGGTGTGATTGCACGGCTCCAGGGTGACGACGGCCGTCCCGCCGCGCGCGGCCTCCCCCGCCGCCGCGAGCGCCACCACTTCAGCGTGCGGCCCGCCCGGCGGCTGAGTGCATCCGACGCCGACGACGTCGCCGTCGGCGTTCAGGATCACCGCGCCCACCGGCGGGTTCGGTGAGCTGACGCCCTGAGCCTCCGCGGACGCGTCGAGGGCTCGGCGCATCGCCGAGTGGATCATCAGGCCCCGACGGCGCTCGCCGCGGTCGCCAGCCTGCGCAGTTCGGCGACGCGAGCGGCCGGATCGTCGCCGCCGTATACGGCAGAGCCGGCGACGAAGCAGTCGACTCCGGCCTCGGCCGCCTGCTCGATGGTCGAGTTCGAGATTCCGCCGTCGATCTCGACGATCAGGCGCAGTTGTTCGCGATCGACCTTCTCACGCAGCACGCGGACCTTCTCCAGCACCTCGGGCATGAAGCTCTGGCCGCCGAATCCCGGCTCCACGCTCATCACGAGCAGGGTGTCGAACTCGGTGAGGATGTCGAGATACGGCGCGAGCAGCGTGCCCGGCTTGATCGCCAGACCGGCCTTGCCGCCGGCCGCCCGGATGTCGCGACCGACACCGACCGGATCGTCGGTGGCCTCGGCATGGAAAGTGACGTTGTAGGCGCCGGCCTCGGCGTACGGCGGGGCCCAGCGGCCCGGGTCGTCGATCATCAGGTGGCAGTCCAGCGGAATGTCGGTGGCCTTGAGCAGCGACTCGACCACCGGCAGACCCAGCGTCAGATTCGGGACGAAGTGGTTGTCCATCACGTCGACGTGCACCCAGTCGACGCCCGGATCGACGTCGGACGGGCCGACGGCGGCGATCTCCGACGCCAGATTGGCGAAGTCAGCGGACAGAATCGACGGGGCGATCATCGGAGCCGGGCGGCCGTTTTCACACATGCGCATGAGTGTACTTCCGGGGTCCGAACCCCGATCGCACGGCGGGTGTTCGCCTCACGCCTTCTTTCGCAGGACGGCCAAGAACATCGCGTCGGTGTCCTGGCGGTGCGGCCACAGCTGGACGTGCGGGCCGGGGCCGAGGGCTTCGGCGGCGCCGGAGTCCCCCGCCACGTAGCCGCGCGCATCGAGCTGTTCGACATCCGACTGCCCTGCGAGCACCGACGCGACCACCTCGGTGGTCTCGGCCGGATGCGGCGAGCACGTCGAATAGACGACGACGCCGCCCGGTCGCACCAGCCGGAGCGCCTCGGTGAGCAGTTCGGTCTGCAGCGTGACCAGTCCGGGCACCTCGCCGGGGGACCGCCGCCAGCGGGCCTCCGGCCGGCGGCGCAGCGAGCCCAGCCCTGAGCACGGCGCGTCGACCAGGACGCGGTCGTAGCCCGGTTCCAGGCCGCTGGCGCGACCGTCGGCGACGTGCACCGTGACCGGGAGACCGTCGACCACCTTCTCGATCAGCGTGGCCCGGTGCTCGGAGATCTCTACGGCGTCCAGGTGCGCTCCGTCGAGATCGGCGAACGAGCCGAGCAGCGCGGCCTTGCCGCCGGGGCCGGCGCACAGGTCCAGCCAGCGGCCGCTGGAGTCGCCCTCTGTGTCGGCGCGGACCAGCGCCAGCGCGACCAGCTGGCTGCCCTCGTCCTGCACGCCGGCGAACCCGTCGCGCACGGCGTCGAGCTTTCCGGGATCGCCCTCGGGCAGGTACACGCAGTACGGCGACAGCCGGCCCTCTTCGCCGCCGCTGATCAGTGCCAGCTCCTCGGCGGTGATCTGGCCGGGGCGGGCCACCAGGTGCACGATCGGCCGCTCGTCGTCGGCGGCCAGCGCGGCCTGCAACTCCCCCGCCTTCCGGCCGAGCGCGGCGAAGAAGACCTCCGCGATCCACTTCGGGTGCGCGTAGGTGAAGGCGAGGTTGCCGACCAGATCGTCGACGATCGACGGCGCGAGCTCGTCGATCCAGAGGTCCTCGTCCTTCTGAGACACCTTGCGCAGCACCGCGTTCACGAAGCCGGCCGGTCCCTGGCCGTTCTCACTGCGGACCAGGTCGACCGACGTCGACACCGCGGCGTGCGACCCGATGCGGGTGCGCAGCAGCTGATAGGCGCCCAGCCGCAGGACGTCGAGCAGAGCGCCGTCGATCTCGGCGACGGGCCGCCCGGCGGCGGCCTCGATCACCGCGTCGAGCAGACCCTGACTGCGCGCCGAGCCGTAGGTGAGTTCGGTGGCCAGCGCGGCGTCGCGCCCGGAGATCCCGCGCTCGCGCAACAGCCTCGGCAGCAGCAGGTTCGCGTAGGCGTCGCGCTCGCGGACGGCACGCAGGACGTCGCGCGCGACAGTGCGCGCCGGATCCTGATCCTTCTGGCGGTACTTCTTCTCGGTGCTCACGCGAAGACTCCGTTCTCGCCCAGGCGCGCCCCTCGCGCCCAGTCCGCGGCGGGCAGCGCCTTCTTCCCCGGGGGCTGCACCTGACCCAATTGCACTGCGCCGGAGGCGGTTCCGACGTACACGGCCTTCTTGCCAGCGACGATGCGGCCGGCTTCCAGACCCGCAGCGGCCTCGACGTCGTCGGCGACGCTCACCGGGCCGAGCTTGATCCGCACCGGGTCGGCGCCGTCGACCGGCAGCAGCGTCCACGCGCCCGGCGCGGGAGTGTGCGCACGAATGGTCCGGTCGACGATGTGCGACGGCAGGTCCCAGCGCACCTGGCCGTCGGCCACGGTGATCTTCGGCGCGTACGACACCCCGTCGGCAGGCTGCGCCACCGGCGACAGTTCTCCGGCCTCGATGCCGTCGACGATGTTCCGCGTCAGCACCGCACCGGCCTCGGCGAGGCGGTCGAGCAGATCGCCCGCCGTGTCCGCGGGCTTGATGCGTTCGGTGAACGAGCCGTACACCGGCCCGGTGTCCAGACCCGCTTCCAGGCCGAACACGCTGGCACCGGTGATCTCGTCGCCGCAGGCGATCGCGGCCTGCACCGGAGCGGCGCCGCGCCACGCGGGCAGCAGCGAGAAGTGCAGATTGATCCACCCGTGCGGCGCCATCGCGAGCACGTCGGGCGGGATCAGACCGCCGTAGGCGACGACGACGCCCAGGTCCGCACCCCAGCGGCTCAGCGCCTCGACGACCTCCGGATCGGACATCCGGCCCGGGGTCAGCACCTCGATCGCGTGCTGGTCGGCCAGTTCGCCGATCGGCGACCGAGTGGCCTTGCGTCCGCGGCCGGCGGTGGTGTCCGGCCGGGTGATCACCCCGACCACCTCGTGGTCGTCGGAATCGATCAGTTCGCGCAGTGTCGCCACGGCCGGTTGCGGGGTGCCCGCAAAGACAACTCTCATGTCATCCGATGGTAGGCGGGTCGATCTGCACCCGGATGCCCGCGGTGTCCTCGTGGCGGGCGTGCCGCAACACCTGTGCCGCCCGCAGCGCGGCGGCCAGTTCCCGGCCGGAGCGCCGGTCGCTGCGCAGCAGCATGCGCTCCACGTCGGTCTCGTTCTCCAGACCGGCGGGACGTCGCACCCCTGCGGGCAGCGGCACCGGGCCCAGCTGCTGGGCGCCGTCGGGCATCCGGACCAGATCCAGGAACGCGGCGATCGCCGGGGCCGGCCCGTCGATCGAGGCCATCGTGACCGCGGGCGGAAAGCCGAGTTCTCGCCGGCCGGCCAGTTCGGCCGCGGCGTGCCCCACCGGATCCCACCGGACCAGGGCCTGCACCACCGGCTGCGCCGCGTCGGCGACGATCACTACGCTGCCGCCCTCGCTGTGCGGGCACACCAGCGTCGCGACGGCCATCCACGCGTGCACGGCCTCCTCGGAAGCGCGCAGGTCTTCGCGGTCGAGCTGCGCCCAGGTATCGACCAGCACGGCCGCTCCGTAGCCGCCCGGCGCATGCGGCGCCGCGCCCGGGGTGGCGACGACGACGCGCGGGCCCTCGGGCACGTCGTCGACGATCTTGTCTCCGCCCGACGACACGATCGGTACGCCCGCGAACGCGCGCCCGAGCTCTTCGGCGGTGCGCTTGTCGCCGACCATCAGCGCGCGCACCGCCGTGCCGCCGCACCCGGGACACACGAAGCGCATCTCCGGACGTCCGCACCACCGGCACGCCAGATCGCCGCGGTCGCTCATCTGCAGCGGCCCGTGGCAGGCCCGGCAGCGCGCGTGCTCGCGGCACTTGGCACACGCCACCGACAGCAGGTAGCCCCGGCGCGGCACGCTGAACAGCACCGCCCGGCCCGCGGCCAGCGCACGACGCGCCGCGGTGAACGCCACCGCCGGGATGCGGGCGGTGCGGGCCAGCGGGTCGTCGGCCACCCGGCGGTCGTCCTCGGAGATGCCGAGGATGCGCGGCATGGCGGCGCGGACCGTCGCCCGCGGGGCGACGAGGTCGTGCGCCCAGCCCGACTCGACCAGCGCCTGTGCTTCAGCGGTCCGCGAGAACCCGCCGACGACCAGCGCGGTGCCGGTCTGGTGAGCGCGCAGCACCGCCACTTCCCGCGGATGCGGGTAGGGCGAACGCGGCTCGTCGAGGCTGTCGTCGCCGTCGTCGAAGATCACCGTCAGCGCGAGATCGGCCACCGGCGCGAAAACCGCCGAGCGGGTGCCGATCACCACCCGCGCCTGGCCGCGCAGCACGCTCAGCCACCGCCGGTACCGAGCCGTCGGACCGAGCCCGGCGGCCAGCGCCACGCACCAGTCGCCGAGCAGCGGACGGCACGCGGCTTCCAGCCGGTCCAGGTCGCGCTGGTCGGGCACGACGATGATCACCCCTCGCTCGCCCGCGGCGACCAAGGCCGCGAGTTCGGCCAGCCGCTGCGCCGGATCCTCGCCGGGCAGCGCCTGCCAGCATGCTCGCGGCGCTCCCCCGCTCAGCAGGGAATCGAGAAAGCCGGAACCGGCGTCGTACGCCTCCCATCCCGCCCGGTCTGGTTCGACGATCGTGAAGTCCGGCGGCTCGGGGGCCTCGCCCTTCTCTACGCGAGCGTGCCGCGGCGGAATCGCCAGTCGCAGCACGTCCGGGGTGGTGCCCGCATAACGTTCGGCGACGGCCCGCGCCAGCGTCAGCAGTTCCGGGGTCAGCACCCGCTCGGGCGACACTACCCGCTCGAGCCAGGCGAGCTTGCCGCTGTGATCGCTGGCCGCCAGGCGTTCCAGCAGAAAGCCGTCGACCAACCGTCCCGAGAACCGGACACGCACCCGTACGCCCAGCTGCGCCGACACGTCGAGCTTCTCGTCGACGAGGTAGTCGAACGGCCGGTCCAGATGCGCCAGACCGAGCATCGGCAGGACGCGGGCGACGGGCCGTTCGGCGGCCGGCTTGCGCCGGTTCTTCTCCTCCGCGGGCGACGACGACGGCCCGTTCCGCCCCGTCGGCCCGCTCCGGCCCGACGAGCCGGCCGCCGAAGACGGGATGTTCTCCAGCCACTGGGCCGACACCACTGCCAGCTGCTCGGCAGGCGGCTGCTCGGGTCCGGTCACGGTGTTCGAGCCTAGTCGTCCCTCAGTCGTCCAGATCGATGAGCTGCATCGGCTCAGTCGGAGTCTCCACCACCGAGAGCCGGGCCGCCGAATCGACCGGCGCATCATCGCGCGCCAACTCTGCCAGCGCGACCGTGGTGCCGACGTCGCGTCCGGCCTGCTCGCTCAGCAGCCAGCGCATTTCCAACAGATCGCAGAACGCCTGGACCGCGCTGCCTCGTCCATGCACAGCGCGATGGGCCTGGTGCATGCCGGGCAAGGCCACCTCGCGAAGCCACAGCTGACCGGCGGTCGGATCGTCGACGTCCTCGCCCGACTCCTCACGCAACTGCACCTGGTACGATCGAAGGTCACCGAGCAGGATGCGTGCCTGCCCCTCGCCGACCTCGAGCCCGGTCAACCGGCGTATCTGGTCCCGGTAGAAGCTGCGGTCGCCGACCGTGACGCGCAACTGCAGCCGCCCCGCCTGATCGGCGTCCTCGGCGCCGTCGTCCTGGTTCGGAGGCGCGAGCACCACCTCGTCGACGGCGAAACCCAACTCGTTGAGCCGCCGGATGGTCCCCTCGACCCGGTACCGGTCTCCGAACTCGAACACCGGCTCGGCGTGCAGGGTGTCCCACAGCTCGTTGTACCGATCGCGGATCCCGATCGCCTCGTCGATCAGCGTGGGAAAGATCCCCGGCGGACGGCCCAGTCGCGCCGCCAAATCGACGAGTCCTCCAGAGACGTTCTCCACCAGGATGTCCAGATCGTATTCCCGCTGGCCGTCGCTGATCCGGTCGTAGATCAACGACGTCTCGGCGTCCACGAACCACGCTTGCAGTTCCTGCCCGTCGCGGGAGAACAGCGTGTTGGCCAACGAGCAGTCGCCCCAGAACACGCCCTGCCGATGCAGGTCGACCATCAGCGACGCCATGGCGTCGTACAGTCGTGCACGCTGACGCGGTTGGTCGGGCGGCAGCCGCAGGAACAGCCGGCGGTACTGCCAGGACCCTTCCAAATAGCGGGTCACCAGCAGCGCGGTGCCGAACTCGGGCTGCACCACCAGGCCGGCCGCACGCACCGCGTTGATCCCCATGTCTTCCAGGCGGCAGAGCACGTCGTACTCCGTCGCCGCGAGCTGCGGCGACAGCTCCTTCACCGCCCAGAGCACGTCGTCGGCATGGACGAACTTCACCAGGTGACGGCTCTGGCCGACCGACACGTCGCGCAACGGCACCTCGGGAGCGCACCACTGCGCGAGCGGCCGCTCCCAGGGCAGAGCGATCAGCCCGGGGGCGGCGGCCCGCAGCCGGAGCTGCGGGGCCTTCCTCATCGCCGCATGGTCAGATTGTCGCCCGACGCCGGATCGAACAGGTGAATCCGGCCGGTGTCCAGCCACAACGTCGTCCGCTCCCCCGGAACCACTCGGCTCATCGGATCGAGCGACACGCAGATCTGCGTCCGGGTGTGCTCACTGTCGAGCTCATGCGCCAGCGCGGTCAGCTTCTCGTTGATCTCCGCCGGCGCGTCGTACGGCACAAAGGCGTACTGCTCGTTGCCCAGCCACTCGGTCATGTCGAGATCGACGTCGAAGGTGATCCCGTTGCTCAGCTTCGAGGGGTCGACCATCGCGGCGTCGTCGAACTGACCCGGCCGGATGCCGGCGAGGTACAGCTTGCCCTCCTCGGCGATCGTCCGCCACTCGTCGGTCAGCGGAATCTTGACGAACGGCAGCACCAGCTCGTCGCCGACCACCTCGGCGGGCACGAAGTTCATCGGCGGCGAACCGATGAATCCGGCGACGAACAGGTTGACCGGGTTCTCGTACAGTTCACGCGGGGGTGCGACCTGCTGAAGCACGCCCTTCTTCAGCACCGCGACACGATCGCCGAGCGTCATCGCTTCGGTCTGGTCGTGCGTCACGTACACGGTCGTCACGCCCATTCGGCGCTGCAGACGGAGGATCTCCGTGCGCATCTGACCGCGCAGCTTCGCATCCAGGTTGGACAGCGGCTCGTCGAAGAGGAACGCGTCTGCCTGACGGACGATCGCGCGGCCCATCGCGACGCGCTGCCGCTGACCGCCGGACAGGTTGGCCGGCTTGCGGTCGAGATGCTCGGTCAGTTCGAGCGTCTTGGCGGCGTCCTCGACCCGCGAGCGAATCTCGTCGTCAGACAACTCCTTGTTCAGGCGCAGCGGGAACGCGATGTTCTCGAAGACGCTCAGGTGCGGGTAGAGCGCGTAGTTCTGGAAGACCATGGCGAGGTTCCGGTCTCGCGGCGCGAGATCGTTCACCCGCCGGTCGCCGATCATCATGTCTCCCGACGTGATGTCCTCGAGTCCGACGATCATCCGCAGCAGCGTCGACTTACCGCAGCCGGACGGTCCGACCAGAATCACGAACTCGCCGTCGGCGATGTCCAGACTCACGTCGTTGACGGCCGGAAAGCCGTCTCCGTATTTCTTGACGATGTTCTTGATTGTGATTGCAGCCATTGAGCTATCCCTTCACGGCTCCGGAGGTGAGGCCCGCGACGATCTTCCGCTGGAAGGCCAGGACCAAAATGACGACGGGCACGGTGACGACCACGGATGCGGCCATCACGTAAGGCACGGGAGATTCGAAGAACGACGCTCCCTGGAAGAACGCGAGCGCCGCGGGAACAGTTCGCGCCCGGTCGGTCGACGTCAGCGAGATCGCGAACAGAAAGTCGTTCCAGCAGAAGAAGAACGTCAGGATCGCAGTGGTGAAGACGCCAGGCGCCGCCAGCGGCACGATGACCTTGCGAAACGACTGCCACGGCGTGGCGCCGTCGACCTGCGCCGCGTGCTCCATCTCCCACGGAATCTGCCGGAAGAACGCCGACATCGTCCAGATCGACAGCGGCAAGGCGAAAGTCATGTACGGAATGATTAGGCCCAGCCACGTGTCGAAGATGCCGAGCCCGCGCCACATGTTGAACAGCGGTCCGACCAGCGCCGCCTGCGGGAACATCGCGATGCCCAGGGCCAGCGACAACAGCACCTTCTTGCCCCGGAACTCCAGCCGGGCGATCGCATACGCCGCGAACATGGCGACGATCACCGACAAGAGCGTGGCGATCAGCGCGATGCCGATCGAATTGATCAGCGCGCGGGTGAACAGCGACATGCTGAACACCTGGCTGAAGTTGTCGCCCGTCCAGTGCTTCGGCAAGAACGTGGCGTCGCCGGAGACGATCTCAGCCGGCGGCTTGAACGCCAGCGAGATCATCCAGGCCAGTGGCACAAAGCTGTACAGCACGATCACGATGCCGGCGACAGTCCACCAGCGGTTGGCTTTGGCACTCATTGGTCCCCCCTCGCTTGCGACAGGTCGGTTCTGAAGATCTTGACGAAGATGAAAGCGATGATGACGACAGTGAAGAACAGGAGCACCGACACCGCCGATCCCATTCCCAGGTTCACCAGACTCACGTTCTGCCGATAGGCCAAGAACGAAAGGGTCTCGGTCTTGTTGGCACCGCCGGTCATCACATACGGATTGTCGAAGATGCGCCACGCGTCGAACGTCCTGAACAGCAATGCCACCATGATGGCCGCCTTCATGTTCGGCAACGTGACCTTCCAGAGCCGTTGCCACGCCGTCGCACCGTCGACCTTCGCGGCCTCCTGCATGTCCTCGGGCACCTGGACCAGACCGGCCAGCAGGAGCAGCGAGATGAACGGCGTGGTCTTCCAGATCTCCGACAGGCAGATCACGAACAGCGCAGACCATCGGTCGCCGAACCAGTTGAAGTCCTGGAGGTTGAGCCAGTGGTTGACGAATCCGGAGTCGAGAGCGAACGCATACCGGAACACGAACGCCGAGACCACCGTCACGATCCCGTACGGGATCAGGATCGCGGTGCGCAGCGGACCTCGTCCCCGGACGATCCGCAACATCACGAATGCGAAGCCGAATCCGACGACCAGTTCGATGGCGACGGTGACCACCGTGATGAGCAACGTGGTGGTGAAGTCTGTCCACCACAGCGGGTCCGTGAGGATCACGCCGTAGTTGTCCAGTCCGACGAAGCTCCGGCCCGCGGGGTCGGTGAGCCGGTAGTTGTACAGCGACAGCACGACGGCGTAGCCCAGCGGGTAGGCCGTCACCAGCAGCATCAGAATGTACGACGGCAGCGTGAGGTAGAAGCCCAGTCGGCGTTCGCCGCGCAGCCGATCACTGACCGACGCTTTCGCCGGCGCCTTCGTCTCCGCCTTCGCAGAGGGTGCGGTGGTAGTCACAGGAGTCTCCTTCCGGCGAGGACGTCGGCCATGAACGAGGCCGAGTCGGCGGGTGTCGACGGACCGACCGACGCCGGCGGATGCCACGTGGCGATGATCGATCCGGTCACGTCGACGTAGAACGGCGTGATCGGCCGCGGTCCGGCGGTGGCGATCGAATCTCGGATCAGATCAGCGTTCGGATACTCCTTGCGCACCTCGGCGCCGTCGTAGGTGGACGCATAGGGCGACGGCTCACCCTCGTCGAGCATGTACTTGGTCGCGTAGGCGGCGGTGCTCATGCACTTCACCAGCCGGGTGGCCAGGTCAGAGTGCTCGGAAAAGGCTCCGACCGCCAGGTTCGCGCCGCCCAGCGGAGGCGCGCTGTCGTGATCGGCTCGGACCTTCGGGAACCGTGCCCACCCGATGTCGTCGACCACCGACTGCTCGAGGCTGCCGCTCTTCACCGCCGACCGCGCCGCCGCCAGGACGTACGGCCAGTTCAGCATGAACATGCCCTGGCTGGACTGGAACGTAGCCCGGCCCTGTTCTTCCATGGCGGTGGACAGGTCGGCCGGCGCCGCGGACGAGCGTGCGAGCCGTCCGATGATGTCGGCGGCCGCCTCGCCGGCCGGGCTGTTCAGCGCAGGTTTGGCGTCGCGGCCCTGGTCGGCGTCGGCCAGCACCTGCCCGCCCGCGGACAGCACCAGCGCGTTGACCCAGACGGCATAGCCTTCGTACCGGGCGCCCTGCTCGCTGATCTTCTTGCCCTGCGACTCGGCCGCCTTGAGCATCTTGTCCCAAGTGAAGTCGGCAGCCGTCGGATCGACACCCGCCGCCTTGGCCGCTGCCTTGCGGTAGAACAGCAGCTGCGTGTTCGACTTCATCGGCACGGCGTAGAGCTTGCCGTCCCACATGCCGGTCTTGATCGGCGCGGGCAGCATTCCGGCGGTCACCTGGGCGGCGTCGGCCGGCCTGAACGCCTTCAGGAATCCCGCGTTGGCGAACTCCGCCGTGTACACGACGTCGAGACTCAGCACGTCGATCGACGAGTCGCCGGCCGCGAGCCGGCGCACCATCTGCTCACGCTGAGCGGTGGCGTCGGCCGGGAGCACCTCCATCTGAACCTGGTACGCACCGTTCGACTGCTTGGCGCACTCCTGCGCGCGAGCCGCCTGACCGCCGTTGTCCGGCATCGCGTACCAGGTCAGGGTCGGTGGCCCTGACTCGGACGAACAGGCGGCCAGACCAGTGGCCGCCATCGCCAGGGCACCGGCTGTGGCCAGCAGGCGGCGCCATCGTCTTTCTGTCATTGACTCTCTCCCTCGGTCATCGACTTCCTTTGATCAACCACACGGCCGTGTCCGCAGGGATCGGCCCGCCGGTGTAGTCCGGATCGGACGCCAGGACCACTTCGGTCCCGGCCGGCAGCTGGGCGGGCTCCGGACCGGTGTTCACCCAGCACTCGTTGTCCCCGCGGCGGAATGCGAGCACCCCGCCGCCGGCATCGGTGATCCATTCGACCGGCGGCGCATCGCGGAACAGCTTCCGCCGCAGATCGAGTGCAGACCGGTACATCGTCAGCGCGGACGCCGGATCCGAGGCTTCGCGCGCCACCGTGAACGGCGCCCAGTCCGTCGGCTGCGGCAGCCACGTCTGGGCCGCCGGCGAGGAGCTGAACCCGTACGGCGGCACATCGCCCGACCACGGCAGCGGGGCCCGGCAACCGTCGCGGCCGGGATCGACGAAGCCGAACATCCGGTACATGGGGTCTTGGCGCGCCTCGTCGGGCATGTCCTCGTACTCCGGAAGGCCGAGCTCGTCGCCCTGGTAGACATAGGCGGTGCCCGGAAGCGCGAGCTGCAGCAGCGCGCCGGCGCGGGCCCGCCGACGACCCAGCACCAGATCGGGGGTCTCGGTCTTCCAGCGCGCGCGCTCCCAGTCGGGTTCGACGAGATGGTCGGGCTGGGTGCGGGCGTATCGCGTGGCGACGCGGGTGACGTCGTGGTTGGCCAGCACCCAGGTCGGCGGCGCAGAAACGCCGGCGACCTGGGTGATCGCATCGTCGATCACCTGGCGCAGCGCATCGGCACGCCACGGAGCGCGCAAGAAGTCGAACTGGAACGCGGTGTGGAGCTCGTCCGCCCGGAGATACCTCGCCAGCCGTTCGTTGTCGGGCACCCAGGCTTCGGCGACGAAGATCCGCGGCGGATCGTACGAGTCGGCCACGGCCCGCCACGCGCGGTAGATCTCGTGAAGGCCTTCCTGGTCGTACGCAGGATGAGCCGACGTGTGCTGCGAGCCGGCCGGCCGCTCCGAGGCGTCGGGCAGCTCCGGGTGCTTCACCAGGCCGTGGGCGACGTCGATGCGGAATCCGTCGATCCCGCGGTCGAACCAGAAACGCAGCACGGCGTCGAACTCGTCGCGCACCGCCGGACTGTCCCAGTTCACATCGGGCTGTTCCGGCGCGAACAGGTGGAGGTACCACGAACCGTCGTCGATCCTGGTCCAGGCCGGTCCGCCGAAATTGCTCTCCCAGTTGTTGGGCGGTTCCGAGCCGTCCGGCCCGCGCCCAGGCCGGAATACGAAGCGCTCCCGGAATCCCGGCTCGTCGCGGAGCGCCGCCTGGAACCACACGTGCTCCGACGAGACGTGATTCGGCACGATGTCGGCGATCACCCGGATGCCACGGGCATGCGCGTCGGCGATGAACTGCTCGGCGATGCCGAGGTCGCCGTAATCCGGATCGACCTGCCGGTAGTCGGCGACGTCGTATCCCGCGTCGGCCATCGGCGACCGGTACCACGGATTGAGCCAGATCGCGTCGACGCCGAGGTCCGACAGGTGATCCAGGTGCTCGATCACCCCGGCCAGATCGCCGATCCCGTCACCGTCCGAGTCAGCGAAACTTCGTGGATACAACTGATAGATGACGGCGTCGCGCCACCATTCCCGATCTCCTCGCTGCGGGTTCGCCGGTTGCTCCGGTACCATCTCGCGCACGACCATCAGCTCTCCCATCTTGCAAATATTTGCAGTCAGTTTTTGGTGATCCAGTTCACTCAGAAGTTACAAGCGGGTCACGAACGTTGGAGCCGAATCAAAGAATTCACTGAGAGAACAGATCGCAGTAGCACATCATCGGAAATATTTGCAGTGCCCCGGCGGGCTACCCGTCGCCCGTGTGACGATCATCGGGTGATACCCAAGAAGCCGATCGCCATGAAAGCAGTGGCCGACAGCCTGGGCATGTCGATCTCCACCGTCTCGCGGGCGCTGAACGGCAAGCCGGGGGTGGCACCGGCCACCGGCGAGAAGGTGCGCGCTGCGGCCGAGGCGATGGGATACCTCGCGGCCGAGAACACCCCGGGCCCGCGCCTCACCCGAGTCTGCCTGGCGGTTCCCTGGCCGGACGTGTGGTACTACTCGGCGGTGATCGCCGGTGCCGAAGCGGCGCTGCGTCGCCGCGGGATCGAGGCGGTGCTCCGAGCGATGCCGACCGCCGAGGAGCGCCGTGCGTTCTTCACCGACCCCGTCGCCCTCGCCTCCGTCGACGGCATCGTCGCGGTCAGCTTCCCTCTCGACGAGCGATCGACACGAACACTGTCCGAATTGGCGGTGCCGACGGTGAGCGTCTCGGTCAGGTACCCGACCATCCCGTCGGTGACGATCGACGACAATCTCGCTGCCCGACAGGCCGTCGGGCAGCTGCTCAGATCCGGGCACCGCCGGATCGCGTACATCGGCACCGTGGATCCGGCCGGCGTCGGTTGGCCGGCCGACCACGATCGGGCCGCCGGATACGCCCAAGCTCTGGCGGCCGCCGAGCTGGGTCCGCCGGCCGCCGAACTCGTCGCGACCGCACCGTGGGGCGTCGAAGGCGGCGCGGAGGCGATGGCCGGGCTGCTCAGCCTCGACGAGCCGCCGACGGCAGTGTTCTGCTTCTCCGACGAGGTCGCGATCGGCGCACTGCGCACGCTCCGGCGAGCCGGAGTCGCCGTGCCCGCGGCGATGTCTGTCATCGCGATCGACGGCCACCCGATGGCCGAGCTGACCGGACTCACCACGATCTCTCAGCCCGTCCGTCGACTCGGCGAACTCGCCGCCGAGCAGGTGATGGCCCTATTGCGAGGTGAGACGATCGAGCACGCCGTTGTCCTGCCGACCCACCTCACGGCCCGGCACACCATCGCGGCGCCCGCGAAAGTCACGCCCTAGAGCGCGCACCCCGGAGCGGCACCGCCGTCGACCCTCGAACCGGATTCTTCAGACAGCGGCGGCGTTCGTCGGGGAGGCACCCGACGGGAGCCAGGAGCCCCGGACGCCTCGAATGCCGCCGCCAGCCGGAGCAGTCGCGAGTCGTCGTAGGCGCGCCCGACGAACGTCAGCCCGATCGGCATCCCGATGTCGGTCATCAGACCCATCGGCACGGTGACGCTCGGTATTCCGAGATGGCGCATCGCGAGGTTGCCGTTCGCGATCCACACGCCGTTGCGCCAGGCGCGGTCGGCCGACGAAGGATTCACGTCGGTGTCGGCCGCACCCACGTCGGCGACCGTGGGAAAGACGACGGCGTCAAGGCCCAGACCGTCCATCCACTCCTCCAGGTCGACTTCCCGCGTCCGTTCCAGACCGCGGAGACCGTCCGGCAGTTCGGGCATGCGCGCCGGGCTCAGCCCGGGGTTCGCGCGGACGACCGCCGGATAGTCGGCGACGTCGTCCTCGAATCCGGTGTACCGGTCCGGCAGCGCCCCCTCCGGGTGCGGAAAGATCCTCGCGCCGTCGACGTCGGCGAGAGTGTGCAGGTGCGGGTCGCCGTTGGCCCGCAGAAAGTCGTCCCAGCTCCACGCCGACAGGTCGACGATCTCGCGTCGGAGGTACCCCGGCGACACCAGTCCCCGGGTGGCGATCGTCGGCGCGCCGGGCCGGTCGCCCTCGTAGTTGGACACCACCGGAAAGTCGACGTCGATCACGACGGCGCCCGCCGCTTCCAGGTCGGCCCGCGCCGCGGTCCAGCGCTCGAGGATCGACGGACGTGTCTCGATCGCGTCGCCCGTCGGTCCGCCGACGCCGCGCGGGTGTGCGGTCCCCGCTTCCAGATCGGCGCCGACGTACATGCGCGGCACCCCGATACGCCGACCGGCGAGCACCTGCGCGGCGCCGGCGGCGTCGCGCACCGCGAGGTCGGCGTAGGTCTGCGGACGGACGGCCGAGGCGGGTGGGATCGGCGCCCAGGGCTGCGACCGCCAGAAGTCGCCGCGCGAATCGTGGTCGTCGGCGACGATCACCTCGAGGACTTCCAACAGATCCGCCGTGCAGCGGGTGTGCGGAACCACCACGTCCATGGTCGGGACCAGAGGCCAGTTGCCCCGTACCGAGATCACCCCGCGCGACGGCGTGTACGCGCACAGCGAGTTGTTGCTGGCCGGGCCGCGCCCGCTGGACCACGTCTCCTCGGCCAGTCCGAAAGCACCGAATGAAGCGGCGGTCGCCGTTCCCGAACCGTTCGACGACCCCGAAGCGAACGGCGCGGTGAGCCAGTCTGCACTGTACGGGCTCTCGGCCCGCCCATAGCAGCCGCGCTGCATGCCGCCGTTGGCCATCGGAGGCATGTTGGTCAGCCCGAGGCAGACGGCGCCGGCCGCCCGGAGCCGCTCGATCGTGAACGCGTCCCGCTGGGCGACGAGGTTCTCGAATGCGGGACTGCCCGCCGCCGCCGTGAGTCCGCGGACCAGGTAGCTGTCCTTGGCAGTGTACGGGATCCCGTCGAGCGGGCCGAGCACCGCACCCGCGGCCCGTCGTGCGTCCGAGGCGTCCGCCTCGGCCTCCGCCGCCGGATTCGGCACGACCACCGAGTTCAGAGCGGTCTCGGTGCCCGGCAGGTCGTAGGCCGCGATTCGTGCACGGTAGGCGGTCACGAGCTGGCGCGCCGTGACCCGTCCGGATTCGAGTGTGTCGCGCAACTGCGCGATCGTCTTCTCGGTGACGTCGAACATCGGCCCGCTCACCGAGGGGCGGGGACGGCGGGCTGCTGCTGGGTGATGCAGTGGATGCCGCCGCCGCGAGCGAAGATCGGTCGCGCGTCGACCGTCACCACGCGGCGTCCCGGGTACGCCTCGGCGAGGATCTCGCGAGCGCGGGCGTCCGCGACGTCGTCTCCGAATCCGCACGCGACGACCCCGTCGTCGGTCACCAGATGGTTCACGTAGCTCCAGTCGACGAACCCTTCGTCGTCGCGCAGCCGGGCCGGCGCCGGGATCGGCGTCACCACGAGCGGCCGCCCCGCAGCGTCGGTCTGCGACTCCAGGAAGGCCCGCAGCTCGCGCGTCACCGCGTGATCGGGGTGGCCGGGGTCGCGCTGCTCGTGAAGCAGCACCCGGCCGGGCGCAGTAAAGGTCGCCACGATGTCGACGTGGCCGCTGGTGCCGAACTCGTCGTAGTCGCGCGTCAGGCCCCGCGGCAGCCACACGCACTTCTCCGCGCCGATCGTCCGCCGCATCTCGCTCTCCACCCGCGGCCGGTCGGCGTACGGATTCCGCCGCGGGTCGAGCTGCACCGTCTCGGTCAGCAGGACGGTGCCTTCACCGTCGACGTGGATCCCGCCGCCTTCGTTGACCAGCAGCGAACTGACGACCTCGGCGCCGGCCGCCCCGGCGATCAGCCTCGCGTGTCCGGCCGACGCGGTCCACTCCGCCCAGTCGTGATCGCCCCAGCCGTTGAACACCCAGTCGACCGCGCCGAGCCGGTGCGGCTGATCTCCGTCGACCACGAACGTCGGCCCGGAGTCGCGCGCCCAGTACTCGCCCACCGGGGACTCGATCAGCTCGACGCCCGACCCGAGCATGCGCCGGGCGCGTTCGGTCTCGGTCGGGTCGACGAGCATCGTGACCGGTTCGAACTCCGCCACGGCGAGCGCCACCGCGGTCCAGGCCGCGTACCCTTCGGCCCGCTCCTCGGCGGACCCGCCGAGCGTGATCCCTTCCCGCGGGAACACCATCCAGGTGCGCTCGTGGGGATCGGTCTCCGCAGGCATCCGCCAGGTCATGTGGTCTCCCGGGCCGTCGTCGAACTTCGAGAGTACGCGTAGCTGTCGGGCGCCGCAGGCGCGGGGCTGTCGAGCGCCTCAGCCACGGGCGAGTGCCGCCGGGCCTACAGGCCCGCGGCCGACCGCAGCTCGTCGACGCGGTTCGTGCGCTCCCACGGCAGATCGACGTCGGTGCGGCCGAAGTGGCCGTACGCCGCGGTCTCGGCGTAGATCGGCTGCAGCAGCTCCAGGTCGCGGACGATCGCGGCCGGACGCAGGTCGAAGACCTGTGAGATGGCCTTCTGGATGGTCCCGGCGTCGACCTTCTCGGTGCCGAAGGTCTCCACGAACAGGCCGACGGGTGCGGCCTTACCGATCGCGTACGCGACCTGGACCTCGATGCGCGACGCCAGGCCGGCGGCGACGGCGTTCTTGGCGACCCAGCGCATGGCGTAAGCGGCGCTGCGGTCGACCTTCGACGGGTCCTTGCCGGAGAAGGCGCCGCCGCCGTGGCGGGCCATGCCGCCGTAGGTGTCGACGATGATCTTGCGGCCGGTCAGCCCGGCGTCGCCCATCGGTCCGCCGAGCACGAAGCTGCCGGTCGGGTTCACCAGCAGACGCACGTCCGAGGTGTCCAACGCGACGGGCAGGTCCAGTTCGGCGAAGACCGCCTCCAGGACGTGCTTGCGGATGTCCGGGGCCAGCATGTTCTCGATGTCGATGTCGGCGGCGTGCTGCGTCGACACGACGACGGTGTCCAGACGGACCGGGACGTCGCCGGCGTACTCGATGGTGACCTGGGTCTTTCCGTCCGGACGCAGGTACGGCAGCACGCCGCTCTTGCGCACCTCGGTGAGGCGGCGCGACAGGCGGTGCGCCAGCGCGATCGGCAGCGGCATCAGTTCCGGGGTCTCGGCAGTGGCGTAACCGAACATCAGACCCTGGTCGCCGGCGCCCTGCAGGTCGAGCTCGTCGGCGTGGGTGCCGGTCTGCTTCTCGTGCGAGTCGGTCAGGCCCTGGGCGATCTCCGGCGACTGCGCGCCGATCGCCACGTTCACGCCGCACGACGCGCCGTCGAACCCCTTGGTCGACGAGTCGTAGCCGATCTCCAGAATCTTCTCGCGGACAATGCTCGGGATGTCGGCGTAGGCGGTGGTGTTCACCTCACCGGCCACGTGCACCTGGCCGGTGGTGACGAGCGTCTCAACGGCCACCTTGGCGTTCGGGTCCTGCTCCAGCAGCGCGTCGAGAATCGAGTCGCTGATCGCGTCGCAGATCTTGTCCGGGTGCCCCTCGGTGACGGATTCGCTGGTGAACAGGCGTGACGCTGACGCGGTCATCGGTTCCTCTCGGGAGTATTAGATGAATCTTCACATGAGCACGCACCGTCAGACGTCGGCGCGGCTCCCACTATCTGGCACGAGTGAGGCGACTTCGTCAAGGATTCTGCTCGCCATCAGAGTCTTCGACCCGTACGGCAGGCCGGTCTCGGCGCCGTCGGCGGTCAGGACCCAGCCGGTGTTGTCGGCGGTGCCGAACGCCTTGCCGCCGCCGACGGCGTTGACCACCAACAGATCGCAGCCCTTGCGCCGCAGCTTGGCGCGACCGTGATCCAGCACGCCGCCGTCCGCATCGCCGGTCTCGGCGGCGAAGCCGACGATCACGGTCTCGGGAGGGATCTCGCCGTCGGTGCGCTGCCGCACCAGGCCGGCGAGGATGTCAGGATTGGTGTCGAGTTCGATCGGCGCGGGGCCCTGCGAGCCCTTCTTGATCTTGGCTCCGGCCACGGAGACCGGCCGGAAGTCGGCCACCGCGGCGGCCATGATCACGACGTCGGCGTCGACGGCGCGCTTGCTCATCTCCTGCTCCAGCTCGCGCGCCGAGTCGATGTGCACGACGTCGACGGCCGCCGGATCGCCGGGATCGCTCGTCGCTCCCGCGACCAGCGTCACCTCGGCGCCGCGCTGAGCGGCGACGCGAGCCAGGGCGTAGCCCTGCTTTCCGGAACTGTGGTTGCCCAGGTAACGCACCGGGTCGAGCGCCTCGCGGGTGCCGCCCGCGCTGATCAGCACGCGACGTCCGGCGAGATCGAACGGCAGCGCGTCGGGCCGGTCCAGCAGCAGATCGCCGAGCAGACCGATCTCGCTCGGTTCGGGAAGGCGCCCGGCGCCGGTGTCGGCGCCGGTCAGACGACCCGAAGCGGGGATCATCACCGCCCCGCCGCGCTGCCGCAACGTCTCGACGTTGGCCACCGTTGCCGGGTGCTCCCACATCTCGGTATGCATCGCGGGCACGAACAGCACCGGACACCGAGCCGTCAGCAATGTGGCCGTGAGCAGGTCGTCCGCGCGGCCGGCCACGGCCCGCGACATCAGATCAGCGGTCGCCGGAGCGATCACCACCAGGTCGACCCGGCGTCCGAGGGCGACATGCGCCACCTCGTCGACGTCGTCGAACACCTCGGTGGTGACCGGATTGCCCGACAGGGCCTCAAAAGTGGCGGCCCCGACGAATTTCAGGGCGGACCGGGTCGGGATGACCCGGACGTCGTGGCCGGCTTCGGTGAAATGCCGAATGACCGAGCAGACTTTGTAGGCGGCGATGCCGCCGCCCACCCCGACGATGATGCGGCGAGCCGCCCGCGCTTGCACCACGGGTGAGCGCCTACTCGCCTTCGGTGTGCTCGAGCAGGTCGGAGTGGATCTCGCGCTTGGCGATCGACAGCGGCTTCTCGTGC
>JASGFV010000036.1:0-21904 GCA_047605365.1 Gordonia sp. (in: high G+C Gram-positive bacteria)
GTGCGGATGGCGGCGCTGCTGCCGAGTTCCAGCAGCGGCTCGGCTCGATCGTGGTCGCCGAGCGCCAGGTCGAGGGTGGTGCGGGTGCCCGAGCCGGGTTCCCGGACCAGCAGCGGGGTGGCGGCCAGTTCGTCGGCCGTCGGCGGCATGCGTCGCCGGGCCCAGGGATGGTCGGGGTGGACCACCAGCACCAGCCGGTCGCGCGCGACCACGGTGGAGTGCAGCGAATTCTCGACACTCGGGGACTCGACGAAGCCGATGTCGCAGGTCCGGGCGGCGAGCGCGTCGAACACCGCCGACGAGTTCCGGACCTGGAGGTGAACGGTGGTGTCCGGGTGGGCGATCCGGAACTCGCCCAGCCAGCGCGGCATCAGATGCTCGGCGACCGTCATCGACGCGCCGACGGTCAGTTGCGCGGCCTGGGAGTCGCGCAGACCCTGCGCGACGTCGAACAACTCGGCGGCGCAGTCGGTGAGCCGGCGGGCCCAGTGGACCAGGATCGTGCCCTGCGGAGTCAGCCGCGAGCCGGTGGTGGAGCGTTCGAGCAGCGGAACCCCGAGCTGGCCTTCCAGTCGGGACACCGCCCGGCTCGCATTCGGCTGCGCGAGGTGGAGGCCGCGGGCGGCCGCGCTGAGGCTGCCGAGGTCGTCGACCCCCACCAGCAGTTCCAGGGCGGTCAGGTCCAGCGAGCGCAGGGGCATGGTTCGACGATAGTGCGACGTTCGGAGCCGAGACCCTTCGACGAGCTCAGGGAGCTCGGATCGCTCCCTGAGCTCGTCGAAGGGTTCAGCGTTCCTCGTCGAACGACGCCCCGGTCCGCGGTGGATGAGCGTCGAGCACGGTGTTCTCCTCGGCGGTGAACGTCCGCGACCGGGAGAGGAACCGGACGCCTTCGGGGGCTTCGAGGCTGAAGCCGGCTCCCCGGCCGGGCACCACGTCGAGGATCAGCTGGGTGTGCTTCCACAGTTCGAACTGGTCGCCGTTGATCCAGACGCGGACCGGCGGCAGCGGATCGGGCAGGCCGATCTCGCCGACCAGCACGTCGCGCTGTCCGATCCGGTACTCGCCGATCGGGTAGCACATGGGTGCTGAGCCGTCGCAGCATCCGCCGGACTGATGGACCATGAGGCCGCCGTGCAGCTCCGAGAGCTTGGTCAGGAGCGCCGTGGCGGAGTCGGTGGCGACGACCCGGTCGGGGACGGTGGTGTCGGTCATCAGCGGTACACCTTCCATTCGTTGGTCGTCGCCGGAGCCGGCTCTGGCGGGGAGGCTCAGAAGAAGCCCTTGGCCTGCTGCGCGTAGCCGACCAGCAGGTTCTTGGTCTGCTGGTAGTGGCCGAGCATCATCAGGTGGTTCTCGCGTCCGATGCCCGACTGCTTGTAGCCGCCGAAGGCCGCGTGGGCCGGGTAGTCGTGGTAGGTGTTGGTCCACACACGACCGGCCTGGATGGCGCGTCCGGCGCGGTAGGCGGTGGCGCCGTCACGGCTCCAGACGCCGGCGCCGAGGCCGTACAGGGTGTCGTTGGCGATGCGCATCGCGTCGTCGAAGTCGCTGAACGAGGTCACCGCGAGCACCGGCCCGAAGATCTCTTCCTGGAAGATGCGCATGTCGTTGTTGCCGGCGAAGACGGTCGGCTGAATGTAGAAGCCGCCGGCCAGGTCGCCGCCGAGGTCGGCGGGCTCGCCGCCGGCCAGGACCTTCGCGCCCTCCTGCTTGCCGATGTCCAGGTACGACTTGATCTTCTCCCACTGATCGTTGGAGGCCTGCGCGCCGATCATGGTGTCGGTGTCGAGGGGGTTGCCCTGCTTGATCGACTTCACGCGCTCGACGGCGCGGTCGAGGAAGTCGTCGTAGATGTCCTTCTGGATGAGCGCACGGCTCGGGCAGGTGCAGACCTCGCCCTGGTTCAGCGCGAACATGGTGAAGCCCTCGAGCGCACGGTCGAGGAACCCGTCGTCGCTCGACATGACGTCGCCGAAGAACACGTTGGGGCTCTTGCCGCCCAGCTCCAGGGTGACCGGGATGAGGTTCTCCGAGGCGTACTGGGAGATCAGGCGGCCGGTGGTGGTCTCACCGGTGAAGGCGATCTTGCGGATCCGGTTGCTCGAGGCCAGCGGCTTGCCGGCCTCGACGCCGAAGCCGTTCACGATGTTGAGCACGCCGGCCGGCAGCAGGTCGCTGATCAGCGAGATCAGGTACAGGATCGACGCCGGGGTCTGCTCGGCGGGCTTGAGCACGATCGCGTTGCCCGCGGCCAGCGCCGGGGCGAGCTTCCAGACGGCCATCAGGATCGGGAAGTTCCACGGGATGATCTGGCCGACGACGCCGAGCGGCTCGTGGAAGTGGTAGGCGACGGTGTCCTCGTCGATCTCGGAGATGCCGCCTTCCTGCGCGCGGACGGCCCCGGCGAAGTAGCGGAAGTGGTCGATCGCGAGCGGGATGTCGGCGGCGAGGGTCTCACGGACGGCCTTGCCGTTCTCCCAGGATTCGGCGACCGCGATCTTCTCGAGGTTCTGCTCCATGCGGTCGGCGATGCGGGTGAGGATCAGGGCGCGCTCGGCGACGGTGGTGCGGCCCCACGCGGGTGCGGCGGCGTGCGCGGCGTCGAGGGCGAGGTCGATGTCCTCAGCAGTGGAGCGGGCCACCTCGCAGAAGGTCTTGCCGTCGACGGGCGACGGATTCTCGAAATACTGGCCCTTGACCGGCGGCACCCATTCGCCGCCGATCCAGTTGTCGTAGCGGGACTCGTAGGACATCACCGATCCGTCGGCGCCCGGCTTTGCGTAGACAGTCATCTCGTTCGCTCCTCATGTGACGGGGTCGCCTCGCGCAACCCCTGTGTGATCTGCCGCACACATTAGGCCGAGTTTGGTTGCACGAACGTTGCAATGCCGGTCAGCGGCCGTAACGACGGTCGACGAGGCGCGCGCGACCGGCGGCGACGGCGCGCTGCGGATCGGTCGTCGGCAGCAGTGCGGCGAGCCGATTCCAGGCGGCGCCGTCGTCGCGTCCGTGCACCGAATCGGTCCACCGCAGCAGGGCGGTGACGTCGTTCTCGGCGAGGATCCGCGACCGCAGGTCCTCGCGGAGTTCTTCGAAGAGTTCGACGATGCCGGGCGCGGTGGATTCGGCGAGCACGCCGCCGCGGCCCAGGGCGGTCACCGCGCCGGCCAGTCCGCCGCCGTCGGCGAGCTGCTTGCGCAGGTCGCCGACGTCCGACGAGACCGGGCTGAGCAGCCGGTAGGGGCGCGAGGCGATCGCGTCGCGGCCCAGGTCGCGTCGCAGCCGGGAGATCTCGGCGCGCACGGTGACGGGGTCGAGCGGTTCTTCGGCGAGGGCCATCGCCAGGGCCTCGGTGCCCAGCCCCTCGGGGTGGGTCTGCAGTAGCAGCAGGATCTCGGCGTGCCGTCGGGACATCGGCCGGCCCTCCGGGTTCGCCGCGTCGGTCCAGCGGCACGGGCCGTCGCCGAGCGCGGTGAGCCGGGGCGCGGGCGGCGTCGATTCGAAGGTCGCCGGGTCGGCGAGGTTCACCGACGACGCCGCGAGGTCGCGTTCGACGGCGGCCACCACGGATCGCACCGCGGACAGGGCGAAGGGGGCGGCCACCGCGTCGCCGCCGGTCACGTCGATCACGCCGACGATGCGGTTGCTGCGCGGATCGCGCACCGGGACGGCGGCGCAGTTCCAGTTCTGCACGGACTCGGCGAAATGCTCGGGGCCGAGGACCTGCGCGGCCCGGCCGGTGGCCAGTGCCAGACCGGGGGCGTTGGTGCCGACCCGATCCTCGCTCCACACCGAGCCTTCGACGAAGTTGATGCGCGCCGCTGCGTCGCGCGCCCGGCTGTCGCCTTCCACCCAGAGGAGGCGGCCGTTCTGGTCGGAGAGCGCCACGACGACGTCGGTATCGGTCAGGTCGTCGAGCATCAGCGACCGGACCAGCGGCCGCACCGCCGTCATCGGGTGGGCGTCGCGGTATGCGTTGAAGCCGGGGTCGTCGGCGTCCGGGCCGGGGGCGTCGGCGGCCGTGGCGCCGCGGCTGCGCGACCGCATCCACGACTCGCGCACCACCGAGCGTACGGCGGCGTCGGGGAGCGGTGTCCCGGACATGAACGCTTCGTAGGCACGGCGAATCGACGTGAGCGCCACCGGCCCGTCTGACATTCGCCCTCCGTATTCACCTGCTGATCTGACTCGATTGTGCCGTGCGCTCTGTGATCCGGGCAACATTGGCGCCAAACGGTGCAGACGGGCCTGGACGCCGCGCGGACCCCGCCGAATAGGCTGGCCGGGTGGAGATGTCCGGGAGCTCGCTGCACGACGACCCGCCGCGCAGCCGGTGGAGCCTGGTCCGGGCGGTTCTCGGCGTCGTATCGGCAGTGTTCTTGCTGGTCGGCGTGCTGGGGATCGGCGCGCACTACAGTCCGCTGGTCAGCAACTGGGGTGCGCGAATCGCGGCGTTCAGTCCGCTGCTGATGGCGGCGTCGGGGATCGGTCTGCTGTGCGCGCTGCTCGGACGCCGCTGGATTCTGGCGGTGGCCGGGGTCGTGGTGGTGCTGGTGAGCGTGTTCACTCAGGCTCCGCTGTACTTCGGGTCGGCGCCGGGCGGGCCCGGTCAGTTGCAACTGATGCAGGCCAACATCTGGCTCGGCAACGCCGACGTCGGCGCGGTGGCGCGCACGGTGCGCGAGCGCGACGTCGACGTTCTGACAGTCTCGGAGCTCACCGATGAAGCGCTGGAGCGGATCTCGGCGACGGATCTGAAGCAGTCGTTGCCGTACTCGTTCGTGAATCCGCGGCCGGGCGGGGGCGGCATCGGCCTGTTCTCGAAGTATCCGCTGTCCGAGGCGAAGGTGCTCGACCACTTCATGCTGTCGAATGCGCGGGCCGTCGCCGTGATTCCGGGGCACGGCCGGTATGCGGTGTACGCGCTGCATCCGGTCCCGCCGTATCCGGCGGCCGCGTGGCATTGGGCGTCGGAGTTGCGCCGGCTCGGCGACATGATCGGCGCCGAACGGCTGCCGGTGCTGATCGGCGGCGACTTCAACGCCGGCTACGACCACAGCCAGCTGCGGGCGCTGCTGACCGACGAGCATCCGGGCCTGCTCGACGCCGCCGAGCACACCGGCTCCGGGATCGTCGCCACCTATCCGGCGAATCGCGCGTTCCCCGCGCTGCTGGCGATCGATCGGGTGATGACGCGGAACGGGCCCGAGTCCGTCAAGTTCGGCCGAGTCCCGATCCCGGGCTCAGACCATCACGGAGTCATCGCCTCGATCCGCCTGTGAGCGTCGAGATCAGGCCAGCTCGAGGGTCCGCGACGGCGGAACGGTGTGCAGGTGATGCGCGAGCGTCGACGCGACGCGGTACGGATCGTCGGCGGCGAAGATGTGCCGGCCGAAGCTGAGTCCGGCGACGCGGGAGTCGGCGACGCGGGTGCCGAGGTCGATCGCGGCGTCGTCGGTGGAATAGGCTCCGCCGGCCACGACGATGGGCAGCGGGCACGAGTCGACCACCTCGTCCATCGCTTCCCGGTCGCCCGGGTAGTCGAGTTTGACGATGTCGGCGCCGAGGTCGGTGGCGATGGCGCCCAGGTGCGACAGTGTGCGCGCCGACGACGACTCCGGGTGCTCGACGATGCTGCGGTGGTACATCATCGCCAGCAGCGGCATGCCGAGCCGGTCGCATTCGGCGGCGACGGCGCCGAGGTCGGCCAGCTGCTGGCCTTCGGTGGGCGACCCGACGTTGACGTGCACGCTGACGGCGTCGGCGCCCAGCGCGAGGCATTCTTCGACGGATCCGACGAGGATCTTCTGGGTGCTGTCGAGGGAGAGGTTGGTGCCGGCCGACAGGTGCACGATCAAGCGCAGGCTGCTGAATCGGGATGGGTCCATGTGCCGGGCACGGCCCTTGTGCACGATGACGGCGTCGGCGCCGGCGTCGGCGAGCATCGCGGCGGTCTGGTCGGCGTGGTCGTGACGGCCGAGCGGGCCGATGGTCACCGAGTGGTCGATGGGCACGATCAGCGACCGGTTGGTCGGTGACGCGAAGAGGCGTGCGAGTCGCAAGCCCTTGCCGGACAACTGGTGTGGGCGCGCAGTGCGTGAGGTCTTCATCGCGTGGCTGCCTCCAATCTCGATGAAAGTGAGGGTAGCCTATCCTTTAGGCGTGGCCAATTTCAGAGACGGTTTTCCCGGTGAGAGTTACCTCACGCGCATCGGTCTGACGCACGGCGAGATCGACGCCGCAGACGACCGGATCGGTCTTCTGGCCGGCGCGCAGTACGCGGCGGTGCCCTTCGAGAACCTGCAGATCCACCAGGGGGTCCCGGTCCGGGCCGACGCCGCGACGGTGCTGCGCCGCACGATCGACGATGAGCGCGGCGGCATCTGCTACGACCTCAACGGCACGCTGCACCTGGCCCTCGCGGCGCTCGGATTGCGCACCGAACTGGTCGGCGCGCAGGTGGATTCGGGCGACGGTTTCGGGCCGGAACTCGGGCACGTCGCGCTTGTCGTGCCGTCCGGTGACAGCCGGATGCGGCTGGTGGACGTCGGCTTCGGCGGCGAGATGATCGACGCGCACATCGACCTCGACGACCCGTCGTCGCTCGTGATCGACGCCGGTGGGGCGCGCTACCTGATCGACCCGCGGTTCCGCGCCCTCGACGAGTTCGACGACATGGCCCGCTGGCACAGCACCAGTCCGCGTTCGCGGTTCACCCAGTCGCTGATCTGCACCCTGCCCACGCACGGCGGCCGCCGCACCCTGGCGGGCCGCATCGATCCGCAGACCCGCGAGATCGTCTACCGCGAGATCGGCGACTTCGACGGCACGCGTGAGGGACTCGTCTTGGTCGACGAAGAGGTCTCGCCCCTGCTCTTCGGGCTGTTCGGCATTCGCGGCGGGGCTCCGAAGGTCAGTGTGCTCGCCGGTCAGGAGTAGCGCCACGGCGTGGGGAACGGCAGTCCGAGGTACACCGCGCCGAGGGCGCGCCGCTCGTCGTCGGACGTGGTCCAGCGACGCAGCCGGGTGCGTCGCAGCTCCCACTCGAAGGGGTCGTCGCTGAAGCGGTGCAGCACCGAGGTCAGATTCCACGAGAACGACTGCGCCTCCCAGACCCTCGTCAGTGCGGTCTCGGAGTAGGCGTCGAGCAGGTCGTCGCGGCCTTCGGCGTAGTGCGCGGCCAGCGCGTGCGACAGTACGCACGCGTCGGACACCGCCAGGTTCAGGCCTTTGGCTCCGGTCGGCGGCACGATGTGCGCGGCATCGCCGAGCAGGAACATCGAGCCGACGCGCATCGGCTCGGTCACCACCGAGCGCAGCGGCGCCAGGCTCGTCTCGATGATCTCGCCGGTCTCGAGCTCGCCGGCGTCGTCGGCGGCGCTGCGCCGGCGCAGTTCGGCCCAGATTCTCTCGTCCGGCCAGGCGTCGAGGTCGGTGCCGGCCGGCACCTGGATGTACTGCCGGGACAGTCGCGGTCCCCGCATGCTGTGCACCGACAGGCCGTCGGGGTGGGCGCTGTACATGCCCTCCTCGGTGACCGGCGTGGTGTGCGCGAGGATTCCGAGCCAGGCGAACGGGTACGACCGCTCCATGGTGGTGACGTGTTTCAGGGCGAGCTCGCGGCAGACGCCGTGGAAGCCGTCGCACCCGGCGACGAAGTCGGCGTGCAGGGTCTCACGGCGGCCGTCGACGGTGTATTCGACGACGGGCGACGACGCGACGTCGCTCACCGTGACGTCCTGCGCGCCGAAGATCACCGGCGTGCCGCGGCCGGGCAGTGCGTCGATCAGATCGGCGACCACTTCGGCCTGACCGTAGACGAAGGCGTTGCGTCCGGAGTCTGCGTGGAAGTCGAGGTGGTGTGTGGTGCGGTCGAAGCGGAGGTAGAAACCGTCGTGCCGCAGGGCTTCGCGGTGCAGCCGATCGGCCACGCCGAGCTCGTCGAGGACGTCGACGGTGGTGTGTTCGAGCACACCCGCACGGACTCGCTTTCGGACGTATTCTGAGCTTTGCCGTTCCAGCACCACCGCGTCGATGTCCTGAAGCGCGAGCATGTGTGCAAGGCTCAGACCTGCGGGTCCGGCCCCGATGATCGCGACGCGGGTCCTCACTGGACTCCTCCTGTTGTGATGGTAGGCACAAGAGCCTCGATATGTTTGGCTAGGCTAACCTACTACGTATACCGTCACTCTCGACCACCCAGGGGCGGCGAGGTGCACGCTCGGCAGGTGGTTCTCCTCGAGACCCACCGAACAAGTGCCTAAGGCGGAACGCAGTGACTGAGATCTTCGATGAATCCGAGTCCGTCCGGACCGATGTGATGGGTGAATTCGAGGCCGAGTTCACCCCCCTGCCGACCTCGGCTCCGGAGGCGGTCGACGCCCCGGTCGAGCCGTCCGCGGTCACCGGACAGACCTTCGGGCGACGCGTCGCCACCGTCTCGGTGATCGTGCCGACGCGCAACGAGGCCCTGAACCTCCCGTACGTGGCTGAGCGGATGCCCGAGGTCGACGAGATCATCGTCGTCGACGGCAACTCGTCGGACGACACGCTCGCCGTCGCCGAACGGCTCTGGCCCGAGGCGACCATCATCTCGCAGACCCGCGGCGGCAAGGGCAATGCGCTCGCCTGCGGCTTCGAGGCCGCGTCGTGCGACATCATCGTGATGATCGACGCCGACGGCTCCACCGACCCCGCCGAGATCCCGCAGTTCGTCGACGCACTGCTGGCCGGAGCGGACCTGGCCAAGGGCAGCCGGTTCTCCGCCGGCGGCGACAGCGACGACATCACCGCCTTCCGCCGCCTCGGCAACAAGGGGCTGAACTGGCTGGTCAACCGGATCTTCGACACCCAGTTCGCGGACCTCTGCTACGGCTACAACGCGTTCTGGCGCAAGCACCTGCCGGTGCTCGACCTGCCCGCCACCACCGCGGTCGAGGACCAGTGGGGCGACGGCTTCGAGATCGAGACCATCATCAACGTCCGGATGATTCGCGCCGGCCTGCGCATCCACGAGGTGGGCAGCTTCGAGAGCAAGCGGATCCACGGCAACAGCAACCTCAACGCCTTCAGCGACGGCATGCGCGTACTGCGGACGATCAACAAGGAGCGCCGCTCGCACCGCACCGCGCGGGTCTCGGCCATTTCGGAATAGTTCCCCGGATCGATCCGGAGATCTGAACTGAACCACACGAGTGGGGCATGACAAACGTCATGCCCCACTCGTGACATTTCCCCCGGGAACACATCGGCCGGAACCGGCATCGTTCTAGTCATGAACGAGACACCAGCCATCCGGTTACACGATCTGACCAAGACCTTCTCCGTCTCCGGCGGCTCGACGGTCACCGCGGTCGACGGCATCGACCTGAGCATCCGGGCGGGCGAAGTCGTCGCCTTCCTCGGACCCAACGGGGCAGGCAAGACGTCGACCATCGACATGATCCTGGGCCTCTCGCGCCCCGACTCCGGCAGCGTCGAGGTCTTCGGGCAGCCGGCCCGCTCGGCGGCGCGCAACGGTCGCGTGGCGGCGGTCATGCAGACCGGCGGCCTGCTGAACGACTACACGGTGGCCGAGACCGTCCGGGTCATCGCATCCCTGCATCACCGCCTGGATCAGATGGGCGAGGTGATGGACCGTGCCGGGCTCACCGAGATCGCCGACCGCAAGGTCTCGCGGTGCTCGGGCGGCGAGCAGCAGCGCCTGAAGTTCGCACTCGCGTTGCTGCCCGATCCCGACCTGATCGTGCTCGACGAGCCGACCGCCGGCATGGACGTGGAGTCCCGCCGCGCGTTCTGGGCCACCATGCGGGCCGACGCTCAGGCGGGCCGGACCGTCGTCTTCGCGACCCACTACCTGGAAGAGGCCGACGCGTTCGCCGACCGCGTGGTGATGATCGCGCACGGCAAGATCGTCGCCGACGGCTCCACGTCGCAGATCCGCGCGCGGGCCGGCGGGCGCATCGTGTCGGCGGTGATGAACCCCGACGCACTGCCGTCGGTCCTGGCCACCGTCTCCGGCGTGCAGCTTGTCGAGCAGCGCGGCGGCCGGGTCTACCTCTCGGCGTCGAACTCCGACGTGCTCCTGCGGCATCTGCTCAACGACACCGACGCGCACGACCTCGAAGTCGCCAGCCACAACCTCGAGGACGCCTTCGTCGCCCTCACCAGCCACTCCTGACCTGCTCTGAAAGAGAGGACATTCCGATGTCTACCGCACCGTCCCTGAGTTCCTTCGGCATCGCGCCGACCTATCTGGCCACCGACGTCCGCCGGGTGCTGCGCAACCGCCGCGCGATGATCTTCACCGTCCTGATGCCCGCCCTGCTGTACCTGGTCTTCGGAGCCAGCCAGAAGACCGCCGACACCGTGGGCTCCGGCAACGTCGCCTTCTACGTCCTGGTCGGCATGGCCGTCTACGGCGCGATCCTGGCGGCGTCGACCAACGCCGCGTCGGTCGCTCTGGAACAGCAGGCCGGCTGGACCCGGACCCTGATGATGACGCCGCTGCGGCCGTCCGGCTACGTCGCCACCAAAGTGGCGCTGGCCCTGGTGATGGGCGCACTGCCGATCATCGTGCTGACCGTCGCCGGCATGTTCACCAAAGCCCAAGCGCCGGTGGGCGTCTGGATCGCCTGCCTGGTGATCGGCTGGCTCGGAGCGTCGGTCTTCGCGGCCTTCGGCCTGCTGCTGGGCAGCCTCATCAAGTCCGACGGCGCGATGCAGGTGATGGGTGGCCTCTTGGCCCTGCTGGCCTTTGCCGGAAACGTCTTCGTCCCGCTGTCCGGGACCATGCTGACCATCGCCAAGTTCACCCCGATGTTCGGCGTCGTCACCCTGGCGCGCTACCCGCTCGATCACGGAGCCGCGGTGTACGGCGGGCACATCGCCCTGTGGGTGCCGATCGTGAACGTCGTCGTGTGGGGCCTGGTCTTCGGATCGGCCGCCGCGTACTTCTACGGCCGCAGTACGGTTCGACAGTGAGCACTGCCTCTGACCGTCCCGACTGGCGGACCCCCTGGCGCAACGCGCGCTGGGGGTTCGCTGCGGTCTGGATGATCTTCCTGGGCTATCCGATCGCCTCGGTGATCACCTCCGACGCGTCGACGGGGGCCAAGATCGCGTCCTTCGCGCTGATCGGCGTCTTCGCCGTCGTCTACCTCTTTCTCTGCGTGTACGTGATGGCCTCCGAGACGGTGACGCGCGGCCGGATCATCGCGACGCTCGTGCTGATCGCGGTGGTCGCGGCACTGCTGCCGGTGCTACACGTCGGGGCGCTGGGGCTGGCGCCGTTCCTGATGGCGGCAGCGGCGTTCGCGCTGCCGCCGTTGGGGCAGCTGGTGACCATGATCGGCATTCTCGTCGCCACTGTCGCCATCCCGGAGGTCTTCGGTTGGGAACTGGACCTCAGTCTGGTGGCGATCGTCGCCGTGGTCGGTCTGATCCTGGTCTTCTCCAGGCAGATCTCCGCGCGCGAACGGGAACGCGAGGTGGCCGAGAATCGGCAGCGGGAGACGCGAGCGCAACTCGCCGTCGTCGCCGAACGCGAACGCGTGGCCCGCGACGTGCACGACATCCTCGGCCACTCGCTGACCGTGATCAGCGTGAAGACCGAGCTGTTCGGCCGGCTCGTCGACCTGGACCCAGAGCGCGCGAAAGCCGAAGCCGCCGACGTCAACGCCCTGGCGCGGGAGGCCCTCGCCGAAGTACGGGCGACGGTGGGCGGTCTGCGGACTCCGGAACTGCCCGCCGTCCTGGCGTCGGCGCGCAGTGCGCTCGCGGCCGCGGGCATCGAGGCCACGCTGCCCGAACCCGCTGCCGCGTGCGACGACGACGCGACCCTCAGCGCCTGGGTGCTGCGCGAGGCCGTCACCAATGTGGTCCGGCACAGCTGTGCGTCGTCGTGCGTGGTGGAACTGTCGCCGGGACGCATCGTGGTGCGCGACGACGGTCGCGGCATGCGCGGCGGCCGGGGCAACGGCCTGAACGGGCTGGCCGAGCGTCTCGCCGACGCCGGTGGCCGGCTGCACATCGACTCCGGTCCCGGCGGCACCACGGTGATCGCCGATCTGAGGCCGGCCGACGCGGGAGACCTGCGATGACCGAACCGATCCGCCTGCTGCTGGCCGACGATCAAGCGCTGGTGCGCGGCGCCCTGGCCGCACTGCTCGACCTGGAGCCGGACCTGGAGGTGGTCGCGCAGGTCGGCCGGGGCGACGAGGTGGTCGACGCCGCGCGCGAGTCCTGCGCCGACGTGTGCCTGCTCGACATCGAGATGCCCGGCGCCGACGGAATCGAGGCGGCGGCCGAGGTGCGGTCAGCGCTGCCCGGCGTGCGGTGCCTGATCGTCACGACCTTCGGCAGGCCGGGCTACCTCCGCCGCGCGATCGACGCCGGAGCGTCCGGCTTCGTGGTCAAGGACACCCCGGCGGCGGAGCTGGCCGACGCCGTGCGGCGAGTGCACGCGGGGCTGCGGGTGATCGACCCGATGCTGGCCACCGAGAGTCTGACCAGCGGCGACAATCCGCTCACTCCGCGCGAGTGCGACGTGCTGCGGGAAGCGCTGTCCGGCGCGACGGTCGCGACCATCGCGCAGCGCGTGTTCCTGTCGGCGGGGACGGTGCGCAACCACCTGTCGTCGGCGATCGGCAAGACCGGGGCCGCCACCCGCGCCGAGGCCGCGCACATCGCGCAGGAGCGCGGCTGGATCTGAGTAGTCCGGCCCGCGCTGGTCACACCGCCCGTCACGGCCGGGTGCGGGCCCGGTTCGCTCGGTAGCATGGTGCTCATGTCTGCGCCTCATCCTTCCGTCTCGGCCGCCGACATCCGGCAGTGGACCAACGACTCCCGGATTCCCGGCCAGGTCGGCGAACTGTCGCCCGCGGCGTCGTTGATGATCGCCTCCGGCGTGCTCTCTCCGGCCGGCCGGGCGCTGATGGTTCGTCGCCTCACCTCGGGCTATCCGCTGCCGACCCTGCCGTACTCGTACTCCGAACTCCGGCGGCTTCAGGAGAGCATCCTCTACATCGAGGACCAGTTGCGTCCGGGGGCGGTGCCGAATCTGGTGGCGACGGTGCTGCGCGCCCGGGTCGGCGGCATGATCCGCAAGCGTGAGGACGCGCGGAAGGCGATCGTGCTGGCCAAGGGCGTCTTCGCGTCCAGCGCGCGCGGCATCCGGCGAGAGCGCAAAGAGAATCTGTACCTGGAGATCGACGAGCGCGAACGACTCTTCGCCGGACTGCTGGCCACGCCGACCGCAAACCTTCCGGTCGGCGGCGGGGTGCGGCGTGCGGGCAGCGCGGCCGTCGACAAGGTCGCCACCTTCGTGAGCCAGCTCGCCGGTCGTTCGGCCGGGCAGAGCGTGGAGGAGTGGGCCAACGAGGCCATCGGCGCCTCGTCGGGACCGCCGCCGGGCGCGCGCGGCGGCGCGGTCTTCGTCGACGGCTACGAGACCCTGCTGTTCATCGCCGGCTACTACTTCGACCGGATCAGCGCGAACCCGGCGTGGCGCTCGGACTACTTCGAGATGCAGCGCGCCCAGGTCAACCTGAACGCCGAGCTGTCCGAGATCGCCTCCGACATCATCGCCTTGCGCACGCTGCGCATCGACCTCGACGCCGCGCGCGCCCGCGGCGGCTGGGATTCGGCGTTCGCCGAGCACGTCGACAGTCGCGAGGCCGCGTTGCGCCCGGTGTGGACCGAGCTGCTCGAACGTGTTGCGGCGCTCGCCGAGATCACCGCGACCGTCGACTCGGCCGCCGTCGAACTGCGGCTGCTCGACGAGTTCGATCGCACGGTCACCATCGACGAGCGCATCGACCACCTGCTGTCCCGATCCGGTGATCGTGAGATGTCCGCCGACAACTCGCGCCGCCTGTCCCAGCAGGTGCGGGTCGGCGAGGAGCAGCTCAAGATCTACCGGGACGTGTTGCAGGGCAACATCGCCCGCATCGCCCCCGCGGAACCGCGCGAGCTGCCCTGATCGGAATCTGCCTCGCCGGTTTCGACTCACTTCGTTCGCTCAACCAGCGGTGGGTCGTTCGCTCAACCAGCGAAGGGGGGCGTTCCTCGCCGCCTCGATCAGCGGCGGCGCACCCGGTGCGACGGCCCGCGGGCGGCCCGCTTGGCGGTGGTGTTCCGCGGAACCGTCGTCGTGGCGGCCACCGTGCCGTCGACCACCGTCGGCGGGGCCTCGGTCTGCGCGGAGCCGGCGGCGGCCTCGGCGTGATGCTGCAGCGCCGACACCGACTTCCCGGCCAGCGTCAGTCCCACCGCGAGGCTGATGGCGACCGGCCACTCGACCACCCCCGCCGCAGCGAGGGCACCGAGCACCCCGTACGCCGCCAGCTGCTGCGGCTTGGGCACTCCCACCCGGCCGACGATCGGCAACTGCACGGAGAACCGGGAACCCTTGCGGACCAGTTCGGCGGTGGTGCGGTGCTCGTCGACGACCCTTCCCAAGAGGGACTTGGTTTGGGTAGGCTCAACTCTCATGACAGACCTCGTTCGCGGCCTCGGACCCGACGCCCTGATGAACACCGGCGTCCGCATCGTCACGCCGGTCGTCGAGCACGTCTACAGCGTCCTGGTCCGCGCCGGCGTCCTCGTCATCGACGAGTAGCGCCCGCACCTGGGCCGGCAGTTCGTCCTCGACGGTGGCCAGCAGGCGCGGCAGTTCGTCGGCCAGCTTGTCGACCACGCCCGGCAACCACTTGGAGATCGCCGCGGCGGCCAGTGCCGCACCCATTCCCTGAGCCCATCCGACCGGGCCGAGCGGCGTGCAGCCGAACAGGTGGCTCAGCCCCGGAATCGTGATGATCGTGCCCATCACCAGGAACGTTCCGACGCTGGTGGCGATCACCAGCGGGCCGTGCGAGTCCATCAGCATCTCGAGCATCTGCGCGCCGACCAGTCCGACCAGTCCGACGGTGGCGGCCCGCTGCCGGCGACCGGTGAGCCGTGCCATGGTCCAGCCCAGCTGCGCGCCGAGCGTCGTGAACACCGCCCGGACCGCCACCGCGCGCCAGATCGTGGACTGATCGTGTGCGCCGTCGACGTCGGGGTCGAGCTGCGGGCTCACGGCCAGCGCCGCGGCGGGCAGTGCGTCGGTCAACATGTTCACCAGCATCATCTGGCGGGCGCTCAACGCCGGTCGTCCGGTCAGCACGGTGGTGAGCAGGCCGAAGGTCACCTCGCCGACGCTGTGCCCGATGAGCACCGAGATCGACGAGAGCACTCGCCGCCAGAGCTGCTCGCCCTCCTCCAGGGCGTCGACGATGGCATAGACGTCGCCGTCGAGCAGCATCACGTCGGCGGCGATCCGCGCCGGGTCGCCGCCCTCGGAGGCGACGCCGATGCCCACCGACGCCGCGCGGATCGCGGCGGCGTCGTTCGCGCCGTCGCCGACCATCGCGGTGACCAGACCGGCGTCCTCCAGCGCCTGCACCACCTGCACCTTGTGCTCCGGCGACATCCGCGCGTACACCCGGTGCCGGGCCGTCGCCTCGGTCCGCCCGGACGTGGTCAGCGCGTTCCAGCGGTCGCCGGTCATCACGTCGTCGGGGTCGGTGGGCAGCCCGAGGCCGGTGGCGATCGCCGCGGCGGTGACCGGATGGTCGCCGGTGATGATCCGGACCTCGATGCCGCGTTCGGTCAGATTCTCGATCAGCGGCCGCGAACCGGGCCGGGGCGTGTCGGACATGCCGACCAGACCGACCAGCCGCAACGACGACGACGCGAGCGCGGCGAGCCGATCGGGGTCGCCGGCCGCCGTCGCGGCCTGCCTGGCCGTCACCGTCCGCTCGGCGACGGCGAGTACGCGCAGTCCGCGGGCGGCCATCGCGTCGACGGCGACGTGAAGCTCGGCCTGCTGGGCGTCGCCGATCGCCCCGGCGAGGGCGTCCGGAGCGCCCTTGACCATGACCTGCCGGCCGACCAGGGCCGCGGCGAACGGTCGCTCGGACTGGAAGGGCAGCAGGGCGTCGGGCTTCACGAAGTCGAGGCCGGCGTCCTGCGCGGCCTCGTGCACGGCGGCGTCGGTCGGATGCTCCAGCGAACCGTCGCGCCGGACCAGCATCGTCTCGCCGGCCGCGCGCAGCACGTCGTCGTCGGAGGCGTCGCCGACGGCGATCACCTCGGCCACCCGGAGCCGGTTCTCGCTGAGGGTGCCGGTCTTGTCGAAGCACACCGCGTCGAGCCGGGCGAAGGCCTCGACGGCCAGCGGATTGCGCACCAGGACCGACGATCCGGTGAGCCGCCGCGCCGACGCCGACTGCGCGAGCGTCACCACCAGCGGCAGACCCTCGGGGACGGCGGCCACGGCGATCGCCACGGTGCCCGACGCGGTCTCCCGCAGCGGGGTGCCGCGGAGTAGCGAGATGGCGCCGATCAGCGCGCCGCCGGTGAAACTCCACGGCAGTGCGCGCCGGGTGATCTCGCCGAGCTGAGCGGCCAGTCCGACGCTGCGCGACGCGCGCGGCGACATCGCGAGGGCCCGGCTGGCGGCGGTCTCGTCGCCCACCGCGGTGACCAGTGCGTGGGCCTTGCCCGCGACCATCGTGGTTCCGGCGAACAGCATTCCGGTGCGTTCGGCCAGTGGCGCGCCGGGAGTGTCCGCGGTGTTCTTGGCGACCGGCAGCGATTCTCCGGTGAGCGACGACTCGTCCACCTCGACGTTGTCGGCGTCGATGATCCGGGCGTCGGCCGGCACCACCTCGCCGGACCGGACCTCGATGAGGTCGCCGGGCAGCAGTGAGTCGGCGCCGATCTCGACGTCGTCGCCGACCGCGTTCACGCGGCGGGCCAGCGGCTCCTGGCGGGCCAGCAGACGGCGGAGCAGGCGTTCGGCGTGCAGCGACTGCTGCGCGGAGAGCGCGGTGTTGAGCGCCAGGACGCCGCCGACCATCGCGGCGTCGAGCGGGGAGCCGAGCAGAGCGCTCGCTGCCGCGCCCGTGGCCAGCACCGGGGTGATCGGGTCGGCCAGGTCCTCGCGCATGGTGGCGGCGAAGTCGTGCAGGTAGCGGCGCGGGCCGTCGAGCGCGGACAGCCAGCGGCGGGCCAGTTCGATCGCGACGTGAGCCTCGGGCGCGTGGTCGTGCTCGGGCGGCGGCAGCAGTCGCACCACCTCGCTGACGGGCAGGGCGTGCCAGTCGCGCGTCGCTTCGGGTGCGGGCAGGGGATCGGCGAGCATCCTCCGGGCCAGCCGGAATCCGGTCCACACGCCGTACAGCGCGGCGCTGTTGACCGATCCGGGCCCGTCGCCGGGCACCCCAGGGATCAGCATCAGCGCGCCGAGCAGCGAGCCCGCGGCGGAGAGGGAATGCCCGCGACGCCGTGCCTCGGCGGCCGCCGGGACGGCGTGCATGATGCGCCAGACGGTCTTCAGATCGCACGCCAGCACGTCGGCGTTCCAGCTGGTCGGCGTCGTGTCGTCGAGCAGTGCGACGGTCAGCGCAGTGTGCGGCGCCGCGGTGACGCCGGTCCGCGACAGCAGGGCGACGGTGTGCCCGGTCTGCGTCAGCTGGTCGGCCGCCGCGGCCAGTGCCGAGTCGGGATCGACGGCGGGCGCGAGCAACTCGTCGAAGGCGTGCTGCAACGATCCGAGGCCGTCGTCGGACAGCGAGACCACCGTCAGGCCGGCGCGCCGCGCCTCCATGAGGACCGCGCTCGCGAGCGGCTGTCGAACCGGTCCGACCAGTGCCTCGCCGCCCTCGGGCAGCGGGTTCCAGCCGGACTGCAGCCGGCCGGCGGCCAATGCCGCCGTCGCCGAATGCCAGGCCTGCGTGCGCTCTTCCGGGGCGGTGCCGCGCACCAGGTTCACCGCGAGCTCGTCGGTGAAGAGCGCGCGCGGATCAACCAGCAGGGTGTCGATCCGCGACAGGCTGCGCAGTGCGCGCGGATTGCGCAGCACCACGTCGTGCCGGGCGGCGAGCCCGCGATCCAGGGCGGTGCCGAACGATTCGCGGACCGCGCGGGTGGCCTTCGGCGCGCCGACCAGCGCGGCCTCGGCGGACTGTCGTGCGGTGCCGGTGAGGGCGACTACCGCCGCCCCGGCCAGCCCGGCGTCGATCGACTTCTCCTCGTAGCCCTCGCGTCCCTCCCGGCCCGCGTTCGCGGCCCGAGCTCCGGCGGTCGCGGGCACCGAGTCGACGGCGCGTGCCTCGTCGCAGAGGCGTCCGGCCGCAGCAGTCCAGGTGGCCCGGGCGATCAGGGTGTCGGCGGCGGTCAGCGTGCTGGTCGAGGTGTTGACGAGCGCCGCGGCCGGCGACCCGCTGAGCGCGGCGACCGTTCCGCTCGCCGACCGGATCAGCAGATCGGCGCCGACCACGCCGAGCCTGCGGTCGAGCATCGAGCGGAGCGCCGGGTGATAGTCGGCGACGGTGATCGGCACCGCGGCTGCGCGCGACAGTCTGCCGATCGGCAGCAGCGATCCGGCCACGGCGGCTCCGGCGGCGAGGCCGGTCACCGCGACGGCCAGCAGGTTCGCGGCGAGCTGGGCGTCGTCGCCGGGCAGCGGCTCGCCGCGGACGGCGGTCGAGGCGTCGTCGAGCGCGCCTTCGGCGGTCTCGATCACGCGGGTCAGGTCGTCGTTCGACGGCCCGTCGGCCGAGACGGTCACCATGACCCGCGACAGCGGGCCGTTGACGTGCACCCCGGTCACTCCGGGCAGTGCCTCGAAGCCGGTGCGCAGCAGCGGTTCGAGGACGTCGAACTGCGCGGTCAGGCCGCGCACCTCGATCCAGCGGTCGTCGCCGTGGGTGCTGATCCGGCGCAGCGGACGTCCGCTCAGCACCTCTCCGACGGCGGAGGCTCCGGCGTGCAGCACCGCCGACGCCAGACCGCGCACACGTCGCGGGGCGTCGGCTGCCGCGCGCACGGTCTGCACGGCCGTGTCGACGGGATTCGTCGGGCCGGACGTCAGCGCGGTCAGCGGACGCGTGAGCGACACGGTGGGCGGGAAGATCATGTCAGCTCCATTTCTCCACCTCGGGCGTCTCCTGAGTCGACGACCCCGGCGAAGCCGGGAACGGTCGCCAAGCGCAGGGCGAGATCGCCCGCGAGGGTCTGTTGGGCGGCGCGGCATCCGCGGCAGGCTCCGGTCATCGATACCTGCACCACTCCGTCGTGAACGCCGCACAGTTCCACCGCGCCGCCGTGGGACGCGGTGTAGGCGCCGAACTCGCCGTCGAGCACGTCGGCCACCGCCTCGGCGATCTCGGCGTCGGCGGCCCGGGCGACGGTTGCGGCGTCGCCGCCGTCGGGCGACGGCCAGCCGCCCTCCGCCGAAAAGACCAGGTACAGCGCCGAGCGGACGGCGGCACCGTCGGCGGCCGCGGACCGGCCGTACGACAGCTCGGTCTCGACGACCCCCGGACGCAGGCGGATCGACGCGAGTACCCCGTCGTCGATCAGGGTGCGCAGCGGCGCCGGTGTGTGCTCGGCGTCGACGTCGCCGGTCAGTCGCTGCAGACCGGGTGCGACGTGCCAGCGGAGCAGGCGCGGTGCGGCGTCGTCGACGGGATCGACGGTGAGGTGAATCGCCATCGGGTCAGCCCGTCACGGCGGCGGTGATCTGATGGCCGATGTACGCCGTCACCCAGGCCAGGACGAACATGTAACTCCACGACACCAGCGGCCACTTCCACGAGTTGGTCTCGCGGCGGATCGCGCCGACCGTCGACATGCACTGCAGCGCGTAGACGAAGAACAGCAGCATCGCCACGATCGTCGGCGGGCTGAACACCTTCTGCCCTTCGCGGTCGCCGTGCGTGTAGGTCATCTCGCGCAGCGCGGTGTCCGGGTCCTCCGGATCTTCGGCGGCGGCGATCTGGCCCAGCGTGGAGACCACCACCTCGCGGGCGGCGAACGATCCGATGATGCCGATGTCGATGCGCCAGTCGAATCCGAGCGGCGCGAAGACCGGTTCCACGGCCTTGCCGATGGAGGCCGCGAAACTGTTGTCCATCACGTACGACCGTGCAGCGGCCTCACCGTGAGCGTCGGCGTCGTCGGGGGAGGCCCCGTCGGCCAGCGCCGCCGCGACGGCGTCCGTGCGGACGGCGTCGGCCTGCTGCGTGTGGGCGGGCAGCGACAGCAGCAGCCACAGGATCACCGCGGTCGCGAAGATGATCTTGCCGACCTTCTGCAGGAACTGCCGGGTGGAGTCCCACATCGTCAGCGCCACCGACTTGAGCGACGGCACGCGATACGGCGGCATCTCCATGTAGAAGGGCAGCAGGCCGCTGCGCAGCGCCTTGGTGCGCTTGAACAGGGCCGCGGCGGTCATCGCCGAGAGTCCGCCGAGCAGGTAGAGGGCGAACATCACCGAGCCCTGCGCGCCGAACGGCCCGAATCGGGAGTCGGCCGGCACCAGCATGCCGATCAGCAGCACGAAGACCGGGATGCGGGCCGAGCAGGTCATCAGCGGGGCGGTGATCGCGGTGGCGATCCGGTCTTTCGACGACGGGAGGGTGCGGGTCGCCATGATGCCGGGCACCGCGCACGCGAACGACGACAGCATCGCGACGAACGCGCGTCCCTCGAGCCCGGCCCGGCTCATCACCCGGTCGGTGAGGAACGCCGCGCGCGACATGTAGCCGACGTTCTCCAGCAGTGAGATCAGCAGGAACATCAGCATGATCTGCGGAATGAACACCAGGATTCCGCCGACGCCGCCGATCACGGCGGTGTTCAGGAAGTCCGAGAGCAGGGGATTGGAGACGTGCGCGCCGACCCATTCGCCGAGCCAGGTGAAGCCGTCCTCGATCCAGCCCTGCACCGGCGCCGCGACCGTGAAGACCACCTGGAAGAACACGAACATGATGGCCAGGAACGCGACGGTGCCGAGCAACGGATGCAGCAGGATCCGGTCCACGGCCGTCGTCGTCGAGTGTTCTCGCGGGCTGCGGTAGGCGCTCGCCTCCAGGGCCGAGTCGACCCAGTCCTCCCGTTCGGGGCCCGGCTCGACGGGCGGCGGCACCGCGGCGCGCGACCACGAGGACGGATCGGCCAGCAACTCGCGAACCGACTCCATCGTCGAACGCTTGGTGCCGATCACCGCGCGCACCGGAACACCCAGTGCGCGCTCGAGTCCGGCCGGGTCGAGCCGGCCGCCGCGGGCGTCCATCTCGTCGGTCATGGTGAGTACGACCACCACCGGCAGGCCGGTGTTCATGGCCTCGGCGAGGATCGACAGTGACCGTTCCAGGACGGTCGCATCCATCACGACGAGTGCGGCGTCGGGGCGCTTCACGCCCGGGATGCCCTCGTTGAGCAGGTCGTACACCACCTGCTCGTCCGGGGAGATCGGGGTGAGGCTGTAGGTGCCGGGCAGGTCCTCGATGTAGACGTTCTTGCTGTCCGTCGACGGGCCTCCGGCACCGGCGCGGGCACGGGTCTTCACCTTCAGGCGGCCCACCGACCGCGTGACGGTGACGCCTGGATAGTTGCCGGTCTTCAGCGTGAGTCCGGTCAGCCCGTTGAAAACGGAGGTCTTGCCGGCATTCGGGGAACCGATGAGGGCCACGCGGACCGCGTTGCTGTCGGTCCGGTCGGGATCGAACTCTTCACTCGGTTCGTAGTGGACGCAGTCGGGGGAGTGGACGTGGATGCGTCCGGGATCGTCGTCGCCGGTAAGGGTGCCGGAGGGGCCGCAGCAGTCACTCATCGCGATCGGCTCCCGCAACGTTCGGTTCGCACTGGATGTATTCGGCTTCCCGGTTGCGCAGGCACATCTGGTAGCCGACCACCTTGTAGACGCTGGGGCTGCCCATCGGGGCGGTCCGGAGCTTGGTCACCGGAGTGTCGTAGGCGAAGCCGAGGCTGGAGAGCCGCTGACGGATCTCCGGCGGACAGTCGGGCGAGAACTCACGGATCGTCGCGGTGGAACCGACGGCGATGTCGC
>JASGFV010000037.1:0-21714 GCA_047605365.1 Gordonia sp. (in: high G+C Gram-positive bacteria)
GCGATGGCCGCGGCGGCGGCGGTCGCGGCGGCTTCCGGGTCGACGGTGGGATCCATGGACAAGACACTAGCCGCCGCATATGACACTTACCGGGCGTCGAGAGCCGGGGGCCTCGGGTGCGCCGTGCGGCCCACGACAATATGCAGCAGATCCACCGCGTGCACACCTTCCGTCCACCGTGGATCGACCTCGGCGATAGCATGTTCACTCATGCCGTATGTGAACGTGACTGACGACGCCGCCGAGGTCTTTCTCGGCACCCGCGACCGCGAACTCGACGAGACCAATCCGGAGAACCGGTTCGGCCTGGAATGGATGGCCGGGGTCACCGACGCGCTCGACGAGGCGTTCGAGGCCAAGAAGCCGATCGTGCTGAGTGCCACCGGCAAGTTCTTCAGCAACGGGCTGGACACCGACTACGTCGCCGCGAACTTCGCGAAGCTCCCGGAGTACCTCGACGTGGTTCACAAGCTCTACACCAAGGTGCTGACCGCCCCCGCGCCGGTCGTCGCCGCCGTCAACGGCCACGCGTTCGGCGCCGGCGCGATGCTGGCGCTGTGCGCCGACTACCGCGTGATGCGTACCGAGCGCGGCTTCTGGTCGCTGCCCGAGGCCGCGCTGAACATGCCGTTCACCTCCGGCATGGCCGCCCTGGTGCGCACCCGCGTGCCGGACGCGACGGCCACCGAGGCCATGCTCACTAGCCGTCGGTACGGCGCGAACGACGCGCTGAGCCTCGGGATCGTCGACGAGGCCGTCGACGTCGACGCCCTGCTCTCGCGCGCCCGCGAAGTGGGCCGCGAGCGCGCCGGGCTGGTCGGCGACAACTACGCGGTCATCAAGCGCGGACTGCGCCAGCCGCTGCTGGCGGCCCTCGCGGCGCCCACCCCGTCGTCGTTGCTCTGATGAACGCACCGATCCGCGGCGTCGCCGAGATCGACGCCTGGCTCGCGGCCAATATCGACCGCGTCGTGGCCTGGCGTCGTGAACTGCACTCCCATCCGGAACTCTCCAAGGCCGAGTTCGTCACCACCGCGAAGGTGGTCGACGTGCTCTCGGGAGCCGGACTGTCGCCGGTCGTGCTGCCCGCCGGCACCGGCGTGGTCTGCGACTTCGGTCCGACGGACCGGCCGCGGATCGCGTTGCGCGCCGACCTCGACGGTCTGCCCATCCCGGAGCAGACCGGCCTGCCGTTCACTTCGCGCAACGAGGGCGTCTCGCACTCCTGCGGGCACGACGCGCACACCGCGGTGCTGCTGGGCACCGGCGTGCTGCTGTCGCAGCTCGACGACCTGCCCTTCGGCGTCCGCCTGCTGTTCCAGGCCGCCGAGGAGGTGATGCCGGGCGGCGCGCTCGACGCGATCGAAGCCGGCGTGACCGACGGCGTCTCGCGATTCTTCGCGCTGCACTGCGATCCGCACCTGCAGGTCGGCACCGTCGGCCTGCGGGCGGGCGCGCTGACGTCTGCCGCGGACCGGATCGAACTGCATCTGCACGGTCCCGGCGGTCACACGTCCCGTCCGCATCTGACCGCCGATCTGATCTACGCGATGGGCCTGGTCATCACCGGTCTGCCCGGTGTGCTGGCACGCCGCGTCGACCCCCGATCGGGCACGGTGATGGGCTGGGGTGCGGTGCACTCCGGCGATGCTCCGAACGCGATTCCGCAGGACGGCCGGATGCGCGGCACCGTCCGCACCGGTTCGCTGGAGGTCTGGGACGAGCTGGAGCCGCTGGTGCGCAGCATCATCGGCGAACTGCTGGCCCCGGTCGGCGTCTCCTACGATCTGACCTACGTGCGCGGCGTGCCGCCCGTGGTCAACGACGAGGCGAGCATCGGCATGCTGCGGCGCAGCGTGGCCGCGATCGATCCGGCGGCCGAGGTCGATACTCCGCAGTCGCCCGGCGGCGAGGACTTCGCCTGGTACCTGCAGCACGTTCCCGGGGCGATGGGCCGTCTGGGTGTCTGGTCGGGGACCGGTCCGCAGTGCGACCTGCACCAGCCGAACTTCGACATCGACGAGCGCGCACTCGCGATCGGCATCCGCACGCTGGCCGGCGTGGTGCTGGCCGGCGACCCCGAACTCGGCTGAGTCGTCCGACTAGGAGTTGTCGAGGGGCTCTTCCGGGCCCGGTCCCACGTTGCGGGCCTCGTGCAGGCGCAGGCGCTGCACGTACTCGTCGGGAGCCCCGGCGATCTGCGCGGCCTCGCTGATGACGCCCAGGTAGCGGGCCGAAGGCAGGCCGCCCTCGTAGCCGTCGATCACGTAGAGCCAGGCCAGCACGGGTCCGTTCGGGGTCTCCACGCGTGCCCGGATCTTGCGGTGCACGCCGAGTTCGGTGCCCTCCCAGCGGTCGAGGTTGGCCTCGTCCTCGTCGGGCACGTCGTAGAGCACCACGAAGACTTTCGCGTCGGGATCGTCGCGGTCCTCGGTGACGGTGGCGAGCGATCCCTCCCAGCCGATGTCGTCGCCGGCAAAGGTCAGCCGCCAGCCGTGCAGCCAGCCGGTGACGACATCGGCGAGTGCGGGGCCCGCTGAAGCATCTGTGCGGGTCCATGTTGGAGGCGTAGGCGGCGTAGATGGGCACTGCCAAAGCGTAAGCGTTCGGGCGCGGGGGGAACCGCGCGGGGCGGGGTGAGGGGATAGTTTGGGCCGTGACACGCCCCTCAGAGAACAGGAGAGCGCAACGTGGCCGAATTGTGATCGTGGCGGCGGACCCGCCGGGTACGAGGCGGCGCTCGCCGGTGCGGCGTACGGCGCGGACATCACGGTGATCGATTCGGACGGCGTCGGCGGGGCCTGCGTGCTCCAGGACTGCGTGCCGAGCAAGACGTTCATCGCCTCCACCGGCATCCGCACCGAGATTCGCAAGGCCGCCGACCTGGGCATCGACATCGCCGCCCGGGACATCGACGTGAGCCTCCCGGAGATCCACCAGCGGGTCAAAGACCTGGCGTTCGCGCAGTCCGCGGACATCCGCGCGCGCATGGTCAGCGAGGGCATCCGGATCGTCAACGGCCGCGGCCGGCTGTCCAAGACCAGCCCGGGCATCGGTGCGCACGAGGTGACCGCCACCCTGGCCGACGGCACGGAGGAGACCTTCTGGGGCGACGTCGTGCTGATCGCGACCGGTGCGTCGCCGCGCGTGCTGCCCACCGCGGTGCCCGACGGCGAGCGCATTCTGAACTGGCGTCAGCTCTACACCCTGACCGAACTGCCCGAGCACCTGGTGGTGGTCGGTTCCGGCGTCACCGGTGCCGAATTCGTGCATGCCTACACCGAGTTGGGCGTGAAGGTCACGATGCTCTCGAGCCGCGACCGCGTGCTGCCGCACGAGGACGAGGACGCCGCACTCGTCCTGGAGGAAGCGTTCGCCGAACGCGGCGTCTCGCTCATCAAACATGCGCGCGCCGAACGCGTCGTCCGCGACGGCGACACCGCGACCGTCTTCTTGGCCGACGGCCAGCAGGTGACCGGCTCGCACGTGCTGATGACCGTCGGCTCGGTGCCGAACACCGAAGGCCTCGGGCTCGACGACGCGGGCGTGACCACCGACCGCGGCGGCCACATCACCGTCGACCGGGTCTCGCGGACCAGCGTGCCCGGGATCTACGCCGCCGGCGACTGCACGGGTCTGCTGCCGCTGGCGTCCGTGGCGGCCATGCAGGGCCGCATTGCGATCTATCACTCGCTGGGCGAGGGCGTGAGCCCGCTGCGGCTCAAGACCGTCTCGTCGGCCATCTTCACGCGGCCGGAGATCGCCACCGTCGGCGTCTCGCAGAAGGCGATCGACGCCGGGGAGTACCCCGCGCGCACCGTGATGCTGCCGTTGGCGACCAACCCGCGCGCCAAGATGAGCGGGCTGCGTCGCGGCTTCGTCAAGATCTTCTGCCGCCCGGCGACCGGCGTGGTGATCGGCGGCGTGGTGGTGGCCCCCAATGCTTCGGAGCTGATCCTGCCGATCGCCCTGGCCGTGGAGAACAAGCTGCAGGTCTCGCAGGTGGCCAGCACGTTCTCGGTGTACCCGTCGCTGTCCGGCTCGGTCGCCGAGGCGGCCCGGCAGCTGGTCCGCCACGACGACCTGGACTGAGCTGCCCCGGACTCAGCCGGCGAGCACCGCGTCGAGCTGGTTGATCGCCGAACGGGTGCCGTCGACGACGCCCATGTCCAGCACCTGCTGGATCGCCTCCCGGCTGGCGAAGGTCGAAGTGAAGACGGCCCTGGTGGTGCCGTTCCCGACGTCGGTGAACGTGTAGACCTGGGAGCTGACCGGCAGGTCCGGGAGGTTGTCGAAATTCTCGTCGGCGAACCCGTCGTCGAACGCGAACGAGTGCGGTGCGTCGATCGCGGTGATCAGCCACCATCCGTAGTACTTCTGGCCGTCCGGGTCGGTCATGAAGTAGGTGGAGCGGCCGCCGACGGCGAAGTCGTGGTCGACGAAGGTGGCCGGGCACTCCGGCGGGCCCCACACGCGTTCCAGCCGGCGGGGGTCTTCGTAGACCGCCCACACGCGGTCGCGGGGTGCGGCGAACTCGGCGTGGAAGGTCAGGGTCAGCAGATCGGTGTCGGTGACGATTTCGGTGACGGGCATGACGAGATTCCTCACGGTGCGGACGGATTCGCGGGCTACTCGGTGAGGCCGGGCGAGGCGGGGAGCAGCTCGTCGCACCCGGTCCTGCCCCCAACGTACAACCGGGCGCTCGGGTCTGAAGGTCCGTCGGCGATACGCGTCCGAGGCGTCAGGCCGGGCCCGCCAGATCGAAGCTGTGCGTGACGGCCCGATTCCATTCGCGGTACAGGCGGGCGCGGTCGTCGTCGCTCATCGTCGGCGACCACTGCGCGCCCTTCGCCCAGTTCTGCCGGATCTCGTCGGTTCCGGAGAAGAATCCGACGGCCAGGCCCGCCGCGTACGCGGCGCCCAGGGCGGTGGTCTCGTTCACCACCGGCCGCACCACCGGAACCCCGAGGACGTCGGACTGGAACTGCATCAGCAGCTCGTTGACCACCATGCCGCCGTCCACCTTCAGCGTGCTGAGCGCGACTCCCGAGTCGGCCTGCATCGCCTCGATCACCTCGCGGGTCTGGAACGCGCTGGCCTCCAGTACGGCGCGGGCGATGTGGTGGCGGTTGGCGAATCGGGTCAGGCCGACGATCACGCCGCGCGCGTCCGAGCGCCAGCGCGGCGCGAACAGGCCGGAGAACGCCGGGACGAAGTACACGCCGCCGTTGTCGGGCACCTGCGCCGCGAGCACCTCGACCTCGGCCGCGGTCGACAGCAGGCCGAGATTGTCGCGCAGCCACTGCACCAGCGAGCCGGTGACCGCGATCGAGCCCTCCAGGGCGTAGACCGGCTCGTCGTCGCCGAGGCGATAGCAGACCGTGGTGAGCAGGCCGTGGTCGCTGAACACGGGCTTGGTCCCGGTGTTCATCAGCAGGAAGTTGCCGGTTCCGTAGGTGTTCTTGGCCTCGCCCGGCTCCAGGCAGGCCTGGCCGAAGGTGGCGGCCTGCTGGTCGCCCAGGATGCCGGCCAGCGGCACGCCGTGCAGGGCGCCGCCGGGTCGCAGGGTGGCCAGCACTTCGGAGCTGCTGCGGATCTCCGGGAGCATCGACATCGGGATGCCCATCTCGGCGCAGATCTCCGCGCTCCAGTCGAGGGTGCGCAGGTCCATCAGCATGGTGCGCGAGGCGTTGGTGACGTCGGTGACGTGCACCCCGCCGTGGACGCCGCCCGAGGCGTTCCACGCCAGCCAGCTGTCCATGGTGCCGAAGCAGAGTTCGCCGCGTTCGGCGCGTTCGCGGGCGCCGTCGACGTTGTCGAGGAGCCAACGGATCTTGGGACCTGCGAAGTACGTCGACAGCGGCAGGCCGGTGCGTGACCGATACCGGTCGACGCCGGTCTCGCCCGAACCCGACGCCGGGGCCGCCGCGAGCTCCTTGCACAGTTCGTCGGTGCGGGTGTCCTGCCAGACGATGGCGTTGTGGATGGGCTTGCCGGTCCGGCGGTCCCAGACCACGGTGGTCTCCCGCTGGTTGGTGATGCCGCACGCGACGATGTCCGACGAGGTCAGGTCGCCCGCAGCGAGTGCCGCGGCGGTGACCCGGCGGGTGTTCCGCCAGATCTCCATCGCGTCGTGCTCGACCCAGCCGGCCCGCGGAAAGATCTGCTGATGCTCCAGTTGCTCGCTCGCGACGACGTTGCCGCTGCGGTCGAAGATGATGGTTCGCGTCGACGTCGTGCCCTGGTCGATCGCGGCGACGAACTGTTCCGGTGTGTCCACGCCCACAGTTTAGGACGCTAAGTTACGGTTCGGTAGGCTGGGGTTCATGGAAAGCGAAGTGAATGCGGATCGGCCTGCTGACCTCGGGTTGGACAACCATCGCGAGGCTTGGCGCCGATTGGGGGACGAACAGTTCGACTTGATCGTCATCGGTGGCGGCGTCGTCGGCACGGGTGCGGCGCTCGACGCCGCGACGCGCGGTCTGCGCGTGGCGATGATCGAGGCGCGCGACGTCGCGTCGGGCACGTCGAGCCGCTCGTCGAAGATGTTCCACGGCGGTCTGCGCTACCTGGAGCAGCTGGAGTTCGGGCTCGTCCGGGAGGCGCTCAAGGAGCGCGAACTGTCGCTGAGCACGCTGGCGCCGCACCTGGTGAAGCCGCTGCCGTTCCTCTTCCCGCTCACCAAGCGGATCTGGGAACGCCCCTACATCGCCGCCGGCATGCTCCTGTACGACCGGATGGGCGGCGCGAAGTCGGTCCCCGGCCAGCGGCACGTGACCCGTGCCGGCGCGCTGCGCGTGGCACCGGGACTGCGGCGCGATGCGCTCATCGGCGGCATCCGCTACTACGACACCGTGGTCGACGACGCGCGGCACACCATGACCCTGGCCCGCACCGCGGCCCAGTACGGCGCGGTGGTGCGCACTTCCACCCAGGTCGTGGGCTTCCTGCGCGAGGGCGATCGGGTCACCGGTGTGAAGCTCCGCGACTCCGAGACCGGCGAGACCACCCAGGCCAACGCGCACTGCGTGATCAACGCCGCGGGCGTCTGGACCGACGAGGTGCAGCTGCTGACCGGGCAGCGCGGGCACTTCAAGGTGCGCGCGTCCAAGGGCGTGCACATCGTCGTGCCGCGGGACCGGATCGTCTCCGAGACCGCGATCATCCTGCGCACGCCGAACTCGGTGCTGTTCATCATCCCGTGGGAGACCCACTGGATCATCGGCACCACCGACACCGACTGGAATCTCGACCTGGCGCACCCCGCCGCCACCCGCAAGGACATCGACTACCTGCTCGAACGCGTCAACACCGAGCTGGTCACGCAGCTCACGCACGACGACATCGAGGGCGTCTACGCCGGGCTGCGTCCGCTGCTGGCCGGCGAGGACGAGTCGACGTCGGCGCTGTCACGTGAGCACGCGGTGGCCGCGGTGGCACCGGGCCTGATCTCGATCGCCGGCGGCAAGTACACCACCTACCGGGTGATGGCCGCCGACGCCGTCGACGCCGCCGCCGAGTTCATCCCGGACCGGGTGGCGCCGTCGATCACCGAGCGCGTGCCGCTGCTGGGGGCTGACGGTTACTTCGCGCTGATGAACCAGTGCGAACAGCTCGGCGAGCGCTTCGGCCTGCATCCCTACCGGATCCGCAGACTGCTGAACCGGTACGGGTCGCTGCTCGAGGACGTGCTGCGCATCGCCGAGGACGACAAGTCGCTGCTGCGTCCGCTCGGCGCCGCGCCACAGTACCTGCGCGTCGAAGCGGTCTACGCCGCCCGCTCCGAGGGCGCCTTGCACGTCGAGGACACGCTGGCTCGACGCACCCGGATCGCCATCGAGTACAGCCACCGCGGCGCGGACTGCGCGCGCGAGGTGGCCGAGCTGATGGCCCCGGAACTGGGCTGGGACCAGGCCAAGACAGACTGGGAGGTCGCCAACTACTGCGCCCGCGTGGAGGCCGAGATCGCCTCGCAGCTCGAACCGGACGACGCCTCGGCCGACGCCCTGCGCGTCGCCGCGCCGGAGGTGCGCAGCGAGATCCTGGAGCCGGTGCCCGCACCGAAGTGAATCGGGCATATCGGATACACTGAGTGCCTGATTTGTCGGTTCACTGTGAGAGGGCATTGGGGTTCAAGTGCAGAGATTGGCCGTTCCTGAGACTACTGGCGCAGCCGCGCTATCTGATAGTTCGAATCTTTCATATACGCAGATTCCTGCTATTGGAGATAACCTTGATCCATCTGGGAATAACCCACTTGACCCGGGTCCGCCGATGCCCCCGAGTCTCTCTGTATCTCCACCTGGGGCAAATATTCAGTTGGTTGACAATGGTTCAGAAAAGGATGTTGAACCAAGCTACGAGAACCTTTCTCCTAATAGACGTGCGGCGATTGAGTACGCGGAAAAATATGCGGATGAGAATAACAAGGAATACGATTACTACGGGCGGGGTGACTGTACGAACTTCGTATCCCAAGCGTTGAAGGCGGGCGGGTTTGAAGAAGATCGCCCGGAGTTCTGGGACTTTCGCGGCGGCGACCCCGAAGACTGGTACTACGATAGGGAAAAGAACCTGTCGAAAGATAGCTCTGATACTTGGTCTGTTGCGAAGGATAATCACAATTTTATGACGCAGAAGACGGATCGCGCTGAGATTCTCAGTGTTGTTCCTCTTGACCGTGACGTCGATCAACTAGACCCGCTCGCTGCAACGAACGCGGGTCTGGTTCCTGGTGATTTAATTTACTATAAGAACAGCTCGGGAACTATCAACCATGTTGGAATTTATGTAGGTGTCAAGGAGATTGACGGAAAGAAGGTTGATGTAATCAACCAGCATTCGGCGAGGACTAATAAGTGGGATGACTGGCGTCCGACGCCCGGCGGATCTTACAATTCTGGGGTTGCTCAGGCCGAGTTCGTTCATGTCAAATATCCGGGAGAATGATGACGCGCGGGTCAATGTTGAAGTGGGCAATTTCTGCGTCGCTGGTCGTTGTGATCGGGTTGGGTCTGCTCTGCGCTTGGCTGTTCTACGAGGACCGCTACGGTGCCGACCGGCGTCCGGCTCGTGATGATCGGGAGCTGGCGCTGCAGGTGATCTCGGCGCTCAACTCGCGTGACGTTGACGATGCGCACCTGATGTCGGATGGGATGTCAGCGATAGGCGAAGACAAGGCCGAGCGGGTCGTCGCGGTCAAGGAGTTCGAGGGTTTTCTGCTCCCCGAGGGCTGCCGATACGAGTTGGTCGGGTCGTCGAGCGTCGAGTTGCCCGAGGGGACGTGGCTGATGGGCCTGAACAATGCGAATCAGTTCACGGCGACCGTCACGGTTCGAGCCCGGCCGGTCTGCCCGGACAGTGTGAGCGCCGGCGATCGATACCGTGACGAAGTGCGGATCGGCATTCAGGCCGTCTACCTGACCGAGCAGTGGCAGCCCTGGCTCGTGGTTCCGGCGTGACCGGTCGGGTCGAATGACTCTGTCGGCGCGGCGGCCGAGCGCGAACAATCGGAGGTAGAGGGTCTCCGGTCGACGATTCCGGGGCCGCGCGAGGAAGGCGAGGTGGGACCGATGGATCCGGTGCAGAGGCTGGAAGAAGACCAGTGCTGGAACATGCTCAACGAGACGGTGTTCGGACGCCTGGCGCTCAGCGTCGACGGCGAGCCGGAGATCTTCCCGCTCAACATCCACGCCACCGGCGGCAAGATCTACTTCCGCACGGGTGAAGGCACCAAGCTCGCCGAGATCGCCGTCAACGGGCGCGTCGCGTTCGAGACCGACGGCTTCACCTCGCGGGTCGGCTGGAGCGTCGTCGCCAAGGGCACCGCGCGCATCCTGACCGGCAGCCGGGAGATCCTGGAGGCCGACGAGCTGCCGCTGAAGCCGTGGGTCCCGACTCTCAAGACCAACTACGTCGTCATCGACGTGGAGGAGATCTCCGGCCGGCGATTCGCATTCGGCCCGGAGCCGGACCGGCTTCCGGTCTGACCCGAAACGACGACAGACCCTGCGAAGAAAGAGGCTCGGCGATCACGCCGGGTCTCTTTCGTCGTTCGGGGACGTGTCTAGTGCGGGGCGGGTTGGCAGCTCGGGCAGAAGTACACGGTGCGTCCGACGGCTTCGGCGTCTGCCGGTCCGGCCAGCGACTCCTTCCGGATCGGCGTGCCGCAGCGCCGGCACGGGCGGCGTTCGCGGCCGTACACCCACAGTTCCCGGCCTCGCCGGGGGTCGCCGGTGGTCGCCCGTACGGTGCGCAGGCGGTTGGCGGTCAGCAGTCGGTGGGCGCAGTCGACGACGGCCGCCGCATCGGATTCGCGGACCGGCGAGGCCGGATGGATCCCCTGCAAGAAGCAGATCTCGCTGCGGTAGATGTTGCCGACGCCGGCCAGCACCCGCTGGTCGAGCAGGGCCAGGCCGATCGGCCGATCGGGAACGGCCGCCAGGTTCGATGCCGCGACGTCGCGGTCCCAGCCCGGCCCCAGGAGATCCGGTCCGAGATGGGCCACGCTGTTCTCCGGACTGTCGACGAGTTCGCAGATCCCGAGTTCGAAGCCGACCGCCTGCACGTCTCGTGCGGCGCCCGACGGTCCGGCCTCGAGGACGAGGCGGGCCTTGAATCCCGGCTTGCGCCACTTGTCGCCAGGTGCGTAGACGTGCCAGACGCCGTCCATCATCAGGTGCGAGTGGATCGCCGCGGTTGCACCGCGGTCCGGACTCGTGACCACGACGAACAGGTGCTTGCCGACCGCCCGCACCTCGTCGACCGTCCATCCGGACAAGTCGGTGGTCGCCCACTTCGGCACCCGGAAGTCGGTGCGAACCAGCGTCTTTCCGCCCAGCGCCCGGTGCAGCCGGTGGGCGGCGGCGAAGACGGTGTCGCCTTCAGGCATGGCGCGGGTCGTAGTTCATGCGCAGGCCGCGCGGCGTGGTGGAGAAGCCCTGGGCCACCAGCAGAGCTCCGAAGTCGCTGCCGAGCACCGGCCGGCCGTCGACCTGATCGACGTGGATGCGCGGCATCCGGCCGCCGCGTACGGCCTCGGTCAGTGCGGCGGCCGCCGACTCGAGGTCGGTCTCGTCGTCGGTGAACGTGAGGAGTCGCTTACCGCCGCGTTCGACGAAGACCGTCGCCCGGCCCTCGACCAGGACCACGAGCGCCCCGGGCTTCCGGCCCGGCCGATGCCCTCCGGACTCGGGCTGCGCGGTGTCGGTGCGGGCGTCGAGGTCGACGGTGCGCCGCGCCGGCGACGGCCAGCCGAGCGCCGCACCGTACGGACTGGCCGGATCGGTGGCGGCCAGCACCAGAGCTTCATGGGCCGTCTCACGGGGGACCAGCGACGCGTCGCGCAAGACGTCGACGGTGTGCCCCGGCGCGAACTGTGCGCCGCCCAGGCCGTCGATGTAGTAGCCGCGGCGCACTTGCCCGCTGTCCTCGAAGACGCTGAGCGCCTTGTAGACGCGGGCGAATCCGCCGGGCATCTCCTCGGTCGTGACCGAGCCCTTCGTCACTACGCCGTACCGGTCCAGCAGCACCTCGCAGGCGGCGGCCGCGGCGGTGGTGGCGTCGATCTCGGTGCGCGACAGTGCGAACCATCGGCCCGCGACCGTCGGCGACGTCGGGGCCCGGCCGTCCGCCCCGGCCAGATAGTGGCTCGACAGGCGCGCCGAGCGCAGGCGCGGGGCCCGGCCGCGAACCCGGTGCGACGGCGTCGCGGCGCCCTGCCCGCTGCGCGAGCGGCCGGGACGCAGCAGGGCGCGGACCACCGAGAACGAGTCGTTGCTCACCGCACCCGCCCAGACCAGATCCCACAGCGTGGTCTCGACGTGACTCTGCTCCGGGGCGGGTTCGCCGAGGTCGGCGACGAGCTGGGTGAACCGCAGTGCTCCCGCGGAGTCGAGCGCCCGGGCGATCCGGTCGTGCAGATCGGTGCGGTCGAACTCGTCGGGCGGGCGCAGAGTCAGCGGTGCCGACTCGGTGGGATGGAAGGCGATCCAGCCGTCGGCGTTGCCGATCCGCCCGTGTCCCGACCAGGTGACTTCGCCGGACGACAGCAGTTCGTCGAGCATCGACGGCCGATAGTCGGCGACGCGTTGCGGCAAGACCAGCGACTCCCACGCCGATGCCGGAATCGGCTGTCCGGCGAGCTGCTCGATCACCGACGCCACGCCGAAGACCCCGCGCAGCCGTCCGGCCGGGGTCACGTGCTGCCACGACAGGAGGAAGCGGGCGTAGGCCTCATGCGTGACCGGTTCGACTTCGGCCCGGCCCGCTGCCAGCGAACCGCGACGCAGCTGGCCGAGGACGTCGCTGTGACACCACTGCGACGTCGAGACAGGCCCGTGCGTCGCCGGATCGGGTGCGGCCTCGTCGGGAACGAACTGGCCCTCGACGACGACGCGCTTCTCGGCCAGGCGCACCAGGGTGTCACGCACGACGGCGACCGCCATACCGAGCGCGGACGCCGCGTCGTCGGCGCGGAACGGGCCGTGGGTGCGCGCGAAGCGGTGCACCAGGTCGCCGACCGGATCGGCGGGCGACTCCAGATATGCGTCGGGCACGCCCAGCGGCGGCGGAACGCCCAAGCCGTCGCGCAGCCGGGCGACGTCTTCGATGGCCGCGTACTTCGCGTCGCCGGCAACGATCTCCACGACCCGTCCGTTGCGCACCAGTTCGGCGAGCAGCACGTCCAGATCGTCGTCGCCGGCGTATCTTTCGCCGATCTCTCCATCGGTCAGCGGCCCCAGCCAGCGCAGCAGGTCGGCGACGTCCTGGCCGTCGCGGGCCCGCCGCTCAGGCGCGGTGCGCTGCAGCCGGGCGACGACGTCGGCGATCACCACCGGATCGAGCAGCTCGCGCAGGTCGACGCGGCCCAGCAGTTGCGCCAGCAGTGCGGTGTCGAGCGAGAGCGCGGCGGCGCGTCGTTCGGCGACGGGTGCGTCGTCGTCGTACATGAACGCCCCGGTGTAACCGAGCAGCATCGACGCGGCGAACGGTGAGGGCGCGACCGTCTCGACGTCCACCAGCCGGACCCGGCGAGCGGTGATCCGGGTGAGCAGGTCGTGTAGGGAGGGGAGGTCGTAGACGTCGTCGAGGCATTCGCGGACGGTCTCGAGGATGATCGGGAAGTCGGGGAACTGCGCGGCGACGCCGAGCAGTTGCGCCGAGCGCTGGCGCTGCTGCCACAGCGGCGCGCGTCGCCCGGGATCGCGCCGGGGTAGCAGCAGGGCGCGGGCCGCGCATTCGCGGAAGCGGGCGGCGAACATCGACGATCCGGCGAGCGCTCCGGTGACGATGCGCTCCAGATCGTCCGGGTCGATCAGGAAGATCTCCGAGCCGGGCGGGGCGTCGTCGGTGTCCGGCAGACGCACGATGATGCCGTCGTCGGCGGCCGTGGTGGCCCCGTCCAGACCGAGCCGCTCGGACAGTTGCGTCGCGATCGCGCTGGCCCACGGCGCGTGGACGCGCAGGCCGTAGGGGGAGTGCAGGACCAGGCGCCAGTCGCCGAGCTCGTCGCGGAACCGCTCCACCACCAGCGTGCGATCGGTGGGCAGCACCTCGGTGGCGTCCCGCTGAGCGGCGAGCAGCCCGGCGAGATTGCCGGTCGCGAAGTCGGTGAGCCCGATGTCGGCGGCGCGGGCGGCGAGCTTCTCGTCGTCGTTCACCGCGGCCACGAACTTGCCGATCGCGACGCCCAGCTCGGCCGGGCGTCCGGTGGCGTCGCCGATCCAGAACGGGAGACGGCCGGGCTGACCGGGAGCGGGGGTCACCAGCACCCGGTCCGGGGTGATCTCGGCGATCCGCCAGCTGCTCGCGCCCAGCGCGAACACGTCGCCGACGCGGGACTCGTAGACCATCTCCTCGTCGAGTTCGCCGACGCGACGTGAACCGCGGCCGTTCGACGACGGGGTGTCGGCGTCGCCGACCAGGAAGACGCCGAACATGCCGCGATCGGGAATGGTGCCGCCGGAGGTGACGGCGATGCGAAGCGTGCCGCGCCGGGCGTGGAGGGTGCCGGTGGCGCGGTCGTAGTCGACCCGGGCGGCCAGGCCCGCGAACTCGTCGGACGGGTAGCGGCCGGAGATCAGGTCGAGCACGGCGTCGAAGACGTCGCGCGTGAGGTCGGCGTAGGGGGCGCTGCGGCGGACGGTGGCGAACCACTCGTCGACGTTCAGGTCGTCGACCGCGGTCGCGGCGATGGTCTGCTGCGCGAGGATGTCGAGCGGATTGGCGGGCACGGTGATCGCCTCGATCTGCCCGGACCGCATGCGTTCGGTGACCACCGCGCAGTGCAGCAGGTCGGTGCGATGCTTGGGATACAGCACACCCTGACTGATCTCGCCGACCTGGTGGCCTGCCCGACCGATCCGCTGCAGCCCCGAGGCCACCGACGGCGGAGCCTCCACCTGGATCACCAGGTCGACCGCGCCCATGTCGATACCGAGCTCCAGGGAGCTGGTCGCGACCACGCAGCGCAGGCGACCGGATTTTAGGTCGTTCTCGATGTCGGCCCGCTGTTCCTTGCTGACCGAGCCGTGGTGCGCACGGGCCAGGATCGGCGCGACGCCCCGGGCGTGGAGGCCGTCGCCGACGTACGACGGCGCGCCGCCCGGCACCTGCGTATTGGCACGGACTGGTTCGGGAGCCTCGCCGGCGCGTTCGGCGGCGATCTCGTTGAGCCGGGCGGTCAACCGTTCGGCGAGCCGCCGGGAGTTGGCGAACACGATGGTCGCGCGGTTGGCCTCGATCCGATCGACGATCGACTCCTCGATGAACGGCCAGAGGGAACCCGCGGTGGGGGAGAACGCGTCGTCGAGTTCGGAGTCGTTCGGCGGCAGCGGCAGGTCGGTCATGTCCGGAACCGGGACGTCCACCTGTAGGTCGAAGGTCTTGGCGGCCGGTGGCTTGACGATCTCGCACTCGCCCGCGGCGCCGGTCAGGAACCTCGCGACCGTCTCCGGCGGCCGCACCGTCGCCGACAGCCCGATGCGCTGGACCGGCCGCTCGGTGAGCGCGTCGAGGCGTTCCAGCGACAGCGCGAGATGGGTGCCGCGTTTGGTGGGCGCCATCGCGTGCACTTCGTCGACGATCACCGTTTCGACGCCGGTCAGCGTCTCGCGCGCCGACGACGTCAGCATCAGGTACAGCGATTCGGGGGTCGTGATCAGGATGTCCGGCGGGCTGGTCACCAGGGTGCGGCGCACTGCGGCGGGGGTGTCGCCGGAGCGGACTCCCACGGTGACCGACGGGGCGGGCAGTCCGAGTGACGCGGCGGCGTTGCCGATGCCGACCAGCGGTGCGGACAGGTTGCGCTCGACGTCGACCGCCAGTGCCTTCAGCGGCGAGACGTACAGGACTCGGACGCCGGGCTTCGGCGGGCGAGGGGTGGAGGCGAGACGGTCGACGGCCCAGAGGAAGGCGGCGAGCGTCTTGCCCGAGCCCGTCGGGGCGATGACCAGCGTGTGAGCGCCCCGCGAGATGGCCCGCCAAGCGCCGGCCTGCGCGGCCGTCGGCGCGGTGAACGCTGCGCGGAACCACTGACGCGTTGCGGCGCCGAAGCTCTCCAGGATCTCCGTGCGCGCCGCCATGACTCCACTCAAGCCGATGGGTAGGACAATCCCGGTCAGGCGAAGAGTTCGGTTACGGAATCGGCGCCGCGCGCGAAGCGTTCGATCCACAGTCGGAGCTGTTCCGGTGATGCCGTCGTGACCCGTGCGCGGGTCGCCTCGTCGGGAGTGCCGAAGCGCATGTCGATCATGTCCAGGAGCATCTCGGCGCGCTCCAGCGCACGGCCCTCTTCACGCCCCTGCACGAGTCCCTGTTCGATGAGTTGCTCTCCAGTGGTCATCGTGGCCTCCTGTGCGTCCGGACCGAGTCGGGCGGTGAACTTCGCAAGCTGTTCGATCGGGGTCTTGCTGACAAGTACAAGGTACGTCACCAACTCGATGAACGGCTGGTGAGCAGGGTCGGCGCCCACCACCTGTAAGTACCTGGTAGGCGAGCATCCGGAAGGCCATCAGCGGATCGGGGGTGCGCTGGTGTTCCATCAGGATGTAGAGGTAGCCGCACCCGCCGGAACAATGCGTCGTGCGGTTGACCACGAAAATCGGATGTCCCCCGGTATCCATGAGGTCAAGCTACCCGCCGCCTACGACAGTCCGGGGCCACCGAACCATCGGCGGGCGTTAAGATGATTCTCAGCCAGGCGAGGTGAATCCGGTGAGAGTCCGGAGCGGTCGCGCCACTGTGAGTTCGATTCGCCCAGTCCAGAACGATCGGGACGACGAACGAGTCAGACCGCCGACCCGGGCGACGACGTCGACAACGGACGCACGATCCGCAGACATAAGGACTTTCACCATGACTGTTTCGCAGCACACCGAACAGACCGCTGGCCAGCGCGCCAAGGGCCTGGCGGTCCCGCATCTGGACACCGCCTCGACCGCGCTGTTCCTCACCGCGACCGTGCTGGTCGCCGCGCTGGCGTACTACTTCCTGGGTTACGACCAGGGCGCGGTGTCGATCTTCGGCAGTGACACGCACGTGCACGAGTTCGTGCACGACGCCCGTCACTTCAACGGCTTCCCCTGCCACTGACCCCACCTGACGGAACAGGACAACAGAACATGGAACGCAAGTTCATCGGCGCAGGTCTGCTCTCCGGCCTGATCGCCGGAATCATCGCATTCATCTACGCCCGCATCTTCATCGAGCCGCAGGTCGGCAAGGCCATCGACTATGAGGAAGGCCGGAGCCACGCCGAGGAGATGCTCTCCGGCGAGCACGGTCACGAGCACGAGGTCTTCACCCGCTCGGTTCAGGAGAACATCGGCGCCGGCGTCGGCACCGTCGTGTTCGCGCTGTGCATGGGCGCCTTCTTCGCGGTCGCCTTCACCATTCTGTGGGCATACGTCGGCCGTCGCTGGCCGGACGCCGACCCGAAGCGTGTCGCCGCCGGGCTCGGTGCTCTCGGGTTCGTCTCCTTCGTGGGCGTGCCGTTCTTCGTGTACCCGCCGAATCCGCCGGCCGTCGGCGAAGAGAGCACCATCGGGGAGCGGTCGAGCTCCTACCTGGCGATCACCGTCGTGTCGCTGGTCGCCATGATCCTGGCGGTCTGGCTGACCATGTTCCTGTGGGACCGTTTCGGCGGCCTCCTGTCGGGCATCGTCTCGGGTGTGGTCTTCCTGGTGATCGTCACGATCGCCGCGGCACTGCTGCCGGAGTTCAAGGAGATCCCGGGACCGGTGGTCGACGGCTCCGGCAAGATCGTCTACGAAGGCTTCCCCGGCCAGGTCGTCGCCGACTTCCGCGTCTATGCGATCGCCAATCAGGTGATCATCTGGACGCTGCTGACCGTGGGCTTCTGCCTGCTGATCGGCCTGATGACCCGCCGCAGCAACCGTGCGACCGACGACGCCGAGCTCGCCTCGGTGTGACCCTGCTGTTCGTCGCCGGCCGCACCGCACCCAATCGGTCGGTGCGGTTCGGCGGCGAGCACGATCCGCTCGACGCGCGGGGCCGCACAGACGTCGCGAAACTCGCCCATCACCTGCCCCGCGGTGCGGCGCTGGTGAGCGGCCCCGAACTGTCTGTTCGACAGTCCGCCGAGATTTTGTGCGTCGCGTTCGACGTTGCGCCTGAACTGGCCACGCTCGACGTCGGGTGCTGGACCGGCGTCGCGCCCGAAGACCTCGACCCGGCAGAACTCGGCGGCTGGTTCGCCGACCCGTCGTCGTGCCCGCACGGCGGCGAGTCGGTCGTCGCCTTCCTGGCCCGCATCACGTCGTCGATCCGATTGATCGACGACGACGCCGCGCTGTTGGTCGCCAAGCCGGTGGCCCAAGCGCTTCTGTGCCCGGTCGCGGCGCGCTTCTTCGCCACTGACGTCCGGCCCGCCTCGGTGCATCCGCGACCGGCCTGACCGGCGAACGGCCCGGCGGCTCGAGCTCAGTGGATCAGCTGTTTCATCAGTTCGACGAGTTCGGGCGGGCCGATCGGCGCCAGCGCCGCGCGTTGCGCGGCCTGCCACTGACAGCTGAGCCGCTACAGCGGCCGCGTGCCCGCGGGCCAGGTCGGCAGTGCGTCGGCCCAGGCGCGCGACTCGTGGGCTTCTTGCACGCTCAGACCGTGCCCGCGCTGCGGGTAGGTGCGGTAGTCGACGGTCGCCCCGCCTGCGCGGAGCTGATCGGCGAGACCGACTGACATCGGTGCGAACGTCGACGTGTCCAGGAGGCCCTGCTGCAGCAGGATCGGCGAGGTGAACCCGCCGGTGGGGGTGGCGGTGTAGTCGCGCAGTGCGGCGATCAGCGGGCCCTCGGAGAACGGCCGGGCGGCGAGGTCGCCCACCGGGATCTTCGCGGTGGCGGCGGTGAAGTCCCGGTAGCAGGCGGTCTCGGCCTCGCGGAGCAGCTTGCGGCCGAGCGGCGTCAGGTACGACGGCACGTCGACGTCCGGCCGTGCCTCGTTGAGACCGGCCATGATGTACGAGACGTACGCGGGGTAGTCGCGGCCGGCGGCCACCGGCGGCACGCCGGGTGCGATGGCGCTGAAGACCTGGTCCAGGTCGGTCGGCACCGAGTGGGCGATCACGCCCGCCGGGGTGAGCTCCGGGGCGTAGCTGCGGGCCAGGCTGCCGGTCCACAACGACGCCGCGCCGCCCTGCGATCCGCCGAACGGCACGAAGGCGCCGGGGGCGGTGGAGTCGGTGTACCGGGCGACGACGGTCCGGGTCGCGCGCACGGCGTCGAGCACGTTCTTGCCGGCCGTCCGGCCGCTCAGGTAGGCGTGCAGGCCGGGGCCGCCGAGTCCGGCGTAGTCGGTGGCGGTCAGCACGTAGCCGTCGGTGAGCCAGGGGCCCAGCCACGAGTCGCGCTTGCCGCCTTCGCCGAGTTGCGAGGACTGCGCGCACGAGTCGCCGAGACCGTTGGTGCCGTGGTTGAACGCCATGATCCGGTATCCGTTCGGGCCGGGCTTGCGCTTGGGAATCGACACGCTGGCCGTCGCCTCGACGACGTCGCCGTGCACGTTCTCGGTCAGGTAGCCGATGGCCAGGACGCGAGCGGCGCCCGCGATCCGGCTGTCGGGCTGGGAAGTGATGTCCGTGACGGACACCAGGTCGCCGCGCGTGCCGGGAGCTGCCGTCGCGGCTCCGGCCCCCGAAGCGCCGCCGAGTCCGGCGACGAGACCCACGATGACGACGAGTCCCACGACTGCCCTGCTGATCTGCTGGCGCATGCTGCTCCCTTGAAGGATTCGGAGTCGAATGAGCGAAAGCGTAGCAGGGTATTAGGCGAGCCTAACTGTCGGGTTCGCCGGAGTTCTCGAGACCCGTGCAACTGTTCGGCGGCAACGGCTACATGGCCGAGTATCGGGTGGAGCAGCTGGCGCGGGACGCGAAGTCGTTGATGATCTACGCCGGCTCCAACGATTTTCAGGTGAGCCACGTGGCCAAGCGGCTGCTGCGCGACTGAAATGCGGAAGTCCCCGCCGCCTCCAATGCGGAGGGACGGGGACTGCGCAGGTCGCGTACGACGATCAGGCGCCGGCGGGCACCGCGGCCTTCGTGTAGTGCACGAACCGGTCGTCGACCGGGCCGCGGAGGATCAGGCGGCGGTCGGTGTAGACGCTCATCGACATCTTCCACGGCTCGACGACGCCCTGGCGCGGCAGCTTGTCGAGCGCGCGCTGGACGTAGCCGGCGCTGAAGTCGAGCATCGGACGGGTGTCCATCGACGGATCCGGCTCGACCTCCACGGCGCCATAGCCGTTGGCGTCCATGTGGCTGAGGATCCGGGTGAAGTACTGGCACAGCATGTCGACCTTGAGGGTCCACGAGGAATTGGTGTAACCGACGGCGAAGGCGAAGTTCGGGACGCCGGAGAGCATCACGCCGCGGTACGCGACGGACTTGGTGGGGTCGATCGGCGCGCCGTCGCGCGACAACTCCAGGCCGCCGAACAGCTGCAGGTTCAGGCCGGTGGCGGTGACGATGATGTCGGCCTCCAGCTCCTCGCCGCTCTCCAGCAGGATGCCCGTCTTGGTGAACGTCTTGATGCGGCCGGTGACGATCGACGCGTCGCCGCGCCGGATCGACTTGAACATGTCGCCGTCGGGCACCACGCACAGGCGCTGGTCCCACGGGTTGTACGGCGGGTTGAAGTTCGGGTCGAGCGGGTAGTCCTTGCCGAGCATCGCCTTGTTGGTGGCGCCGATGATCTTCTTCGCGGCTTTCGGGAAGTGCTGGCACAGTTCGTACACGACGCGCTGCTGCAGCACGTTCTTCTCTCGGCTCAGCCGGTAGCCGCGCTTTTCGCCCAGCACCTTCTTCATGGCGTTGGCGACCATGTCCTCACGGGGCAGCGGGATGACGTAGGTCGGGGTGCGCTGGAGCATCGTGACGTGCGCGGCCTGGTCGACCATGGACGGCACCAGGGTCACGGCGGTGGCGCCGGAGCCGATCACGACCACCTTCTTGCCGGTGTAGTCGAGGTCCTCGGGCCAGTGCTGCGGGTGGATGACCTGGCCGGCGAAGTCGCTCTGACCGGGGAAGTCCGGGGTGAAGCCCTCGTCGTAGTTGTAGTAGCCGGTGCCGGCGAAGATCCAGCGGGCCGTGATGATCTCCGGGTCGGCAGAGGTGTCGGCGGTGTTCGCGACGGTGACCTGCCAGACCTGGTCTGCACTGGACCAGGCGGCCGAGATCGCGCGCCGGTTGAACTGAATCTTCTCGCGCAGCCGGTCGTCGTCGACCGCCTCGTTGAGGTAGTCCAGGATGCGCGGGGCGTCGGCGATCGCCTGGTTGTCGGTCCACGGCTTGAAGCCGAATCCGAAGGTGTGCAGATCGGAGTCCGAGCGCAGTCCCGGGTACTTGAACAGGTCCCAGGTGCCGCCGATGGTGTGGCGCGACTCCAGGATCGTGAACGACCGATCCGGGTGATCGGTGGTGAGGTAGTGCGCCGCACCGATGCCGGAGATACCGGCACCGATGATCAGAACGTCGATCGGCTGATCGGACATGGGTGTGCTCCTAGGGGCTGAATCCACAATGTGTCATCAACCATTGTCGCGGTCGCGGACGGTGGCGTCCAGGGGCTATGTGCACCGGATCGGGCGCACATCTGAGGCACAATAGACCTGTGTCAGAGTCGCTTCCCGGGGTCGCCCCGCCATCGCCCGCCGTCGCGGCGCTGATCCGCGCCGGCGTCGAGCGCGTCGTCGACGCTCCGGCCGAGTGGGTGCAGGAGTACAACGACGCGATGATGCACGGTGCGGGGATGTCCGATGTGGCGGCTGATCAGGCGCTCGCGCGCGTCGCCGTCGCCACCAACATGGGCAATCTGGCTCGGTGGGCGAGCGCCAACCACACCAGTCCGGGCACCCGAGTCCCCGCGGTGGTCGACAACGCGGCGACCGACATGATCCACGAGATCGTCCGCCGTGGACTCGATGCGGCGGCACTCGACGCCTACCGCACGGCGCAGAATGTGGCCTGGCGACGGTGGATGGAGATCTGTTTCGGCCTGACCGACGACGCGGCACTGCTTCGCGAGCTGCTGGAGATCACCGCGGTGTCCATCGCCACTTTCATCGACGACACCGTCGATCTCTTGGCGCAGCGCATCGCCGTGGCGCGGGCGCAGCTGGCCGGCGACACGCATGCCCAGCGCCGCGCCGCAGTCGCCCTGCTGCTGGAGGGTGCGCCCGTCGCGGACGCCCGCGCCA
>JASGFV010000038.1:0-21706 GCA_047605365.1 Gordonia sp. (in: high G+C Gram-positive bacteria)
TGACGCCGCGTGCGACGAGGTCGCGCGCGACGGCCGCGAAGTCCTCGTACACCAGGTGCCGGCCGGCCTTCATCGCCTGCGTGTGCCACGTCGGCCCGTACTCGCCGCCGCCGCGGATGTTGGCGATCACATACACGCCGCCGCGACTGATCCAGCTGCGGCCGGCGATGCCGGCATAGCCCGGGGTCAGCGAGTTCTCGAAGCCCCCGTACCCGTACAGCAGAGTCGGTGCGGGCCCGGGATCGACGTCGGTGCGCCGCACCACGAAGTACGGGATCTGCGTGCCGTCGTCGGACGTCGCGAAATACTGCTCGGTGGTGACGTGCTCGGCGTCGAAGAACGACGGCGACGACTTGATCACCGAGACGCTCGACGCGGCGTCGCCGGCGGCCTTCGGCCCGCTCGCTTCGCTCCCGGCGCCGTACAGCAGGCTCGGCGGCTGCGTGAACGAGCTCGCTGACAGCCAGACCTCGTCGCTCTCGTCGGCATCGGTGCCGAGCACCGAGATCGTCGCGAGCTCGGGGACGCCCTCGAGCGCGGCCGGTTCCCAGTCGCCGAGGGTGAGGACGTCGAGGCGGGTCGCGACGTCGTGCAGTGTCACCATGATCAGGTGCGACGCCGTGTATGCGTAGTCCTGCAGGCTGGTGTGCGCGTCGGGTGCGAACAGCACGCGGGCGGTCCGGTCGCCGGTCAGGAAGTCCGGGTAGTCGAAGAGCAGCAGCGAGCCGGCCGCGTGCGTGACGCCGTCGACGGTCCAGTCGGAGCGGGGCATCACCAGCAGCCAGTCGTGCCGGACCGAGAAGTGGGCGTCGGTCGGGACGTCGATCGCGATCAGCTCGCCGTCGCGCAGCTCGTAGTTCAGCGAATTGAAGAAGTCCGTCGACCGCGAGCAGAAATGGCGTTCGTAGCCGGGCGTGTGGTCGTACGACACTCCGGCCGCCACGTCGGACACCTCGCCCTCGAACACCGTCTCGGCGGCCTCTAGCGGCGTCCCGCGCGTCCAGCGCCGTCCGATCCGCGGATACCCCGACGATGTGAGCGAGCTGCGTCCGTCGGGCTGCTCGCCGAAGTCGGTGCCCACGTAGACGGTGTCGTGGTCGATCCAGCCGATGTCCGACTTGGCCTCCGGCAGCGTGAAGCCGCCGTCCTCCGGTGCGATCCACTCGCGCGCGAGGACGTCGAACTCGCGCACCACGGCGGCGTCCGCGCCGCCGCGGGAGAGGGAGACCAGCGCACGGTCGTAGGTCGGGTAGAGCAGGGAGACGCGCGCCCACACCCAGTTCTCGTCTTCGGTGCGGGCCAGTTCGTCGAGGTCGATCAGGACGTCCCACTCGGTGGCCGGGCTGCGGTAGGACTCCAGGGTGGTGCGCCGCCACAGCCCCTTCGGGTTGGCGGCGTCCTTCCAGAAGTTGTAGAGGTACTCGCCGCGGCGTCGCACGTAGGGGATGCGCTCGTCGGTGTCGAGCACCTCCAGCGCTCCGGCCTCCAGGTCGGCGAAGCGGTCGGATCCGGTCAGGCCGGCGACGGTCGGCTCGTTGTGCGCGCGTACCCAGGCGAGCGCGTCGTCGCCGGTGACGTCTTCGAGCCAGAGGTAGGGGTCTTCGATGTCCACCAGACCAACCTATCGGGCCGATGCGCGCGACGAGCCGACCGGCTCGCGTGCTGCCGCAGACGACTCGTCGGGCGTCGCGGTGCCGCCGAAGATCGCCGCCGACAGGTTGCAGGAGATCGCGAAACCCGTGTACCCGGCCTCCGGGGGACTCCTGCGCAGGACGGTTCGCGGCGCTAGTGTGGAGCGCGTGACTGAACACTTTCAAACAGTTGTCCTGGGGGCCGGCCCAGGTGGGTACGTGGCCGCGATCCGGTCCGCTCAGCTTGGCATGAAGACCGCCGTCATCGAGGAGAAGTGGTGGGGCGGCGTCTGTCTGAACGTCGGCTGCATCCCCTCCAAGGCATTGCTGCGCAACGCCGAGCTGGCGCACATCTTCAACCATCAGGCGAAGACCTTCGGCATGTCCGGTGACGTCAGCTTCGACTTCGGGGCCGCGTTCGACCGGAGCCGCTCGGTGTCGGACGGCATCGTCAAGGGCGTCCACTTCCTGATGAAGAAGAACAAGATCACCGAGATCGACGGCTACGGCGTGTTCACCGACGCCAAGACCATCCAGGTCGGCGATCGCACCATCACCTTCGACAACGTCATCATCGACACCGGCTCCACGGTCCGCCTGCTGCCCGGCGTCGAGCTGTCGGACAACGTCGTCACCTATGAGACGCAGATCCTGACCCGCGACCTGCCCGGCTCCATCGTCATCGTCGGCGCGGGCGCCATCGGCATGGAGTTCGGTTACGTCCTGGCCAACTACGGCGTCGACGTCACGATCGTCGAGTTCATGGACCGCGTGCTGCCCAACGAGGACGCCGACGTCTCCAAGGAGATCGCCAAGCAGTACAAGAAGCTCGGCGTGAAGGTGCTGACCGGCACCGCCGTGCAGACCGTCGACGATCAGGGCTCGCAGGTCGTCGTGACCTACAAGGACGCCAAGGGCGCCGAGGGCAGCCTCACCGTCGACAAGGTGCTCATGTCGGTCGGCTTCGCGCCCCGCGTCGAGGGCTTCGGCCTGGAGAAGACCGGGGTCGCGCTGACCGAGCGCGGCGCCGTCGCGGTCGACGATCACATGCGCACCTCGGTCCCCGGCATCTACGCGATCGGCGACGTCACCGCCAAGCTGCAGCTGGCCCACGTCGCGGAGGCACAGGGCGTGGTGGCCGCCGAGACGATGGCCGGCGCCGAGACCATGACGCTGGGCGACTACCGGATGATGCCGCGCGCGACGTTCTGCCAGCCGCAGGTCGCGTCGTTCGGTCTGACCGAGCAGCAGGCGAAAGACGAGGGCTACGACGTCACCGTCTCGAAGTTCCCGTTCTCGGCCAACGGCAAGGCGCAGGGCCTGGCCGAGACCGCCGGCTTCGTCAAGCTGGTCACCGACTCCGAGACCGACGAACTGCTCGGCGGACACCTGGTGGGCGACAACGTCTCCGAGATGCTGCCCGAGCTGACCCTCGCGCAGAAGTGGGACCTCACCGCCAAGGAGCTGGCGCGGAACGTGCACACGCACCCGACCATGAGCGAGGCGCTGCAGGAGGCCTTCCACGGTGCGATCGGCCACATGATCAACCTGTAGGAATCGCCCCGAGAACGACGAAGACCCGCGCCCCGGACCTCCGCGAGGAAGTCCGGGGCGCGAGTCTTTTCGTTTCGGTCGGCTACTCGGCCCCGAGGAGTTCGGCCTTCTTCTCCATCACGAGTTCCTGGAGGCGTGCGGCGGCCTCTCGGCCCGAGCTGCCACCCTCCTTGGCCTTGGCGATCAGCGGCATCGCCTTCTCGACGGCCTCGCCGAGGAGTCCGGCCTGCTTGATGGAGACGATGTGGAACTTGGCCCGGTGGAACTTCTTGGTGACGTTGCCGGTCAGGCCGTGCTCCACGTCGAGGTCCTTGATGATGTCGACCTTGGCCTCGTGCGAGCCCTCGGAGAAGTCGAGGTCCTTGAGCTCCACCCAGACCACGTTCGGCCGGGTCGTCGACGAGTAGACGTAGCGCAGGTTGGTCAGGTCGAGAACGACCTGCCACAGGGTCTGCGAGGCGTCCGGCTTGCCCGGGTCCGGCGTCCGGAACGGCTGGGCGGCGTTGCGGATGATGCTGAACATCGACGCGATCGCCTGGAGCTGCGACGTCGGCTTCGGCTGATGCTTCACGTAGTAGCTCGCGCGGGCGAAGCGGTCGCGGGCGTCGCACGTGCCGGGCAGCGCGGCCTCGCCGCCGAGGCCCTCGAACTGCTTGACCAGTTCCAGCTGCTTGTCGTACGTCGGCGAGTTGGTCATCACCTGGTAGTCGCGGCTGTGGTGGATCTTCAGCTCGTCGTCGATGTACTCGAAGATCACCGAGTCGCCGGAGGCGTCGTCGAGCGCCAGGTGGACGGCCGGCTTGCTGCCGCCCGTCGGGTCGGCCATCGGGATGACCTGCGGGTTGTTCTGCCGGCTCCACTCGACGGCTTCGGCGACCGACGAGAAGTTGTCGAGGTAGTACTGCAGCCAGATCGACATCGCGAGCTGCGGCCGCGCCGGATCGGGATCGCCGTACTCGGATTCGGCGAGCCACAGGACGTGACCGCCCAGGCCCTTCTCGTTCATCCCGTCGGTGGAGAGGATGTCGTACACGCCCGCGACGACGCTGCCGTACTTAGCGGTCCAGGTCAGGTTTCCGTCGACGCGGTCGTCGCGTTCGATTCCCCTCGGCAGTTTCCACAGGTTGGTCCGAAGATCCATGTGGAAGTCCATGTTTCGCCCGACGATCACTGCTCCGTCGGCATCAGGCCAGACAACGCGAGTGCACATACTTGTGGTTCCCCTCTTTCGTAGATTTCAGGTTCGCTCGACGAAAACTGCTTCGCCGGCGGTGAAGTCGCCCCAGGAGCCAGCGTAGTTTTTCTGGCTCGCCGCCGACAGGGAACAACGAATCTGGTCACCGGCCACGGCCACCGCGCCGTCGGGCCGGGCTACTGCTTACGGTTGCGCGCGGCGAGGACGTTGCCGTCGACGGACAGGTATCCCTGGTGTGCGAAGCCGACTGCCAGGAGGCCGCCGATCAGGGCGAGGGGCAGTTCGGGGCCGCCTCCGTCGGCGAAGAAGGTGCCGGCGTCCAGGTGTGCGGTGACGATGGCGCCGACCATGTCGATGATGAGCAGGATCGACACGAGCGGGACGGCGAGGCCGACGATCAGCAGGCCGCCGCCGACGAGTTCGACGATGCCGGCGTACCAGGCCGAGAGGAGCGGGGCGGGAACATCCATGGCCTTGAATCCGGCTTCGACGTTGTCGATGCCGTTGGTGAAGAACTTCTGCCACCCGTGCGCGAAGAAGACGATGCCGATGATCACTCGGCCGACGGTGACGGCGAACGACTGTCCGACCTGGATGCGGGTCATGCGGGGCTCCTCTTGGTGTGGAAGTGAAGCCTCAGCGTAACCGGACCGCGGTCCGAATGTCGAGAAGTCCGTTTTGCGCTGCGGTCCGTCTTCTGCGGACCACAGGCTTCGCGCATGGGAGCCGTGACGCTGCGATCGGTGCTCGCGTCGACCGCCGGGATTCTGACGTCGACGGACGGGATCGACGAGTCCGCACTGGTGATCGACGGCGATCTGATCGCCACCGCACGTCCGCTGCCCCCCCGTCGAATCCGGAGACTTGCTGTCCGTCCCGGACACCGGCGGCTACTACGCGTCCCACGCATTTCGGGTACAACTGCCTGCCGAGCCCCGCGCGGTCTACGCGGTGCGCGGGTCGGGGGAGTCGCGGTCGTTCTTTCTGGTGCGTCGTGCGCAGTCCTCGAGCGCCTCGCCGGTTGCGGAGTTCCGTCGCACAAAGGTGTACGGGCGCGTGACGCCGAGCGACTGAAGACTCAAGAAACTACGGCCGCTCGGCTCCGACCAGCCACATCGAGAAGTACTGCGACCCGCCGCCGTACGCGTGGCCCAGGGCTTTGCGCGCGCCGTCGACCTGGTGATCGCCGGCCTTGCCCATCACCTGGATCGCGGCTTCGGCGCAGCGGATCATGCCCGATGCGCCGATCGGGTTCGATGAGAGGACGCCGCCGGAGGCGTTGACCGGCAGCCTTCCGCCGATCTCGGTCTCGCCGGCCTCGGTCAGCGTCCAGCCGGCGTTCTCGGGCATGAAGCCGAGGTTCTCCAGCCACATCGGCTCGAACCACGAGAACGGCACGTAGATCTCGGCGGCGTCGACCTCGGTGAGCGGGTCGTCGATCCCGGCCGCCTTGAACAGCGCGGCCGCGGCGTCGCGCCCGGCGCGCGGATTCACGACATTGCGGTGCGAGTAGGCGAGCGGTTCGGTGCGCATCGCCGTGGCGTGGATCCAGGCGACCGGCCGGCCGTCGGACACCGCGTCGTCGGCGGACTGCTCGTCGCCGATCACCACCGCGCACGCGCCGTCCGACGACGGGCACGTCTCGTCGAACCTGATGGGGTCCCACAGCATCTGCGACTCCATCACCTTCTCGACGGTCAGGTCCGGCTGGTGCAGGTGGGCGAGCGGATTCCGGGCGCCGTTGCGCCGGTCCTTGGCGGCGACCATCGCGCCGATATGCGACGGCGCGCCGGAGTTGTGGATGTACGCGCGGACGTGCGGCGCGAAGAATCCGCCGGCGCCCGCGCCGACGGGCATGGTGAACGGCACCGGAATCGACAACGCCCACATGGCGTTCGATTCCGACTGCTTCTCCCAAGCGACGGCCAGCACCCGCCGATGCAGGCCCGAAGTGACCAGCGACGAGCCGACGATCGCCGTCGACCCGCCCACCGACCCGGCCGTGTGCACCCGGATCAGGCGTTTGCCGACCGCGCCGATGGCCTCGGCCATCGCGAGTTCGGGCATCATCACGCCCTCGAACAGGTCGGGGGCCTTGCCGATGACGATCGCGTCGATCTGATCCATCGTGGTCTGGGCGTCGGCGAGCGCGGCGTCGATCGCCTCGCGGACCATTCCGGCCATCGTGACGTCGTGCCGTTTGGCGACGTACTTGGTCTGGCCGGTGCCGAGGACGGCGGCGCGCAGTCGGCCCATCAGACTTCACCTCCCGCGAGAGTCACGACCATGTTCTGTTGCAGCAGCGGTCCGCTGGTCGCGTGGGCGACAGCGGATCGTGCTCGGCCGCGCAAGATCTCGTGCGCGGCGTAGCCGATGCGCTGCAGTCCGGCGGAGAAGAGGGCGTTTCCGGTCAGGGCCCCGCCCGACGGGTTGATGCGTGTGGAGTCGCCGAGCCGGAGGGCGTTGCGGACGATCAGCTCCTGGTGGGTGTAGGCCGCGCAGATCTCGGCGACGTCGACGTCGCGGCTGCGGTCGCCGAACGCGGTGTCGGCCGCCAGGGCCGTCGACGGCGAGACCGTCAGGTCGCGGGCGCCGAAGTTCGGGGAGTCGATACGGTGATCCCAGCCGGTCACGAAGGCCGGGTGCTCGACGAGGTCGCGGGCGCGTCCCTCGCTGGCGAGGATCACTGCCGCGGCGGCGTCGGCGTACGGCGCGATGTCGTGCGCGCGAAGGGGATCGGCGACGTAGTCGGCGGCCAGCAGATCGTCGACCGGTGCGCCGGTGGTGCGAGCGGCCACCTCGGCCATGTCGCGCTCCGTCCACGCTCCGGCGTCGAGCCCGGCGCGCGCCTGCAGCCCGGCCAGCGAACGCATGTCGGGCCACAGCGGTGCGACGGTGTACGGGTCGGTCTGCAGGGTGAGGGTCGCATCGGAGTCGCCCGCGGAGGCCTTGCCGAAGCCGTAGGCGAGGGCGAGGTCGACCTCGCCGGTCGCGATCTTGGCCCACGCCTCGTACAGGGCCCAGGCGGCGTCCATCTCGACGTGCGACTCGTTGATCGGCGGCACCGCACCGACCGCGTCGATCGCCGAGATGAACGAGAACGCCCGCCCGGCAAGGTAGTCCGACGATCCGCTGCACCAGAAGTCGATGTCCGAACGGGTGATGCCGAGGTCGTCGTAGAGGCGGCCGAAGCACGGCATCAGCATCTCGACGCCGTTGGTGGTGCCGTGGGTCGACGGCACGTTCGGGCTGTGGGCGAAGCCGACAACGGCGATCCTGGGCAGACTGTTCATTTCGCGGCCTCTACAGGTGATCCCGGTATGACTCGAACGGCGCGTCGGGCTCGCCGCTCGGGGCGAAGTGGTTGACGTTGCGCAGCGTGTGACCCCATTCGGACTCCGGTCGCCAGACGGCCTTCACCCGCATCCCCATCCGGACCTCGTCGGCCGGGCAGTCGAGGATCAGATGCAGGAACGGGATGTCGGCGCCGTCGAGCAGCACGTACGCCGCCACGTACGGCGGCGTGATCTGCTGGCCGAGGAACGGCACGTTGACGATGCAGAACGTCGTGACCGTGCCGGTGTCCGGAAGTTCGACGCGCTCCACTGTCTTGGATCCGTCCGCGGGACTCGCGACGCGCGGCGGGAAATAGACTTCGCCGGTGTCGACCCGCCCGCCGCACAGCTTGCCGGCCTTGAGCCCTTCGAGGTACCAGGACTCGACCTCGCTCGCGGAGTGCTCGACGGACAGGGCCACGGGCGTGGTGATGAGCTCGCGTGCTCCCTGAGCGTGTTCCGCTCCGTGTGACTGTTCCCCCGATCCCTGAGCCTGTCGAAGGGTTCGGTCCTCCTCCGGCACGAAGCACACGATGTCGTCGATGCGCCCGGTCCGCACCTCCCGCCACACCGCCTCGACGCGCATGCCGGTCCGCATCTGCTTGGTCGACTCGACGTCGACCGCATGCAACAGCGCGCTGTCCGCGCCGTCGAGTCTGATCAGCGCCCATGTGAACGGCGTCGAGAGCGGCTGCGGCGCAGTGGGCTCCGGCTGCCACGACCACGATGTGACGGTCCCGGCCGATCCGACGTCGACCAGCTCGGTCGTCGCGACGCCGGTGGCAGGGTCGAATTCGGCCGGCGGCACCAGGACCCGGCCGTCGGACGTGCGGCCGCCGACGATCCGGCCGTCGCGCAGGCCGAGCGCGAACTGCGACAGCACCGGTCCGAGCGAGCGCGTGTAGTCGAACGAGAGGGTCAGGTCCGCGGTGAGGATCTCCGTCTCGGGCTCCGGGACGTCGACCACCGGGCTGGCTGGTGCGGGTCGAGGGGACACACCAGAAGTAGAACAGGTTCTAGTTTGGCTCGCAAGGGTTTGCGGGACTCTGCGTCGCACGACCGGGCGCCGAATCCGAGATCTGCCCACTCTGAGCGACAACGGCGTTGAATTGCTCGCGGCACATGGACGGCCGGGCGGCGTTGTCGCTCGGAGTGGGCAAATCGTCGATTCGCCGATGGTCGCCAGGGGCTCCGTTTGTGACGGCCGGTGGCCCTCGGCGGTGTCCGCTACGACGCGTGCTTGCGCTTGCCCTTGGGGATCACGTTGTAGCGAGTCCGGGCTGCTTGCGCGCTGACTCCGAGCATGGCGGATGGGGCAACGAACTTGAAGCGCTTGACGAGAGGCCCCGCGCGCGGAGAGGTGTCTACGATGAGTCTGCGAAGGCCTGGCGTGCGACCATGCTGATGTTCTCGAAAGGCGGGGCAAGACGGTGGCGAACTCACTCGACAGCGGCGTCATGGGCTTCGGTGAAGTCGCAGACCTAGACGAGATCGGCGACGATCGGCGATCGTTCTACGAACTGTACGACTACAAGCTTCCGTTGCAGGATGCCGAGCGCCAGGCTGGTCTCACTGAGGCTGACGTCTGGCGGTTCCTCGACGATCCGGCCCACTGCCCTTAGCTTTCGCTGCCGAGCGTCCATCTCCGCAATGGCTTCGGGTGCATCCTTGGACGGTTCACTCGCCGGTGAAGACCGGCTTCTCCTTGTTCGCGAACGCGCGCGGCCCGATCTTGGCGTCGGCGGATTGGAACACCGTCACGCCGAGTTCGGCTTCGAGTTTGAAGGCCTCCTCCTCGTGGAGGCCTTCGGAGTCGCGGATGGTCTTGAGGATCGCCTGCACGGCGAGCGGGCCGTTGGCGGCGATCTGCTCGGCGATCTCCAGCGCTTTGTCGAGGGCGGAGCCGTCGTCGACGACGTGGCCGATCAGCCCGTAGTCGAGTGCCTCGGCGGCGGTGATGTGACGGCCGGTCAGCAGCAGTTCGGCGGCGATCGTGTACGGGATCTGGCGGACCAGGCGCACCGCGCTGCCGCCCAGCGGGAAGAGGCCCCAGCGCGCTTCGGAGACTCCGAACTTCGCGCCCCGGCCGGCGACGCGGATGTCGGTACCCTGCAGGATCTCGGTGCCACCGGCGATCGCCGGGCCCTCGACGGCGGCGATCAGCGGCTTGGTGAGTCGTCGCCCCTTCAGCAGCGCGGGCAGCTTGGTGAGGTCCCAGCCGCCGCTCTTGAAAGCGTCGCCCGGTGCGGTTTGATTCATCGCCTTGAGGTCGGCGCCGGCGCAGAAGTATCCGCCCGCGCCGGTGAGGATCGCGACGCGGATGTCGGGGTCGTCGTCGATCGTGTCCCAGGCCTCGACCATGATCCGCATCATCTCGCCGGACAGTGCATTGCGCGCCTGCGGCCGGTTCATGGTGACGATCAGGACGTGGCCGCGCTGCTCGACGAGGCACTCCGGGACTGGCTGCGACATGGTGTTCTCCTGGCTGGCGAACGAAAGCCTTGCCGCAGAACAGTAACACGTTCTAGTTTTGTCCTGTGGCCCGAATCAAGCGCATCCAGACCCCGCTGACCGAGCGGTTCGGCATCGACTATCCGATCTTCGGCTTCACTCCGAGCGAGCACGTCGCCGCCGCCATCAGCCGCGCGGGCGGACTCGGCGTGCTCGGCTGCGTCCGCTTCAACGACCCCGATGAGCTCGACGACGTCCTGACCTGGATGCACGACAACACCGACGGCCGGCCGTTCGGCGTCGACGTGGTGATGCCCGCCAAGATCCCGACCGAAGGCTCCAAGCTCGACCTCGACTCGATGATCCCGCCCGAACACCGGGCCTTCGTCGAACGCACCCTCGACGACCTCGGCGTCCCGCCGCTGCCCGACGGCGGCGACCGCGTTAACACCGGGGTGCTCGGGTGGCTGCATTCGGTGGCGCGGTCGCACGTCGACGTCGCGATGTCGCACGCGAGCCGGCACGGGCAGATCAAGCTGATCGCCAACGCGCTCGGGTCGCCGCCGCCCGACGTGATCGACGCCGCGCACACGCACGACGTCGCCGTCGCCGCGCTCGCCGGATCACGCGACCACGCGTTGCACCACGTCGACGCCGGGGTCGACATCGTGATCGCCCAAGGCTACGAAGGCGGCGGGCACACCGGCGAAGTCACGTCGATGGTGCTGTGGCCCGAACTGGTCGACGCCGTCGGCGACGACACACCGGTCCTCGCCGCCGGAGGAGTCGGCAGCGGGCGGCAGATGGCCGCCGCGATCGCGCTCGGCGCACAAGGGGTCTGGATGGGCACCTACTGGCTGACCGCCGCCGAGTACCGGCTCGGGGCCAACGGCGACGGGCCGTCGACCGTACAGCAGGCGCTGCTCGCCGCGACCTCCCGCGACACCGTGCGACGACGCATCTACTCCGGCAAGCCGGCCCGCCTGCTCAAGACCAGATGGACCGACGCGTGGGACGCGCCCGGCGCGCCTGAACCGCTGCCGATGCCGCTGCAGAACCTGCTGGTCGGCGAGGCGCACGCCCGCATCTCGCGAGCCGACGATCCGGAGGTCGTGGCGATGCCCGCCGGTCAGATCGTCGGCCGGTGCAATGCGATCACGCCGGTCGCCGAGCTGATCGACGGGCTCGTCGGAGAATACGTCGCCGCCGCGGAGCTGTTGCGGGGGACGTTCTGATCAGGCTCGAGATCAGACCCGGCCGTACTTCCGGTTGAACTTCTCCACGCGGCCGGCGGTGTCCATGAGGCGCTGGTTGCCGGTCCAGAACGGGTGCGAATCGCTGCTGACCTCCACGACGATCAGCGGGTAGGTGTTGCCGTCTTCCCACTCGACGGTGGCGTCGGAGCTCGCCGTCGAACGCGTCAGGAACTCCTTGCCGGTGCTCGCGTCGCGGAAGACGACGGGGTGGTAGTCGGGGTGGATGCCGGGCTTCATCGGTCTTCTCCTTGCTCGCCGGTCGACGACCGGACGTCAGATGCGGTGGGGTCGATCGGATCCATGTCGTCGCACGGATCGGTGTGCTCATCGCCGAACGGCGACGGCAGCGAGGCCAGATACTCGGGGCCGCGCGCGAACTCCTCGTGCGTGACCAGGGCGCGGGTGAGCGCGGCGTCGATCTCGGCGGGCTCCGCGCGATGCGTCAGCACGGTCAGACTGGTGTGCCGGTCGCCGAAGACCGGATCCCAGTGCAGTGCGGCGAGCGCGCGGTATTCGGGGTCGACGTCGAAGGGGTCGACGCTCTCGCCGCCGTCGGCGGCCGCCGCGAGCCATGAGCCGACGCGGGCCACGCCCAGGGCGCCGCCCGCCGACTCGAGCCACAGTACGTCGTCCGGATTGGCGGCCAGCCACATCCGGCCGCGGGCGGTCACGACGCCGTCGAGCAGGCAGTCGAACTCGTCGTGAAGCCGCTCCGGATGGAACGGGCGGTTGGTCTCGAAAGTGAGCAGGGCGATGCCGCAGTCGCTGGTCAGATCCGGGTAGCCGGCGAGCAGCGGATCGAACGGGCGATGCGGCCGCCCGCGCGGCGTGCCGTCCGGGATGTCGGCGAGCGCCGACTCCATGACCGCGGGCGAGACCGTGTTCTGACTGTTCAGCGTGCGCATTGCGGCCAGCGGGTTGAGGCGGAGCAACGTCGCGTGCAGGCGGGCCAGGTCGTACGCGGAGTCCATGCGGTCGGCGAACTCGACGATCATCACGTCGGCGAACCGCGTCTGTGCGACGGCGATCTGCGCGAGGGTGCGCTCGTCCTCGATCGCGGAGACGCCGGCCTCGTAGGCGGTCTCGTCGCCCGTCGCGTGCGGCAGCCACGTCGCGGCGTCGATCGCGCAGATCACGGCGTCGATCGCGACATCGTCGGCCGCGGGAGCCGACGGCAGGCCGGGGACGTCGACGATGGTGGTCAGCACCTCGACAGCCAGCGGTTCGGGTTCGATCGTCGGGTCCAGCGCGACCACGATGCGCTCCACCTCGGGGTCCCGGCTCAGCGTCCGCAGCAGCGGCAGCAGGTCCAGCCGGATGGTGCACGACGCGCAGCCGTGCTCCAGTTCGAGGTCGTCGAGCGTGAAGTGCTCGCTGCCGTCGCGGCGGATGCGCCGGACGGCGCGCACGACGTGGCCGGTGTCGACGCCGCGCAGATCAAGGCTGATCAGCGCGGTGCCTGGGCGGGTGAGGCAGTTCGCGACCCGGACGACGGCGAAGCGGTCCAGGCCGGTGATCAGCTGCACCGGGGTGCGGTCGACGGGATTCAACGGCGCTCCTTGTTGCGATCGGTTGTCAACAGTGATGTCGACACTGTAGCGTCGCGGCGAGCATTAATGCGAATCGTTACCGATAGCAAGGAGTAGGAAGTGTCAGCGAGATGCCAGGTGACCGGCAAGGTCCCCGGGTTCGGCAAGCAGGTGTCGCATTCGCACCGTCGGACGTCACGTCAGTGGCGGCCCAACGTGCAGCGCCGCACCTACTGGGTGCCGAGTGAACGACGCAAGGTACGGCTGCGAGTGAGCACCGAGGGGATCAAGATCATCGACCGCGACGGCATCGACGCCGTGGTCGCACGCATGCGGACCGCAGGGGAGAAGTTCTGATGTCCAAGAGCACCGATCTGCGCCCCGTAGTGAAGCTCCGGTCCACCGCCGGCACCGGCTACACGTACGTGACCCGCAAGAACCGACGCAACGACCCCGACCGGCTGGTGTTGCGCAAGTACGACCCGATCGTGCGCAAGCACGTCGAATTCCGAGAGGACCGCTGATGGCCAAGAAGTCCAAGATCGCGGCCAACGAGCGTCGCCGCGAACTGGTCGCCAAGTACGCCGACCGGCGCCGCGAACTCAAGCGGATCATCGTCGACCCCGCTGCCACGCCCGAGGCCCGCGCCGCCGCGCAGGCCGAGCTGATCCGCCAGCCGCGCGACGCCAGCGCCACCCGGCTGCGCAACCGCGACGCCGTCGACGGTCGCCCCCGCGGCTACCTGCGCAAAGCCGGACTGTCGCGCGTGCGATTCCGGGAGATGGCCCACCGCGGTGAACTGCCCGGCATCTCGAAGTCGAGCTGGTGACTCCTGATGCGACCACGTACCAAGAACGCCGCCGCGCCCAAGAAGCGCCGCAAGGCAGATCCGCGCCTGACCTTCGACTACAAGGACACCGAGGTCCTCCGGCGGTTCCTCACCGAGCGCGGAAAGATCCGCTCGCGCCAGGTGACCGGACTGTCGCCGCAGCAGCAGCGTCAGCTCGCCACCGCGGTCCGCAACGCCCGGGAGATGGCGTTGCTGCCGTTCGGCACCGGAAGCTCGCGATAGATCGCGAAGCCAGACCCCGATGGAGTGATCGCCAGGCGACCGCCCCATCGGGGTTTGAACTGCGCAGAAGCCGATTCGCGGAGGCGGCCGTGCTGCGTGCGCGAGCGCACGAACCCCGGCGCTGCACCGCCAGTGCACCAGATGAGGAATTCACTAAGGAGGGTCTTGTCCGACGACCTGCCCGAGCAGGGCGACGCCATTGCGCAGAGGCCCCGAATCACCTTCTGGCAGCTGGCCAGAAGCGAGCGACCGGCCATCGTCTGGGCCGGCGTCCTCGGTGGGACGGGTGCGCTGGTCAAGGTCTCGCAGGCACTCATCGTCTGGTGGATATTGCAGGCGCTGGCCGACTGGCAGCGCACTGGTGAGGGCGAGGCTCGCATATGGCTGCTGGTGGCCGTGCTCGTCTCCGCCACCACGGCCGGCGAACTGCTGACCCGCCAGGCGTCGTCGGTCGCCCACCACGCCGACATCCGGTTCGGCCGATCGCTGCGTCATCGTCAGATCGGGCATCTCCTTCGCCTGCCTCTCGACTGGTTCTCCCGTAACGGCTCGGGCCGAGTCAAGAAGTTCGTCCAGGACGACGTGTTCCGTGTGCACGAACTGGTCGCGCATCTCGTGCCCGACCTCGCCGCGTCGATCATCACCCCGATCGCGGGACTGGCGTTGCTGGGCTGGTGGGACCCTTGGCTCTGTCTGCTCGCGCTGATCCCGCTGACCCTGTCGGCGCTGACGCTGCCGGCTGTGCTCCGGGGCCGCACCGAGCGGGCGCGCGACTACGCGACCAGACTCGGCGACCTGAACGCCGCGTCGGTCGAAGCGGTCCGCGGTATCGAACCGCTCAAGGTCTTCGGCGCCGGAAACCGCGCCTATCCGCGCTTCCGTGAGACCTCGCAGGCGATGGCCAAGGCCTATCAGGACTGGGTCGACGCGACGCGCACCGGGTTCGCGTTCATGGGTGCGTTCAGCTCGCCCATGTTCGCCGTCGCAGTGATGGGCGCCGGCTTCGTCTGCCTGGTCACGCGCGGAGAGCTCGACGCAGTGCTGGCTGCTCCGTCGCTCATCGTCTCAGCCAGTCTCGCCGCCCCGGTCTCGATCGCAGTGGGCATGATCCACCAGTTCCGCAATGCCAATGCGGCGGCCGTAGATCTCGAAGACTTCTTCGCGCTGCCCGTTCAGCGGGACTCGGGCGTCGTCTCGTGCGGCGGCCAGACCGGTGTCGACGTCGACGGGGTGCGTTTTCAGTACCCCGACGGCCCCGTCGCGCTCGACGGCGTGGACGCGGTCCTCGCGCCCGGGACGTTCACCGCCCTGGTCGGTCCGTCCGGCTCCGGCAAGTCGACTTTCGCTGCGCTGCTGCCCAGACTCGTCGATCCCGACCGCGGCAGCGTTCGGCTCGGTGGCGCCGACCTGCGTGACGTCGACCGGAATCACCTCTACCGTCAGGTCGGATTCGTGTTCCAGCAGCCCTACATGTTCCGCTTGTCGATCCGCGACAACATCGCGCTCACTCGGCCGGACGCGACGCTCGACGATGTGCACGCCGCCGCCCGCGCCGCGCAGATCCACGACTGGATCGTCGCCCTGCCGCACGGCTACGACACGGTGATCGGACAGGACGTCGAGCCGTCCGGAGGCCAGCAACAGCGACTGTCCATCGCCCGCGCCGTCCTCACCGACGCGCCCGTGCTGGTGCTCGACGAGGCGACCGCCTACGCCGATCCCGATTCCGAAGCCGACGTGCAGCGGGCGCTCTCCGAGCTGACGCGCGGCCGAACGCTGCTCGCGATCGCGCACCGGCTGCACACCGTCGCCGACGCCGATCAGATCCTGGTGCTGTGCGACGGCCGGATCCTGGAGGCGGGCCGCCACGACGATCTGCTCGCCGCCTCCGGCGCCTACGCGCGGACCTGGGCGTCGTATCAGGGCGCCCGCGACCGACTCAGAGGAGTGCACGCGTGATCCGTTCGCTGTTCCGGCTGGGCGACGGCCGGTCTCGCAGGTCGCTGGCCGTGCTCCTGGCGCTGGTCTCGGTGAACTCTGCGGTGGTGGCGGCGATCCTGCTGCTGATGATCCCCGTCGTCGAACGGCTCATGTCGCCGGACCCGTCGTCGGCGTGGCCTCCAGTGCTGTGGACGGCAGGCCTCGCCGTGGTGATGGTGGTGCTGGAGCTGATGACGAGCATGAGGGTGTCGCGCGACGCCCGGCACCACATCGTGCGCATGCATCAACTGCTCGCCGAGCAGTTGACCCGCGCGCCGCTCGGCTACTTCACCGCCGACCGGGCCGGCACGGTCGCGGCCATCGCCAGCCGCGGAGTGCCGATGGCCGCGAACGCCCCAGGCGGTCTGGTGCGCACGATGGCCCGCGGCCTGCTGTCGCCGGCCTTGTGCGTGATCGGGCTGATCGTCGTCGCTCCACCGGTCGGCGTGGTCGCCGCAGTCGGGCTCGTCGTGGTGTACGCGGTGTACCGATGGGTGCACCACGTCAACTACCGGATCGAACGCGACGTCGACCTCACCGACGATGAGGGCAGCGCCCGGGTCCTGGAGTTCGCGCAACGACAACCCGCGGTGCGCGCCGCCGGTCCCGGATCACTCGCCGAACAGGCGGTACGTCGTTCCATCGACGAGCAGGCCCGGGTCAAGGCGACCTCCGAGAACCGTCGCGGCTGGGGTTCCACCGCGATGAACCTGATCGTGTACGCATTCCTCGGCGCCGCGGTCGCGGTCGCCACGGCACAGCTGTTCGGCGGGCGTCTCACGCTGGGTGCATACGCCGGGCTGCTCACCACGATGACCGTGCTGTCCGGCATGGTGCTGCGCTTCTTGCCCCACGGCAGGGGAATCGAACTGGCCAAGATCGCCGTCGCCGACCTCGACGCCGTGCTGTCGCAGGAGCCGCTGCCCGAGCCGGAAGCATCGGCGACGCCCGTCGATGCGGGAATCGAGTTCGACGACGTCACCTTCGGCTATCGGGACGACGGCGACCCGGTGCTGCGCGGGCTGTCGATGACGATCCCAGCAGGCAAGACCACGGCGATCGTCGGACCCAGCGGATCCGGGAAGAGCACGATCCTGCGGTTGATCGCCCGATTCTGGGACGTCGACTCAGGTGCGGTCCGGATCGGCGGCGTCGACCTCCGCGACCTACGTGAGCGCGACGTCGCCGACCGGCTCTCGATGGTCTTCCAAGAGGTCTACCTCTTCGAAGACGACCTGCTGGAGAATATCCGACTGGGCCGTCCGGACGCCTCCGACGACGAGGTCCTCGCCGCCGCGGAAGCGGCCGGAGTGACCGAGATCGCCGATCGCCTCCCGTCCGGTTTCGCCAGTTCGGTCGGCGAGGGCGGCAGCACGCTGTCCGGCGGCGAGCGTCAGCGACTATCCATCGCCAGGGCGCTTCTGAAGAAGGCGCCGATCATGCTGCTCGACGAGGCGACCGCCGCACTCGACGTCGAGAACGAATCCCTCGTGCAGCGCACCCTGGCCGAATCGTGCGACGGGCAGACGCGGGTCGTCGTCGCGCACCGGATGAGCTTCATCGCCGGGGCCGACCACATCGTCGTGCTCGACGGCGCAGGCGGCGTAGAGGCGCAGGGCGCACACGACGAGCTTCTGCAGAGCAGCCACACCTATCGGCGGTTCTGTGCCGATCGGGCCGAGACCGCGAGGTGGCGAGTCCGATGACCCGTTTCGCCGGACGGCAGAGAACAGAAGAAGAGACAGTGAACACGACCATCGACGACGACGCCGTCGTCGCGTCGCCCGGACCGGATCTGCGCGCGATCCACCGCGGCAAGGGTCGACGGACCTGGCTGATCGTCCTCGTCGTACTGGTTTTGGCTAGCACGCTCGCGGCGATCGTCATCGGGTCGTCGTCCGTCGACCCGCTGACCGTGCTGCGCATCCTCTGCTGGCGGGCCTTCTCCTGGGGCGACCCGACGCTCTGGACGCCGAGGCAAGAAGCGATCGTGCTCGACATCAGGCTTCCGCGCGTCCTGGTCGGACTGGTCGCCGGTGCGGCCCTGGCGGTATGCGGCGCGACGTTGCAGACGCTGGTGCGCAATCCGCTCGCCGACCCGTACATCCTCGGCGTCAGCGCGGGGGCGTCGGCCGGCGCGGCAGCGGTCATCCTCTTCGGCGGCGGTCTGCTGGTCGGGGCGTTCGGCCTGGCCGGCAGCGCCTTCGCCGGCGCCGCGCTCGCCACCGTCCTAGTACTGATGCTCGCGCATTCCGGCGGGCGGCCGACGGCCATGCGGATGCTGCTGGCGGGTGTCACCGTCGGATATCTGCTGCAGGCCGCAACCAGCTTCTTGATCTTCGCCTCCGACACCCCAGAAGGGGCGCGGACCGTGATGTTCTGGCTGCTCGGCTCCCTGGCGTTGGCGTCGAAGCAGTCGTTGCTCGTACTGACCGCGGTAGTCGTGATCGGCGTCGCCGTGCTGATGACGTCCACCCGGAGCCTGGACGCTCTCGACCTCGGCGACGAGACCGCGCAGAGCCTCGGGATCCGGCCGGACCGCACACGACGGCGTCTGCTGCTGCTGTGCGCGGCGCTGATCGGCGTCACCGTGTCCGCGGTGGGCGCCATCGGATTCGTCGGCCTGGTGGTGCCGCATCTGGCACGCAGGCTGGTCGGGACCGCCCACCGCGCGCTGATCCCGGCCGCGGCCCTCATCGGAGCGAGCTTCCTGGTGATCAGCGACGTCGTCGCACGCACCGTGCTCTATCCGCAGGATCTGCCGATCGGCATCGTCACCGCCTTGGTCGGCACTCCGCTACTCATCCGCCACGTCGCGCGAATGCGCGACGGAGTGTGACCCCCTGAATCGAATCACCGGAACAGAAAGAACGTCGATGCCCTCTCATCTCCCCAGCCGGAGTCCTGCCAGCCCGAGCGTCCCCAGCCTGAGTCGCAAGCGCCAGTTGGTGACCGCCGTCGCGGTCGCCGCGCTCACGGTGTCTCTCGCCGCCTGCGGTGAGCGCAGCGACGATCGGGCCGCCGCCGGCGCCGGGTCGGGCTACCCGGTCACCGTCGACAACTGCGGTCAGGCGCTGACCATCAAGTCTCGGCCGAAGAACGTCCTGATGCTGTCGACGGTGACCGCGCCGTCGATCGAGGAGGCCGGCGGTCTCGGCCAGCTCGGCAGTTACACCGGAAACCCGGAGAGCACCTACCTCAGCGATGCAGTGCGCTCCCGGCTCAAGCAGATCCCGCAGGTGGTCTCGCAGGTGACGAGCTCCGACCTCAACCGCGAGAAGGTCGTCGACATCGGTCCCGATCTGGTCATCGGCTACGGCAACCAGGCAATCAGTCCCGACAGCCTCGCCGAGGTCGGCATTCCGATGTACGTGCCTCCGGCGTGGTGCGCGAACCCGCCCGCCAAGGTCTCCTTCGACGACGCCTACAAGCAGGTCGAGGTGTTCGGGAAGATCTTCGGCCATCCCGACACCGCCGCCGGCTCGGTCGAGGACATGCGCAAGCGCGTCGCGGCCGTCAAGCCCAACACGCTCGGCCTGACGAAGGCGGCGTTCGTCTACCCGCGCGCTGACGGCGGTGCGCTGTCGAGCTACGGCACCGGCAGCATCGCCGACGCACAGATCAAGCAGCTCGGCCTGACCAACGTCTACGGTGACAAGCCGGGCCGCGGGTTCGAGGTCAGCGCCGAGTCGCTGGTCGACGCCGATCCGCAGGTCGTGATCGTGGTGTACTCGGAGACCAGCGACGCCGCGACCGCGCGCAAGCAGTTCGAGGCCGTGCCCGGCGTCGCCTCGATCGACGCGGTGAAGGCCGGACGCATCATCGCGGTGCCGGTCGCGGCGCTCGATCCGGCCGGGCCGGGCTCGGTCAGCGGTCTCGAGTTCCTGTCCGAGCAGCTCGCCAAGGTCCCCGCGGCCGCCGGGAACTGATGCGTCGATGATCGAAGTGAAGTCGGCGGTGGTCCGGTTCGGCGACGCGACCGCCGTCGACGGGGCGAGCGTCGCCGTCGACGACGGTGCAGTCCTCGGCATCGTCGGGCCCAACGGCAGCGGGAAGACGACCCTGCTGCGGGCGATCGCCGGCCTGCAGCGTCTGGACAGCGGCTCAGTCCGGATCGACGACCACGCCTGGGAGACCCGGGCGGTGAATCCGTCTGACCTCGCTCGCCGGGTCGCGCTGGTCACCCAGCATCAGGACTCTCCGGGGCAGTTGCGGGTGATCGAGTCGGTGATGCTCGGCCGGATCGCGCTGCGCGGCCCGTGGTCGAGGTTCACCGACGAGGACTGGGACGTCGCCGAGCGAGCACTGCGGCGCGTCCGCGTCACGCACCTCGTCGACCGCACGGTCGGGTCGCTGTCGGGCGGCGAGCGTCAGCGTGTGGCGCTCGCCCGGGCGATCACGCAGGGTGCGCCGCACCTGTTGCTCGACGAGCCGACTAACCATCTGGACGTCCGCTTCCAGCACGAGCTGCTGGATCTGGTGCGGGAACTCGGGGCGACGACGATCGCGGTGCTGCACGACCTCAACCTCGCGGGCCGGTACTGTGATCGGCTCACCCTGCTGCGGCGCGGGGCGGTGGTGGCTTCCGGCGAACCCGGCCGGGTTCTCGACCCGGATCTGATCCGCGACGTGTACGAGATCGACGTCGCACGCCACGACCGCAACGGTCGCCCGCACCTGTACTTCGCGCCGGAACCTGCGCTCGACTGACCGCTGGACCACAGCTGATCCACCGACGGGAGAACGTCATCACTCACTCCGGGACCGACACGACCGACGACGCCCGGCTCGACGAACTCGCGGAGTCGCGCCGCGCCCGGCTCCGCGACGGGGTGCGCATCCTGGGCGTCGCGGTGCGCGAACAGCCTCGGATCTTCGCTGTCGCGGCCGCCGGGAGCGTCGTCTTCGGTGCGCTCACCTCGTTGGACGCGTGGGCGCTGGGCTGGGCGACGAGCGATGTCCTGCTGCCTGCGCTCGACTCCGGGCGAATGCCCGCCACCGGACTCCTGCTGACAGTGCCGGCGGTCTTCGGCGGCCTGGCCCTGCTGCGGGCGACCGGCATCTTCAGTCGGTGGCTCGGCGCGAAGGTGATGCAGTTCCGGCTGCAGTCGGCCTATCGTCGCCGGGTCACCGCCAAGTATCTGGCGATGCCCGTCTCCGCGTTGCAGCGACGGCCCACCGGTCAGGTGCTGTCCAATGCGAGCTCCGACGTCGAGGCCGCATGGTCGCCGCTGTCCGAACTCCCGATGGGGGTGGGTGTCGCTGTGATGGTGGTGTTCGCGGTGGTGCAGATGCTCCTGGTGGATCCTCTGATGGCCGCCGCCGGCCTGCTGGTGATCCCGCTGACGGCGATCGTCACCGTGGTGCACCACTCCCGGTCGGCCGCGCTCACCGCGCGGCAGCAGGTGGTTCGCGCCGAGCTCAGCCAGGTGGCGCACGAGTCGTTCGACGGCGCCCTGGTGGTCAAGACTCTCGGTCGCGCCGACGCCGAGACGGAGCGTTTCGCGGCGAAGTCTCGGGAACTGCGAGACGTCTCGATCCGGCTCGGCCGGCTGCGAGCCGCGTTCGATCCGGTGCTGGAGGCGATACCCAGTTTCGGGGTGTTCGCGGTGCTCGCGATCGGATCGTGGCAGGTGTCCCGCGGCAGCTCCACCCCCGGCGACATGGTGACCATCGCGTATCTGCTGACGGTGATCGCCGCGC